>PMBV01000127.1 GCA_003153055.1 Myxococcales bacterium
CGCGGATCTGGGTGACCGTCCACACTCCAGCAAGAGTTCGTCGATCTCGTCGAAGAAAATGACCCCGCGCTTGAGCAGCGAGAGCAGAAGGAAGACGTGCTTGAGCCGACCCGTGAGGTGCGCCACGCCCCCGGCCGTGAGGTAGTCAGGGGCAATCGTTACCAGTTCATCCTTCGCTCCCGTTCTTGTCGCGAGACTCTTCATGAGCGTTGTCTTGCCAGTCCCTGGAGGTCCGGCGAGAACCGCCGAGCGCACGCGGGGAGCCTCGAGTCGCTCGCGCACTCGTGTATTGATAATGAGCTCGTCCCACGCTCTTGGTTCCGAAGCCACGGCGTTGGGCGCGAGGACTTCCTGCACGGCGCGTGCCGCCCCGGCTTCGATGGCGCGCTTCATCGCCTTGGCCGCGCGAAGGACGATCGCCGTTGACCAGCACTCGGGCCCGTCCGCGTCGGGCTCGGCCGAGGACATCCAGCCCGCTGCAAGAGATGGCTCTCCCGAAGTACGAATTCGCACGTCGGGATCGCAGTATGTGCGGTTGGCCCACTCGACGAAGCGTTCTGCTGCGGTGAGAGCCGGCTCAGCCCGGAGGGGATGGTGTAGCTGTGGCCGAACTCGCGATGAGGGAAAAAGTGAGGAGTCGAGGGAACGCGGGGGCGGCTCGAAGCCTCCTCACCACGAACACCCAGCTCCTTGTAAGCGAATATATACGCTTACAACGATTGAGGGTCAAGGACGGCTTCAGCCAAGGGGAAGGGGGGCTGCGTGCAACATCCTGATTGGACGACCGCGGGGATGAACCACCGACTTCGACCCGCCAGCTCCTCCAGCACCTCGAGACCTATGTCTGGACGGCCATCCGGCACGTCACCCAGGAGATGTCATCGAACCATCGCTATTTCGGAGGATCGCAGCCCCCTCCCCTCAACCTTCGCCGAACGCGAGGAGCTCGAGGTGAAGTTCTCTTCCCTTGTGGACCAACCTGACGAATCCTGGGGCGCATCATGAGCAACCCACGCGCTCACCGGCCACCCGACTCCTTCCGCATCGTGAGCGGCGCCCTCGGGCCAGTGCCAAAGTGCGAGCTCTCCATCAAGCCGATGACGGTCTTCATCGGACGTCAGGGCACCGGGAAGTCGCTCGTCGCCCAGACGCTGTTTGCGTTTGAGGAGCTCCCGTTCCTGATGGCCCTGGTCGGAGGTCGCCGTGGCGGGTCCCGGCTCACGGCCCAGGCACTCTTCGGCGAAGTGCTCGACCAGCTTCGCTCCAGTAGCCGGCGGTTCGCCACCTTTGCCAACAAGCGCGTCCACATTCAGTGGCGACGGGGCAAGGGCTTCGAGGGTTTCGGAAAGATGCCCGAGGCTCTCGAGTTCCGCGCCTACCGAAACAATCGACAAGTCGTCGTCGGCAAGGCCACGACGAAGTATCTCGAAGGTCTGAGGGCCAAGAAGCCCACCCACAACGCGGTCTTCTTCCCGACCGAGCGAATGATGATGTCGCAGCTCCACACCGCGGTCAGCCAGCAGGTGTTGTCGTTGCCTATCACCTTCACGCTCTTCGCGCAGTGGCTCGACCAATACGCTGTCGTCGAGGCGGCTGGCTGGAGCAAGAACCGGCCCCCGACGGCTGAAGGTCGGCTGGTCGACGAACTGAACGCCGCCGCTCTGGGCGGGGCTGCCGGGCGGCTTGGCGACCAGTGGAAGTGGGTGATGCAGGACGCAGCGCGCTCGAAGCTCACCTTCGATCTCGACATGGCATCGTCCGGCCAGCGAGCCAACTGGTCCATCGGATTCATCGGGCGCACGTTGTTCTCGCTCCGAGGCAAGGGAGACGTCGCCGACGAGTTGACGCTGTACATCGAGGAGCCCGAAATCCACCTCCACCCTTCGGCCCAGCGCGAGCTGGTCAAGATGTGCGCCCTCTTCGTGAACAGCGGCATGCGGGTGGTCATCACCACGCATTCGCTGAGCGTCCTCTACACACTCAACAACCTTCTTCAGGCTGGACTCCTCGACAAGACAACCTCGAGCTCCGCGGTCCCGGATCCACGCTTTCGCCTCGCAGCCAAGGATGTCTCCGTTTATGCCTTCACCCAAGACAAGGCGCCTCGACAACTCGTTGACGAGAAGCGAGCCTTCATCGACGAGCGAGAGCTGGGGTCGATCGGCGACGAGCTCTCGACCGAGTTGAACCACATCGCCTCCCTGCTTCCAGCCGAGAGCTGATCGCCCGTGGAATACCTGGGCTCGCTTCTCAACGACGCTCCGCCGCCACCCCGGAAGGGCGTCTGGCGCGCCTTGGTCGAGGACCCGCGCACCAGGCAGGCACTCGTGCTCGAGGGAGACGAGCCGCTGGCGAGCTACCGACTCGACGTCACCGGCGGCGGCTGGCGGCAAGGCGAGCGGCATCCCGATGCAGTCGTGATCGGGACGCTCGACGACGTGGTATGGGTCTGCTTCGTGGAGTTGAAGGGCACGCTCCGGCCCTCTGTGGACGACGATGAGGAGCCGCCCTCGGCTCGAGCCCTCACACAGTTGGAGGGCGGTGTTCATCACTTCCATCCCACCGAGGGAAGCCATGGAGCCGTGCACCACCAGCAATGGCAAGCAGGCGCCGATGCGCTTGACCCCCAGCCACTTCCGCGGCACCGGGTGGTCGGCGTTGTCGTCGCCTTCCGGCACGTGCCCCGCCCGCCACCGCGACGCCCGCTGACTGTCGGGCCCACCCGTGTGGACCTCAGGGTCGCGCAGATTTCAGCGAACGAGCGAAACCGAGTCACCATCTCCTTCAGAGAGTTCCTCGAGCGCGCAGGGTTCCGGAGCCCGAGCCCATGAGCGACGTCGAGCGGCTCAGGAGAACGTCACCGGCGCGTGGTTCTACGAGCCGACCGCCAAGTTCGAGCGGCTCCTCCGCTCGGCGCTCGTCCTCGTCGGCCTCGTCTTCAACGGCGTGTCGGTGCGCCTGGTGGTGGGGGCGAATGGGTTGGTGCTGCACTGGCCTCGCTGAGCCTCGAGGCCCGACCGTCTTTGGGCTGGCTACCCACCCAGCAGGCCCCAGCCCTTGGCGAGGAACACCAGACCGCTCGCGCCGACGACCATGCTCAGCCACCACATGGGCTGGCGTCGGGTGAGGGCGGCGATGGCCGAGAGGGCAATGGCGATCTGAAAGATGGTCACTGCCATTGCGAAGCGGTGGTGCCGGTGGAAGAAGCCCTCGCTCTCCTCGTCGCGCTCCTTGACCTCTTGCTCGAGCTTCTTAGCCTCGGCCTCGATCTCCTTCTGTTCTGCCTTGTAATGGTTCTGCCGCGCCTCCAGCCTGGCCCTGAGCTCGGGGTTCTCGGCGACCTCGGCCTGGACCTCGAAGACCGCGGCCTTGGTGCCCTTGGCTTGGAAGTAGGCCCACTGATCGCTGGCCCGCGACTGGGCGAGGATGGCCTCGTTCTTTGCCAGCAGCCCCTGGCTCTCGTTGGCCCCAGAATTGAGGGAGGCCACCGACGCCACCACGGCGATGATTGCCGTGGACAGGGAAAGGTAGACGGTCCAGCGCTGGCCACCCTCTCGGGCCAACTCACGGGCCTCTTCGAGTTGTTCGCGCAGTTCCTGGGTCTCGACGGGATCTTCAGCCATCTGGGGAGCCTACCCTCGGCACTCGGATTTCTTGCCTGCGTTCTGGCGGTGCTTGACGGAGTCGAGGAACGGGCTCACCGCGCACGCTTCAGCACCAGCCCACCGTCGAAGACGTCGAAGCCCCCCGGCCAGACGCCGATCGTCTCGAAGGCCCACACACCTTGGACGAGGGTGAGCGTCTTGCCCTCGGGGCGGATGAGCCACTCGCCCGCTTGACCGACGGCCTTCTTGGGCCAAAGCATAAGACACCCCGTCTTTCCGTGCTCCGGCCGGTCCTCGGAGACACATTCGGAGATATACGCCTCGACCCGGAGGCCTCCCAGCCGGGCATGGCCCGTCCCGTCGACCTTGAGCACGGTGCCATCGGGCCCCACGTAGCGTCCGACCAGCGCCGGCAGCCGCGACCTGTGGAAGGCGTCGCTGTAGGCCGCCGCCCGCTCGTCCCAGGTTGGCTTGGCCCGGACCACCACCTCGATCTCGCCCTCGGTGTCGGTGAGCAGGTCGGTCTCCGCCGCGTCACCCGAACGCCATCGCCAGTGGCGAGTCGACTGGCGTCCGTCGTTGCAGACGAGCTGGAGGACGAACCCCCCGTCGCCGGGCCGAGCCCCTCTCCAGCCCGAGCAGGCTGATGACCTGAAGTGCATGTTTCCGGAGCCTATTGCCTATCAGTGGGAGAGGTCGAATGCCAGGTGCGACGCCGGTCACCGCTCAATCAGTGTCTTGAGCGGCGCCTCTTTCGTCGACGGCGCCCCAGTGACCAACTGCGCGTGCAGCAGCTGGGCCGACAGCACCCCGACCATCGCCATATTGTCGGAGTTCGAGAACTGCCCGTCAGCCTTCCGCTCCCGGCACTTGGTCCACAATTGCCCCACCGCCCGCTCGTCGAACAGCCCCGCGGCCTTGAGGGCTCTCTCACTGAGCATCTCATCGACCCAGGCCGGACGCTCGGCGCCGACGAACGACAGCGCGTCAGGCGCCCGGTACGGCTGCTTGGGTCGCTTCAGAATCTCCTCGGTCACCAGCCCCCGCGCCACCCGCTTGAGCACGTGCTTCTCGTCGAGCACCTTGAGCTTGAACGAGGAGGGCAGGCTGTTGGCCAAGGCCATCACGTCCTTGTCGAGGAAGGGGAAGCGGCCCTCCACGCTGTTGCCCATCAACATTCGGTCTCCCTGCGATGACAGCAAGTACCCAGAGAGCAGCGTCCGCACCTCGATGTATTGGTCCTTCGCCAGCGAGTCCCATCGCTCGAACTCCGGAGGCAACGTCGAGAGGAACCGCGCCACCGAGTCGTGGTCGCTCACCGCCGCTTTCACCCCGGGGTGGAACAGGCGCTTCAACGCCGCCGTCCCGTTCCACCTGGTGTCGTGGCCGAACCCGGGAGCCCCGGCGCGCTCCAGCCCTCGCCCGAAGAACTGCCGGGTGACGGCCTGCTGCGTCACCGGCGAGCGCGCCAGGTACGGATAGAGCCGCTCGAGTAGCTTCGGCCGCCAGCTCGACTTGGGCGAACGGGCCCAGAACCGCCGCACCTTCGCCTCGCGGAACAGGTCGTACCCCGCCAGCATCTCGTCGGCGCCCTCACCAGTCAGCACCACCTTAATGCCGTGCTCATGCACCAGCTTCGACAACAGAAACAGCGGCGCCGGGGCAGTGCGGAGGATCGGCCGCTCGGTGAAACGAATGACCTGGGGAAAGACACTTGCGATGTCGGCCCGGTTGACGACGATTTCCGAGTGCTCGGTGCCCAGTCGCTCCACCATCGCCCGCTGGTACGGTGTCTCGTCGTACTCCGCGTCGGCGAAGCGCAGCGAGAAGGTGCGAAACCCCGAGGGCTTGGCCCGCTTGGCCAGGGCCGCCACCAGTGAGCTGTCGAGCCCACCCGAGAGGTAGCTGCCCACCGGCACGTCGGCTCGCACCATGCGCAGCGTGGTCGCCTGCTCCAGCGCGGCCTCCAGCGCCTCGATGGCCTCGTCGAGCGTGCCTTGGAATCGGCCCTCGGCGCCCTGGGGGTACACGGGCCGGTACCACTCCACATCGTGTACGAGCTCACCACGCCGCCACACCCGAACATGCCCCGGCTCCAGCTCCTTGATGCCGTGGAACACCGTCTGCGGCGGCACCACCGTCCAGAAGGTGAAGGTCTCGTCGAGGCCCACTGGGTCGATCGCCCGGCGCAACTCCGGCGCCCCCGCGAACAGGGCCTTCACTTCGCTGCCGAAGAGAATCCGACCGCCATCTTCGGCCCAATACAGCGGCCGTACCCCGACCCGGTCTCGCGCCAACACGAACGTCTGGTCCTTGGTGTCCCACAGCGCCACGGCCCACTGCCCATTCATCTTCTCGAAGGCCCCTTCGCGCCACGTCTCCCACGCGTGGACGATGACCTCGGTGTCACTCTTGGTGCGAAAGTGGTGCCCCAGCCGCGCCAGCTCATCTCTGAGCTCGAGGTAGTTGAAGATCTCCCCGTTGAAGACAATCCACACCGTGCCGTCTTCATTGGACAGGGGTTGCTGGCCAGTGGAGAGGTCGATGATGGACAGTCGGGCATGGGCCAGCCCCACCCGCGCGTCGCGGTAGACTCCGAACTCGTCAGGGCCGCGGTGCTCGAGGGCCCCGGCCATGCGGGCGAGCGTCTGACGCGAGGTCGGCGCACGTCCGCTCTTCAGGTTCACGATGCCGGCGATGCCGCACATGGTCGACCTCCGTGGGCGGCTACTTCTTCCTCTTCTTCTCGACGAACCTGGTGATGTTGGCGATGGAGTCGAGGTTCTCGGGCAGCATCTCGGCGTCCGCCACGGTGATGGAGAACTCCCGCTCGATGAACGCGATGACCTCGAGCACGCCGGTCGAGTCGACGATGCCCGCGTCGAGGAGCGACTGCTCGTCCTTGAGCGTGGCCGCGTCAGCCACGTAGAAGTTGTTGATGATGAACTGTCGAATCTGTTCCTTGGTCTCCACCGTGCACCCCCATTGTTTCGACTACGGCCTCGTCGCGACGACCGCCCGCGGAGCTCCCGCGGCGTTGTTGAGGAACCGGACCTCACCGTAGGCCCTCGAGCGATCAAACAGGGCCTTCATTTGCCGCTCTTGGCCCAGGCCGAACTCGAAGGCCAACGAGCCTCCTGGCCTGAGCAGCTCCACCGCCTCGCGAATGACGCGCTGATGAATCGAAAGACCGTAGGGGCCTCCATCGAAGGCCTCCCTCGGCTCGTTCTCGAGGAGCGTCTTGCGGTCGGTCTCGAGCTTGCCGGTCGAGATGTACGGAGGGTTGCACACGATGACGTCGACCTTCCCCGTGGGCACCTCGGCGCGCAGGGGCTCGAAGAGGTCGCCCTGGAACACCCGCACTCGCTTCGACAGCCCCAGCCGCTCCACGTTGCGGCGAGACAGCGTCACGCACCCATCGGTCAAATCGCTCGCCCACACCGTGGCCGTCGGCACCTTGGCGGCGATGGCACAGGCCAGGTTGCCCGCCCCACAGCACATGTCGATGACGAAGGGCGCCCCGGCCAGTGCCTCGAGGAGCTTCACCACCGCCCCGCCCACCAGCTCGGTCTCCACTCGCGGCACCAGGGCCCCCGGGCCGACCTCGAGCTCGACCCCCATGAAGCTGACGTGCCCCGTGGCCCAGGCCTCGGCGACGTCGGGCTGCGCCTCGTTCTCGCTCATAGGAGCCCCGTCTTCTTGATCTTCCCCGTGGTGGTCTTCGGCAGCTCAGCCACGAAGACGACCTCCTTGGGGACCATGAAGTTCTCCAGCCGCTTCTGGCACTCCTTCATCACCTCTTTGTCGGTGAGCTGCACCCCGCGCTCGAGCACCACGAAGGCCTTCACCGCCTGGCCGAGGAGCTCGTCGGGCACGCCGATGACCGCGGCCTCCTTCACCCCGGCGATGTTCATCAGCGCCGTCTCGACCTCCTTGGGCGCCACCTTCTCGCCTCGGGACTTGATGATGTCGTCCATGCGCCCGACGAAGTACAGGTAGCCCTCTTCGTCGAGACGGCAGAGGTCGCCGGTCCACAGCACCTGCTCGCCCGGCACCGGCCCGGGCTTGAGCTTGGCCGCCGTGGCGTCGGGCTTCTCCCAGTAGCCCTTCATCACCGTGGCGCCCCGAATGACGAGCTGGCCCACCACGTTGGGGCCGACCCGCTGGCCCGCTTCATCGACGAGCCACAGCTCGGTGTTGGGAATGGCGATGCCCACGCTGGTCGGCTTGCGATCGATGTCCTCCGGTGGCAGATATGTACAACGCTTGCATTCGGTCAGTCCATACATCGAGTACACCCGCGCCTTGGGAAACAGGGCGCGGAGCATGGTGATGTGCTTGACCGGCAGGGCCGCTGCGGTGTTGGTGACGAAGGCGATGGTCGAGAGGTCGAACCCCGAGAGCTGCTTCATCTCGGCCAGCACCGCGAAGATGGTCGGCACCCCGGGGAAGCCGGTCACCTTCTCGTCGACCATCACCTTCAAGACCTGCGCGGGGAAGGCGAAGCTGCGTTCGAGCACCAGCCGCCCGCCCACCCGGAAGGTCATGATGAGCTGGTACAGCCCGTAGTCGAACGCCAACGGCAGCACGCCCAGCACCACGTCGCGCTCCACCATCTCGAGGTAGGTCGAGATGGAGGTGGCCGCCGTCACCATGTTCCGATGGGTCATCATCACGCCCTTGGGGTCGCCGGTGCTCCCCGAGGTGTAGATGATGGCGGCGAGGTCGACGTCGATACAGCGCCGTGGGGGCGGGCGGTTCTGGCCTACCGCGTGGCCTCGCTCGATGGCTTGGGCAAACCCGGTGAGCCCCTTCACGTTGGAGAGGCGCTCGTCGACCAGCGCGCCACTGATGATGACTCGCTCGAGATGCTCCGCCTTCGCCACGCTCTCGTTGAACACCGATGCCAGGTGCATGTCGGTGACCATCACCTTGGCCCGGCAGTCATTCAGGTAGTACGTCAGCTTGTCATGCTTGGTCAGCGGGTTGATGACGCTGACGATGGCGTTGGCCTTCAAGGTCGCCCAGAAGGCCACCACCGTCTCGACGGTGTTGTCGCCGAAGACCACCACTCGGTCGCCGCGCTCGACGCCCGCTTCGACGAGGGCGTGGGCCAGCGCGTTGGCCTGGCGATCGAGCTCTCCGTACGTCACCCGCGCGCCCTTGCACACCAGGGCGACCTTGTCGGGGAGCCTGAGCGCCGAGGCCTCGAGAAAGTCGTGCAGCATCGGCGTGGCCGACAGGTGCAGCGCGGGCGGAGGAGGGAACCCTTTCATGGTCGCCTCGTCACAGCGTGAAGGCTTCGTTGAAGATCGGCTCTACCAAGATGGGTGGCAGGTGCCCGGAGCGGGTCGCCCGGCGCTTGGCGTGAATGTCCTTGAAGACGCGCTCCACCTGCGTGGCCGTCAACCCGACCTCTGGCGCCACGGCTTCGGCGCCGATGCCGTGGTTCACGGCCCAGAGGCAGAGATCCATTCGGTCGTAGGGCAGGGCGAAGTAGAACTCCTCCTGCGTCTGGGGCATCGAGTAGGTGTCGGTGGTGGGCGGTCGGCGGCGAATCTCCTCGGGAACGCCGAGGGTCTCGGCCAACGCATACACCTGGGTCTTGTAGAGATGGGCGATGGACTTGAGATCGGCCGCCCCATCGCCGTTCTTGACGAAGAAGCCCTGGTCGTACTCGAGGCGGTTGGGCGTGCCCACCACCGCGTAGTTGAGCCGGTCGCCGTGGTAGTACTCCACCATCTTCCGCACTCGCTGCTTGAAGTTGGTGGCCGCCACCACTTGCAGGTAGCCCCCCAGCGGCATGCGCCCGGTCTGGGTCTCACCTTGGGGTGATTGCACGGTCAACTGAAAGACATTGAGTCGATCGCTCTCGAGGATCGACGGGAGCGTCAGCTTGCTCTTCCACCCCGGGCCGTACTCGGGGAACACCGTGCGAATGGCCTCTTCTTGGCGGGCGTAGCAGCCGGCACCATGGAGCGCCGCGGCGATGTTCTCGGTCACCGCCTGAATGCCGAGGGAGTTGGCGAGGAGCTGCCCCAATTCGAGAGACTCGTCGGCCGAGTCGCGCTCCGGCATGAAGATGCCGAAGACCTTGTCTTTGCCCAGCGCCTTGACCGCCAGCGCGGCGCACACCGAGCTGTCGATGCCGCCCGACAACCCGAGCACCACCCCGCGCTTTTTGAGCGTCCCCATGACCTCCGCCTTCAGCCAGGCGGAGATTCGGGCCACTTCGACTCCTCGATCGAGCTCCAGGACCTTCTTCGAGAATGTCATGGGGGCAGAAAACTACTCATCCACAGAGGGGCTCGCACCACCTTTCGATCGACCGAGCCCGGGGGCTCCGCTGCGCTCCTGCTGGAGGCCGCGGATGTATTGAAGAATTCCTTCCAGCTCGTCTTCCGTGAGCTCTTTCTTGTAACCGTCCATTTCCCTTTTGACTCCGTCGACGACAAGGCTCGAGTGCGTGCGCGGAGGTCAGGCGACGACGAGGGCGAGCGCTTCGACGGCGGTCTTCATGGCGCCGGCCATCTGGTCGAGCTCGACCGCGGCGCTCGAGGTCTCCTCGGCGGCGGCGGCGTTGGCCTGCACCACTCGATCGATGCGCGCGACAGCCTCGTTGGCCCGGGCGATGCCGTCGGCTTGCTTGCGAGACAGCGAGGCAATCTGCTCCGAGAGCACGGCGGCCTCGTTGGTGCGGCGGGTGACCTCTCCGAAGTCCTTGCCGGTGCGCTTGACGAGCTCGGCTCCCGAGCGCACCCGCGCCACCGTGGCCTCGATGCGAGCGGAGGTCTCCTTGGCGGCCTCGGCAGCCCTGAGCGCGAGGTTGCGCACCTCGGCGGCCACCACGGCGAAGCCCGCCCCGGCCTGGCCCGCTCGCGACGCCTCCACCGCGGCGTTGAGCGCGAGGATTCCCGTCTGGAAGGCGATGTCGTCGATGCTCTTCACCACCCGCGAGGTCTCCTCGCTCGCCAGGGTGATGTCTTTCATGGCCTCCTTGAGCTCGGCCATGTCGCGATCGGCGTGGCTGGCCGCCGCGCGGGCCTCCTTGAGGAGCGCCTCGGCGCGCACCGAGCTGTCCACGGTGCCCCGGGTCGCCGAGGTGATTTCTTCCAGCGTGTCCGAGACCTCGGCGAGGTTCTTGGCCTGCTCCGAAGCGCCCTCGGCCACCGCCCGGCTGGTGCCCGCGGTCGCGTCCGCCGATCGAAGCACCGCGTCGGAGTCGCCGGCCAGCCGCTCCACCACCTGGTTCACCGGGCGAATCACCACGCGGGAGACGAGGAGGGCCACGATGCCCACCACACCGAAACAGGCGAGGAGGCCGTAGATGACGCTGCGCTCGGTCTCGTGAGCCAGCCCCACATAGGCATCCTCCACGTCTTGGCGCACCAGCACCACCGCGCCCTTCTGCTCCTGGGGCTCGTTGTGGCAGTGATGGCAGGCCTCGTCGTTGGGCATCATGCGCAGCACCGTGACGTACCGGCGGCCGCCGTGGGTCTCCTCGAAGACGTCGTTGGTCGAGGTGCCCGAGAGGAGCGCCCGCTCGAGGGCCGTCACCAGGGTGGGGGTGCTCACGCTCTGGCGGAAGTCGACCCCCTCGAGCTCGGGGCGCGAGGCGTAGGTGGCCGTGTGCTTCTCGTGGCCGTAGACCACCACGTCGCCGCCGCGGAGGTCCTTGCGCAGCGACACGAGCTGGTTGCGAACCACCTGCCCGTCACCTTCCATCATCGGGTACACGATGCCCTGGTGCACCGCGCCAGCGACGATGCGAGCGCCCTCGACGATCTGCGTCTGGAGCGCGCTCCGATGCTCCGCCATGCCGCGCACCACGATGGCGAGCAAGGCCGCCGAGATGAGGGTGCCGAGGAGCAACACCGTTCGGCTTCTCAGGCTGAGCTTGGGGTCTCCAGGAGTGGCCTCGTGCGCGGTCTCGATCCTCACGTGGAAATGCGTAGTGCCCCCCGGCGTGGCCTGCCATCGGACCGCACCTGTCACGGTTCTGACGGCGGCGGGGCGCGGGGCGTGTTCGACCGCGCATGGAAATCATGACACCGCGGGCCATCTCGGGTAGCGAGTGAGCATGTCGAAGACTTTCCGACTCTCGTCCATCGCCGCTCTTCGCGAGCAGCTGAACAACCACCCCGTCTATACGGCGCTGGAGAGCCTGGAGGACCTGAAGACCTTCATGGCCCACCACGTCTATTCAGTCTGGGACTTCATGTCGTTGCTGAAGTCGCTCCAAGCGGTGCTGGCACCGGCCAAGGCCCCGTGGGTACCCATTGGCACTCCGTCGGTGCGCCGGTTCATCAATGTCATCACGCTCGAGGAGGAGTCGGACCTCGGCCTCCCTGGGCCTCACGGAGAGGTGACCTACGCCAGCCACTTCGAGCTGTACTGCCAGGCGATGGCCGAGGTCGGCGTCGACGTGTCGGGGCCGCTCGAGCTCACCGCGCTCGCCGCCAGCCAGGGGGTGGCCGTGGCCTTCGAGCGCCCGCTGGCACCCGTGGCTTCCCTCGAGTTCATGCGGAAGACCTTCGGCTTCATCGACAGCGGGAGACCGCACCTCATCGCCGCCGCCTTTGCGCTGGGGCGAGAGCAGATCATCCCCGGAATGTTCCGCGCGCTCTTGGGCAAGCTGAAGATCGGCAAGGACCAGGCGCCTGCGTTCCATTACTACCTCGACCGCCACATTCACCTCGACGAAGACTTTCACGGGCCGCTCTCGCTCGAGATGCTGAACGAGGTCTGTCAAGGCTCGGCGGTGCTCCTGGCCGAGGCGGAGGACGCCGCGCAGCGAGCGCTCCAAGCGCGGCTCGACTTCTGGACTGGCGTGCACGCGGCGCTCTCAGCCCGGCGGCGCTGACCGAGCGTTTCTCGCTGGCCTGCGCGCTGGCGAGTTGATTCAACGAGGTCATGAAACAGCACACCTTCGTTGCCGTGTTGCTCGCCCTCTCGGCCTGCGGAGGTCCCGCCGCGCCCGAGGTCTACAACCTGGTGCTCGATGCCTTCTCCGTGCCGGAAAGCTGCTACGCCAACGGCACGGGGCCGAGCACCACGGTGAACGCGGCGCCCTCGACGCTCATGCGGGTCGAGGCGTGGGACGGCCCCGACGGTGAGGCTTTCCTGCAGGTCACCTCGTCGCCGCTGACCATCGACCTCGGGGCGGCCCCGTCGGTCACCGTCGGTGGGGTGCTGTCGGGGACCCACGGCAGCAAGGGGTGGACCTTCGTCACCAACCGGTCGACGACCACCACGAGCTCGAACACCAGCATCACCACTCAGAGCCAGTTTGCCTTCGTCTTCGAGCGGGCCAGCACCTTCAAGGGCACCGGCACGGCCACGTCAGCCCGCGGGTGCACGGGTACGGGCTGTCCGGCCACCAACCCGTCGTGCACGGTGGACCCGATCAACGTCCATGGCACGCGCATCGAGGTGGCGTACCAGCAGAGCCCCTGCCGGCGTCCCCCGCGCATTCGGACGCGGGAGGAACGAAGGCGTTATGATCCCGCAGGGGCTCCGCGTGGCGGACCGCTGGTCGGTGACAACCGCGAAGGCCAAAGGAAGGTGCCCGATGGCGCAGGTGACTCGGATTCTCCACCTCGAGGACGACCCAGCCGACCGGGAGCTGGTGCAGGCCCAACTCGAGGAAGGTGGCATCGTTTGCCAGGTGACCTGGGTGCAGAGTGGCCTCACGTTCGAGGCCACGCTGCTCGCCGACGAGTTCGACCTGATCCTCGCCGACTACCGGTTGCCGGCCTATGACGGCCTCGCGGCGCTGCGCTCGGCCCGCGAAACCTGCCCCGAGGTCCCGTTCCTGTTCGTCTCGGGGACGATGGGCGAGGACGCCGCCATCGAGGGTCTGACGGCAGGGGCGACCGACTACGTGCTGAAGACCCGCCTGAGCCGGCTGGCCCCCGCGGTGCGCCGAGCGCTCGAGGAGTCGGCGAATCGACGGGGTCGCAAGCGGGCCGAAGACGAGCTGCGCAAGCTCTCCAGGGCGGTCGAGCAGAGCGTGAGCACCGTCGTCATCACCGACCCGCAGGGCTCCATCGAGTACGCCAACCCCCGGTTCACCGCCACGACTGGCTATGCCATCGAGGAGTACCTCGGCAAGCACACTCGGCTCCTGAAGTCAGGCCACACGAGCCCGGAAGAGTACCAGCGCCTGTGGGCCACCATCACCTCCGGGCGGCAGTGGCGAGGTGTGTTTCGAAACAAGAAGAAGAACGGTGACCTGTACTGGGAAACGGCGACCATCTCGCCAATCAAGAACGACCAAGGCGTCATCACTCACTTCCTCGCGGTGAAGGAAGACATCACTGACTTGAAGAAGGCCGAGGAGGCTCGAGTCAAGCTCGAAGAGCAACTCCGCCACGCTCAGAAGCTCGACGCCCTCGGGCGGCTGGCCGGTGGTGTGGCCCATGACTTCAACAACCTCCTCTGCGTCATCGTGGGCTGCGGTGAGCTGATGCAGTCGCGCCTCCCCGCCAGCGACCCGAACCAGGCCGACCTCGAGGAGGTCCTCCGGGCGGCGGAGCGCGCGACGCAGCTCTCCCGGTCGCTCCTCATCTTCAGCCGCCGAGAGCCCGCCAAGCTGAAGCCCCTGTTGATCAACGAGCTCATCGAGGGCATGAAGAAGATGGTCCTTCGCTTGATCGGCGAAGACATCGAGACGCGCCTCCAGCTCTCGTCTGAACCCCTGACTGTTCTGGGAGACTACGGGCAGCTCGAGCAGGTGCTGACCAACCTCGCCACCAATGCGCGAGACGCCATGGCCGGGGGAGGCGTGCTGACCCTCAAGACCGATCAGCGGGTACTCGACGCCGACTTCGTGCAAGCCCACGGCTTCGGGAGCGAGGGGCCGTACGCGGTGATTACCGTGGCGGACACCGGCGTCGGCATGGACTCGGCCCTCCTCGAGCGGATCTTCGACCCCTTCTTCACGACCAAGAGCGTCGAGCGAGGCACAGGGCTCGGTCTCTCAATCGTGTACGGCATCGTCCAGCAACACCAGGGCCACATCGAGTGCTCGAGCCAGCCGGGCAAGGGCACGACCTTCACGATCTACCTGCCCCTCGTCTCTGTCGACCTGACCCAACAGGAAAAGGAGGGCGCGGCGAAGGGGCCGGTGCCTGGGGGCCACGAGACCATTCTGCTCGCCGAGGACGAGGCGGCGATTCGCGGCTTGTTCCGGAAGATCCTCGAACAGCACGGGTACACCGTCATCGAGGCCAAGGACGGCGCCGAGGCGGTGAGCACGTTCATCGAGCACCAGGGGCGGGTGGATCTCGCGGTGCTCGACGCGGTCATGCCCAAGAAGAGCGGCCGGGTGGCGCTCGATGAGATGCGGGCCTTCAGACCCGGGCTCAAGGCGCTGTTCGTCTCGGGCTACTCCGAGACCGCGGCGCGGCACCCCGATGATGGGTCGCTCCTGCTCAAGAAGCCGGTGAGGCCCCGCGAGCTGCTCGTTCGAGTGAGAGAGCTCCTCGACTCGAAGCGCTGATTCGGCGGCCACGGCTCGGGACTGGGGGTGCGTCGCACACTCGAAACACTGAGTGTTCTCGATAGGCGACGCGATCCCCTCAGCGGTGGCCGTAGTACTCGATGGGCCGGGCGAGCACCTCGAGGACGCCGAGGTTGTTCCCCCGCATGGCGTTGGCGCTGGCGACTCTCGGGTGCCCATCGGGGTCGAGGCCGCCTGGGCGCACCACCGCCACCAGGCACTTGCGGACGTCGCGGGGCATGGCGAGGACGAGCTCTCCTCCATCGGCCGCGGCCGCAGCGGTGGTCGCGTCGAGGCGGCGCCACCCGTTCACCGGCCCCTCCCGGCGAACCCAATCGACCGTCTGGCTCAACGAGCCCTCCCGGCCGGCGAAGAAGTGTGGCACCTCGCAGCTCATCGCCCGGGAAACGTCCCACACGAAGACGTGGGCTCGGGGCTTGGTCGGGCTCTCCGGGGTGTAGCGCGGGTTGTGGCCGACGGCGAACTGGTCGATGACGGTCCTCAGAACCTGAGCCGAGCGGCGACGCTCCCGGCTCTGCACCGGAGCGTTGACGGCCTTCCAGGTGTCGGTCGAGGACACCTCGTCGGCTGGCGTCACTCCGTCGTACGTCTCGCCGTGGCCCGCGGGAGCCTCGTCGGGCTCGTGGTCGATGCGCTGCACGTGGCCCAGCACCGCGTCGATCTGCGTCCGCTCCTCGTCGTCGAAGCCCGAGGTCAACAGGTGCTTTCGCAGCGCGTCAGGCCGCTTGGTGAGCACCGGAGGGAAGCCCCGGGCCGAGGTCTGGCTCAGGGCTCGGCCAGTCACCGGTGTGAGCTCGGGTCGCGAAGGGCCTTGAGCGGCGCGGAGGTTCGTCACGCTCGGCGAACGAGGGGCTGGCTTCGAGGCGAGGGGCTGCAAGTCGAAGGCCGACCCGGTCCTCCTCGGTGCGCCAGGGCCCGCGGGCTTTGGGGGTGGCTTCGGGTTCGATCCCTCGTCCTGCGATGCCATGCGGTCCTCCGTTGCGCCGTTCGACCTTCGAGCCCTCGTCAGGCCAGCCACCGTACCAGAGGGTGCAGGGCGGCAAGGCGGGTCAACACTTTCATCCTGTTGGATGGCTTTCAAGGTGACTGGTGTGAAACGCCGACCGAGCGCGTTTCACACCAGTCACCTAGTCCCCTGGATCCGTGGTCCTTTCATTATCTCCGCGAGGGATTTCGGCCGGAGTCGAGGCGCGCCGACGAGGAATACTTGTCGGTATTTCGACGGAGGCGCAACGAAGAGGCCGGCCGAAAGAGCCGCGGAGAATTGGAAGGAATCACGGTTCCAGGGGACTCGGTGGCCCTCCAGGCGGACGGAGCATGCCGCGGGGTCCCGCGAGCTCCGGGTGGGTCGAGAGGATGGTGCGCACCCGAGCGCGGTCGCCTCGCATTCGCCAGTGGGCCAGCGCGAGGGCAGCGACGGCCGGGTTGTCCGTGCTCTGGGTCAGCGAGGCCACCAGCGCGTCGAGGGTGGCCTGCCCATGCACCGGCGCTAAGAGGGCGAGCGAGCGCTGCCAGGCCTCCACGGCCTCCCTGGGTCGCTGGAGCGTCACGAGGGTGATGGCCCGCTCCACCTCGGAAAAGGGAGCCGCGTCGGGCCAGTGCTCCGAGACCCACGTCGCGTCGGCCAGAGCGCCCTCGGCGTCGCCCCACAGGCGGCGGGCTCGGGCCAGCGCGTAATGGGCGCTCGCCTCGTCGTGGTATTCGAAGAGCGTCCGCTCCCACCGACCCACGTCGGTCGCCGAGCCGGTGTCGCCCGCCGCGAGCAGCCGGGCGAGCACCTCGAGCCTCCCCGGGGCGAGCCGGTTGGTCGCCTCGAGCTCTTGCACCGCCTCGGCCCGCCGTCCCAGCGACAACAGGCAGTCGCTGGCGATGACCCGAGGGTCGATCACCGAGTCGCCGTTGGCCCAGCGGAAGCCGGTGCTCGCAGCCGTTCGGGCCAGCGCCAGGGCCTCGTCGCAGCGGCCCGCGGCGGCCCACAGCCCGGCGGCCAGCGTCGCGTCAACGGGGCTCGAGGTGCCGTACCGCGACACCGCGGTCTCGGCGGCCTGGCGCGCGGTCTCCGGCTCATCGGCCTGAAGCCCCACCCCTCGGGGCGCCGCGGGCCAGAAGACGTCGGGGAGCGCGGCCTGGCTCTCGAGGTAGCTCTTCTTGGCTTGCTCCCAAGCGTCGTCGCCCACCGGGCTCGGGCGCCTCGAGATGGAGTCGAACGCGTCGACCCGGCTCACCATGCGGTCGGCCCAGCGGACCACGGGCAGCGCGAGGAGTGACAGCGGCACGAGGGCCACGAGGCCCCGGAGGGCCAGACGCGTGGGCTCTCGACGGAGGTCGGCCAGCGAGGCGATGCCCAGGCCTCCGAGCGCCGCCAGCGCCGGCACCAGGCCGACGGCATAGCGCCCGGTGAAGTAGAAGGTGAGGGCGACGAAGAGCGCGGCGAGCCACTGGAGAACCCAGGGCAGGGCGAGCTGCCGAAGGGGCCCCCACAGCGAGAGCAGGGCCCCGGCCGCCAGCAATGCCAGCCACCTCAAGGGAAGTCCGCTGGGCCGGTCGAGGAGCGGCTGCACCGCGGGGATGTCGTACTCGCCCACCGGCGGGGCGACGAAGAACACCAGCTTCTCGAGTTCTTGCCGGAGCGCGGTGGCCGGCTCGTGGCGGAGGAAGGCGATGGAGCGCTCGAACCAGTACCGCTCGGTGTCGGCGTCGGCGGCCCGCGACGGGTCGCTCGCCCGAGCCATCTCGCGGTACAGCTCGTGAGCGAAGTCGGGCGGGTGTGGGCCGCTGGCTGCCTGGCTCTCGACGATTTTGAGCAGCGACGGGAACACCCCGCCGAAGCCGACGGACTCGGGGCGGTGCGACTGGTGGAAGACCTGGCCCGCGCTCATCGTCCCCCGGACGTCGTGGCCAGCGCGGAGGTGGAGCATCGCCGGTGGGGCGAGCATGGCGAGGAGCCCGGCGCCCAGCCCCCAGGCCAGCGTCTTGAGTGGCGTGCGCCGGAGAGCGAGCCAGCCGAAGGCGAAGGCCGCGAAGACGAGGGCCGTGGGCCGGAGGCTGGTGGCGAGCCCGAGCGCCAGGCCCGCGCCGACGAGCGACGACGCGGAGGGCGGCCGGGAGAGGAACGCCACCGCGACGAGGAGCGCGACGCCGATGAGGAGGTCTGGCTCGAGCACCGCGCCGTAGACGAGCCACGACTGGGAGAGGGCGAGGAGCGCGCCACCGGCCCAGGCCGCCACCGGGCTCGCTTGGCGCGCGAGGAGCTCGAAGAGGAGGACGACCGAGGCGCCGGCGAGCGCCCACTGGAGCCACCGCACCGCGTCGGGCGAGAGGGCGAGGTGAAGCAGGAGGTAGGCCGGGCTGGCGTCTCCGACCTGGGCGCTGGAGAGCTCGCCTCGGGCCAGGCGAAGCGCGAGGGTCGGGTATTTGGGGAACACCCAGGACCGCGAGAGCAGGGCGGCGAGGCAGAGGTGAGCCGCTGCGAGGAGGAGACCTCCGCGGCTCAATCGAAACGACTTCCACGCGACCATCGTGCAGACCTTAGCGCGTCAGGAGCTCTCCATGGAGCGCGCTCGGGCGATGGCCCGCTGCACGTCACCGGGGAGCCGGGCGACGTCGACGATGACCTTCCCATCGTGCGTCGCTCTGACGGCCGAAGAGGGCACGACGAGGTCGCCCGTTCCTTCGACATTCACCACCAGCTCGTGAGCTCGAATGTGACGGACCGCGCCAAAGGCATCAGCTCCGTCCGAGGGGAAGACCTGGTCTCCGATGCTGACTGCGAGAGAAGACATGAGCCACTCCTTGCCGAGCGCGTGGAGTCGCGGGTCCAGCGGGGTACCGCGCGGCGCTGCTGGGCAGGAGTCTACTCGAGGGAGCGCTCACAACCCATGGGGCCCAGTCAAGGGAGGGGGCTCGAGGCCTCCCTGCGTCAATCGGCGTCACTGGTGAAGAATACCGACTTGAACCCGTGAATCGCCCGAGGCGAGCCCTCGTCGAGATCACCCCTCCGCGTTGGCCTCAGCGCTTCGCCCAGGCGAATGCCGACCCGCACGTCGAAGAAGGCGGGGTCTCTCAGCCCGGCCGTGGCACTGATGAAGCCGGTGATGCTCCCCAGCGGCACGTCGATGGACAGTTGCAACTGGACCGGCTTGTCCCATTTCTGCCAGCCGAAGTAGCCCCGCCCCTCGAGCAGCACGGTCAGCTCCGGTCGCCCGGCGCGCACGGTGGCAGAGAACGACTCGGCGTCATTCTGGCCGTACGGGCCCTGTTGCCAGGCGAAGAAGCCGACGTTCAACCACAGGTCGACGAACCACAGAGCGGGGAGCGTGAAGCGGTGCGAGAAGAGAGCGTCGAAGAGGTACGCCGGCGCGTTGATGAAGCGATGGTCGAAGAAGCTCTTGCCGGTGGTGGTCTTGGTGAGCGCCCGAATGGCCACTGAGGGCCAACGCCCGGCGCCGTTGAACACCAGGAACTTGCCTCCGATGCGGATGTCGGCCTGGCTCAGGCCGTTCCACGAGGAGGGCTGCCAGACCGAGCGGGTCGCGTCGGAGGCGAGCCACCACTCGAAGGGCTGACCCTCGACGATGAGCGAGGCGCGGCCGGCGAAGGGCACCTCGACTCGAAAGGGAATCGTGAGCGAGGCGTCGTCGGCCCCGAGGACCGACTGGGTCCGCTGCATGGCGACCGCCACGGTCAGCTGCGGCGTCAGCGGGATCCACGCTGGCTCTCCGGGCTGAGGAGGGAGCGCGTTGGGCCCGAGCTGCCCGGGATTGTACGCGTGCGCCTCCTCAGGTTCCGCGTGGGCGGTGGCGACCTGCAGGAGCACCACTCCGATGAGCGCCGCGCGCCACGTCACAGGGCACCTCCGGTGCCGATGCCGATCAGCGGAACGATGGGCGGCATGAGCCCGGAGTCATGCCCCTGCTCCGAGAAGAAGGCCCCCGACTGCGCCTGTACGCCTGCACGCACGGTTACCACCCAGTGGTCGAAGAACAGGAAACACCAGCCCATGGCGAGCGAAACCGAGCTCACTGCGTTCCGATGGCTCCAGGAGCTGGCGGGGTCGCTGCTCCCTCGCTCGAACGCGAGGAGCGCCCCCAACCCGAGCTCGACGAAGAGCTGGGTCGGGGCATGCCCCAGCGGGAAGACCCGAGCCTCACCTTCCAGCGCGACCGCCCACGCGCTCTCCGGGTGTTGGGACCAGAGGGTGGGTCCGGAACGAAACGCTGCCCGAGCGCCGAAGGCGGTGTAACGGCTCCCAGCCCGGTGGAGCGCCACCTGGAACTCGCCGTACACCAGCGGGAAGAGCTCGAGCTCGATGGTGGTCGGGGGAACCTCTGCTGGTGGCGACTGCGCGAGGAGCTGGGCGAGAAGAACGAGCAGCGACATGCGGGGCGTGTTCCGTCACATCCCGTTCCGGAGTGCAATACCGATGGAGGCATGGTGAGGCAATCATGGTCGCGGCCGCCGGCGACGTTATGGCATTGTCATGGCTCCGCTCCTCACGCTGCTCCTGCTGTCCTCGGCGCAGTTCCCCCCACCTCAGCGCGCTGCTGTCAGTGAGGCGATGAAGTGCGACTGGGGCACGGTGGTCTCAGTGCGCACGGGCGAGCACCCCACGCTGGTGGTGCAGTCGAGCGCCGGGCCGGTGACCTACCAGGTGAGCCTCGACGCGCCGGTGCTGGGCTTCGACCACCAGCAGCATGGCACCGTCGCCACGCTCAAGCCCGGCACTCGGGTGCGCGTCTACTTCATCATTGACGACGGCGCCCGGGTCGCGGAGGTCGACCTTCAGGAGTGAGCGCAGAAAACTGAGCCGTCGGCGGGCGCTCGACGCATCATGGCCCCCGTGAGCGCTGCGCGGGGATTCCTCCAGGTTGCCAGGCCCGACGAGGAGGCTGAGCTCGGCGCCCTCATCGAGGCGGTGGCGCGAGGAGAACCGCGAGCCATCTCGCGCTTCTTCGGTCGCTACCAGGCCACCGTCAACCGTCTGGTGTGGCGCCTTCTGGGAGCGGATGCCGCCCATGACGACGTCGTCAGCGTCGCCTTCGAGACCATGGTTCGCAGAATCCGCGACGTGCGCTCGCCGGGGGCCCTCGAGGGGTGGGTGCGCGCCGTCACTGTCAACGCGACGCGCATGGAGCTCCGGGGGCGCCGGTGGAGGCGTCTGTTCTCCCGCTCCATCGACGAGGGCGTGGGCCTCGACCACCCCGACCTCTCGGTGCCCGACGAGGAGCAGCGCGAGCGACTCCGTGTCCTGTACCGCGCCCTCGGCCGGCTGGGCGCCGACGAGCGGCAGATGCTCGTGCTCCGGCACCTCGAGGGCCTGGAGCTCACCGAGGTGGCGGAGGCCATGGGCTGCTCGCTGGCGACCCTCAAACGTCGCCTCGTCCGGGGCGAAGAGCGCCTCGCGACCGCGCTGGGAGCCCAACGATGAGGCCCCTCGACGAAGCTCGCAAAACCCTCGGTGAGGGCCCTTCATTCTCGCGGCGCGACCAGCAGCTCGCCCGTCTGTTGCGCGCCTCGGCCCGACCCCCCAGTCGCTCACCCCGGGCGCGCTTGGCGCTCGCTGGCACGCTGATGCTCCTCTGCACCGGCCTCATCGTCGGGCTCTGGCGGAGCAGTGGCGCTCCGGCCCGACCCATGAGCGGGATGCGCCTCGACGGGGCGGTAACCCCGGCCCTCGACTTCCTCGATGGCAGCTCGGTGGCCCTCGACCCGAGCAGCACGGCCCGCATCGACGTCGTCGACGAGCGGCAGGTGGAGCTCACCATCGAGCGCGGCTCGCTCACCGCCCACGTGCAGAAGGGCACCGGACGGATCTGGCGCCATCACGCCGGCCCCTGGCTCGTCATCGTGAGAGGAACCCGCCTGCGCATCGGCTATTCGCCGGAGCAGGGCCAGCTCGAGGTCGGCGTGTCTGAAGGCGCGGTCGAGGTCAGCGGGCCCGGAGGCTCGGCGCGAGTGGAGGCTGGAGAGACGCTCCAGCGCCGAGTCGACGTGCACGCCGGCCCCACCAGCCCCGCTCCTCCACGGCAGGCGCCCCAGCCGACGGAGCTCGAACGCCCTCGGCCCACGAGGCATCGGCCCGCCCCCGTCGCGGTCGAGGCGGACCGTCCGGTGTCGTGGCTCGAGCTCCTCGCGCAGGGCCACCGCGCCGCGGCGCTCGATGAGGCTGAGCGCCAGGGGGTGTTCTCCCGGCTCGCCGAGCTCGACGAGAGCGTGCTGCTGCAGCTGGCCGATGCGGCTCGTCTGGAGCGGCGAGTGCCCCTGGCTCGGGCGCTCTTGGCCGAGTCCCTGGAGCGAGGCCAAGCCGGCGCCGCCGAGGCCGCTTACCTGCTCGGCCGCCTCGATGCCAATGACGGCCGGCCGGAGGCAGCTCGGGCCTCGTTCTCTCGAGCGCTCTCGCTCTCTCCCCACGGGCCGTTTGCCGAGCAATCGCGCGGTCGGCTCCTCGAAGTGTTGCTCGAGCTCGAGGAGCTGCCCGCGGCCCGCGAGGCTGCCGCCGACTATCTCCAGAACCACCCGACCGGGGCGTGGGCCGGGCTGGCGAAGAAGCTCGCGGGAGCGTCCCCGCCTTGAGCCTGTTCCTCCTCGTGACGATGGCCGCGGCCGGCGCGCCCCTCGAAGTGACGGGGTGCCCTGCGACGCTGGGGCCCACGGTGCAAGACGAGTACGCGCTGGCTGGCCTCCAGCCCGACGCCGTCGCTCGGGTGGCGCTGCGTTGCGAGGCGGAGGACGTCGAGGTGCTCATCGTCACGCCTGCCGGCCTCCGGAGGACCCGAGCGCTGCGCCGAGGGACCGACCCGCGCGGCGAGGTGAGGGTTGCCGTGCAGGTGGTCGACCTCCTTCACGCCGTGCTGGCCGAGGAGCGCTTCAGTGAGCCGCCAGCCGTCGCCATCACCCAGCAGCCACCCATCGCGCCACGCTCTCCGCCGAGCTGGAGCACGACCCTCGCAGGAGGATTCACCTTCGCACCCGGAGGCTTCGGAGTGGAGCCGTCGGTCGCCGCCAGCGTCAACCGCGGCGTCGGGCTTTTCGAGTTCGGCGTCGCGGCCCGAGCCACCGTGCGGGGCACCACGCTTGCCGTCGACCAAGGGCGCGCCCTCATCGGGGTCTTCGACGCCCAGGCGCGGGCTGGCTTCCCCGTCGAGGTGGGGGCCTGGACGCTGACGCCACACGCCGGAGTTGGGGTGCTGGCGGTCTGGGCGCTCGGCACGGCGACGTCGGAGGCGTGGAAGGGCACGTTCGGCGTCGTCCCCACCTTCGCCATCGGCGCTGGGCTCTCGGCGTGGCGGGCGCTGAGCTCCTGGCTCCTCCTCGGGCTCGGGGCCGAGGTGCTCGCCGCGCCGCTTCCGGTGAAGGTCGAGCTGCCGGGGGCCGGCGCCGCGGTGGGGCTCCCGATGCTCGCGTTCGAGCTCGGGGTGAGCCTTCGGTGAGCCGTCGATGGCGGCATCGCGCATCTGGAGGTTCGAGAGAGGGGTCATCCATGCGACTTCGCTTCGTGAGTCTCACCGTCGTGCTGCTCGGCTCGGCCTGTCAGTTGATTCTGCAACCGCTGGAGCCGAGGCAGGCTCAGGCGCTCACCGTCACTCCCAACCGAACCGAGGTGGTGTGGCTATTGGATAAATCGGGGTCCATGAACACAGCGGATGTCTGTGATGGTAATGGGGGCTGTGTGACCCGGATGCAGGCCGTCGCCCGAGGTCTCTCAGACATGGTTGCGCTGCTCCCCGCCGCGACCCACTCGGCCATCGTGTTCCCCGCGGGGGGCGGGGATTCGTGCCAAGGCCCGACGTCCCTTCAGCTCGATATCGGCGCCGATGGCGTGTCGAGTCTCTACGGCTCATTAGCGGTAGGCGGGGGCACCCCCACCGCGAGCGCCCTGGCACTCCTGGCGGCCCGGTCCCCCCCGGGGCAGACCACCAGCATCGCCGTCCTCGTCACCGACGGCATTCCCAACTGCAACCCCAACAACCCCAACAACGTCTGCACCAGTGTCACTCCGGAGACCCTGGCCGCCTGCCGATGTACCTCGGCTCATTGCAACGGTCCGTCGAACTGCTCCGTCGGCTGTGTGGACGAGCTCGGCACGGTCGAGGCCGGTCGGGCGCTCGGCGAGGCCGGCTATGAGCTCATGGTGCTCGCCGTCGGCGCGGAGCTCGCTCTGAGCGCCTCTCCCTTCTCGTCGATGCGAGTCGATCTCCAGCCTCCGTGCGCCGGCCCCGAAGACTGCGACGGACGAGCCTGCACTGACGGCCTCTGCGCCGACCGGGTGTTCCGCGTGGCCGGCCTCCCCAGCTTCGGTTCACCGGGCCGCCGCCTCGTGCAGGCGATGGGGGAGCAACAGCGCTGCGTCTGGTGGCTCGACCGCCAGCTCGTCCCCGACCAGGTGTCCCTCGCCATTGGAGGCCAGGCCGTGCCCTCGACGCAGTGGACGCTCGAGGGCTCGGGGGCGCGACAACACGTACGCTTCAGCGGCGCGGCCTGCGATGCCTTGCTCGGCGCCTCCACCCTCGTGCCGACTGCCCAGGGGTTCGTGCTCGAGTGAGGCCCGGCTGAGGCCTCAGGGTTGAGTCGGGCGCGACGCAGGCGAGGGTGCCGCGGCGCCACTGTCGAGCAACGACTTGCGGTACTGGGCGGCGACCTTCGCGGCGAAGAATCGCTGTGGCAAGAGCCGGGTCAGCACCGAGCCCACCCGGTAGACGAAGCCTGGCACTGAGAGGTACTCCCGCCGCGTCAGCGCCTTGATGGCCGCCCGGGCGCACACGTCGACGGGCATGAGCCAGCCGCGGAGGCTGTTGAACCGCTCCCCGGCCGTCATGTCGGTGATGATGCCTCCGGGAGCGAAGGTGGTGACCGAGACGCCGCGAGGCGCCATCTCGTGGTGCAGGCTGCAGCCGTAGTTGATGAGGTAGGCCTTGGTCGCCGAGTACGCCGACTGGTACGGCGTGGGGGCCAACCCAGCCATGCTCGAGACCAGCATCACCGCGCCATTCTCGCCCCGGCGCTCCAGATACGGCAGCAGCAGCGAGGTCAGTCGGGTGGTGGTGACGATGTTGAGCGCCAGCATCTGCTTGAAGGCGTCCCACGACAGCTCGTCGTGGTGCCCGAAGTGGGTGACGCCGGCGTTGAGCACCGCCGCGTGGAGGTCGATCTCGCCGGTGGCGACCTGAAAGAGGCGCTCGGCCTCGTCTTCCCGCGACAGGTCGGCGGCGATGCAGCGCACGTCGACCTGGTGCTGGGCCTCGAGCTCCTTCTCGAGGGCCTCGAGCTTGTCGAGCCGGCGAGCGACCAGCACCACGTTCGCTTGGTGCTCCCGAGCCAGCACGCGGGCCATCTCGGCCCCGAGGCCCGACGATGCGCCGGTGACGAGCACCCAGCGCCCCTTGAGATTCATTGCCTTCATGATGCTCCGTCGAGTACCCCAACGAGCCCCGGGGTACAACTGGCCCGGGCTAGCCGCGGGCGCCGAGCACCATGAACTCGAGCAGCGCCTTCTGCAGATGGAGCCGGTTCTCGGCCTCGTCCCACACGGCGCTCCGAGGCCCGTCGATGACGTCGGCGGTGACTTCCTCGCCCCGGTGCGCCGGGAGACAGTGGAGGAACACGGCGTGCGGCGCGGCGAGCTTCATCAGCGCGGCGTCGACCTGGTAGGCGCCGAGCTCCTCGAGCCGCTTCTTCGACTCGGCCTCCTGGCCCATCGAGGTCCACACATCAGTCACCACCACGTCGGCACCCTTCACGGCCTCCTTCGGGTCAGCCAGGAGCTGCACCTGGTCCTTCGAGAGGTGCACCACGTCGTCGGCCGGGTGGTAGCCGGGCGGAGAGGCGAGCTTCAGGGTGTAGCCGAACAGGCTGGCGCCCTCGGTGAAGCTGCGGCCCATGTTGCTCCCGGTGTCTCCCACGAAGGCGATGGTGAGGCCTTTGAGCCGCCCCAGCTTCTCGTCGACGGTGAGGAGGTCGGTGAGGATCTGCACCGGGTGCCCTCCGTCGGTGAGGCCGTTGATGACCGGCACCTCGCAGTACTGGGCGAGCTCGCGGATGCGCTCGTCTCCGAAGGTGCGCATCATCACCACGTCGCAGTAACGCCCCACCACTCGCGCGGTGTCGGGCAGGGGCTCGCCCCGTGCCATCTGCGAGTTCGAGGCCGAGAGGTCGATGCAGCTCCCGCCCAGTTGCACCATGGCGGCTTCGAAGGACAGCCGGGTGCGGGTCGAGGCCTTCTCGAAGATCATCACCAGCGTCCGGCCCGCCATGGTGGTGACGAGCTGCCTGGCCCGCCTGGCCGCCTTGAGCTCCTTGGCCCGGCGGAACACGCCGAGGTGCTCGTCGATGGAGAGGTCCCGAAGGGTGAGAAAGTCGCGTTTCGTGGTCACAGCGCGGTCTCCTTGAGCGCGAGGAAGAGTCGAGAGATTCGGGGGATGCCAAGGGCCTTCTGCGCGAGGGCCTCGTTCTGGCGCGACAGCTCGGCGAGCGTCGCGTCAACCGCGGCCGGGCCGGTGCTGCCGGCGCTGGCCTTGCGGGCCACGGCTCCAGCTGGCTCGAGCACCGCCAAGGCGGCGGCGTCGAGGAGCACATCAATGCTCTGGGCGAGCTCGGGCGTCGCCTGGCGCAAGGTGAGGCCCTGCTCCTGGCACCGGCGCACCAGCGAGCCCACCGCCTTGTAGGCCCGACGGAAGGGCAGGCCCTTCTTCACCAGCGCCTCGGCCAAATCGGTCGCTTGGGTGAAGCCCTCGTCGATGCCCACCCGACACCGCTCGGGGTGAAACGTCACGCGGGGGAGCGCCAGCCGGAGCACCGACAGCACGCCCATCAACAGCGGCCCGGTCTCGAGGACTCCGGCGCGATCCTCCTGGAGGTCGCGGTTGTAGCCGCCGGGCAGGCCCTTCACCGTGGTGAGCAGGCCCATGAGGTTGCCCACCGCTCGGCCGGTCTTGCCGCGAATGAGCTCGAAGACGTCGGGGTTCTTCTTCTGCGGCATCATCGAGCTGCCCATCGAGATGTCACCCGAGAGCGAGGCGAAGCCGAACTCGGCGGTGGTGAAGTCGATGAGGTCCGTCGACAGGCGGCTGGCGTGCACCAGGAAGCGCGCCGTCGCGTACATGAAGTCCATGGCGAAGTCGCGATCGCCCACCGTGTCGAGGCCATTCAAGGTGACGCCCTCGAAGCCCAGGAGCTGCCGGGTGATGTCGCGATCGATGGGGAGCGAGCTGCCGCTGATGGCACCCACGCCCAGGGGGAGTCGCCGACACCCGTCGAGCACGAAGGCCAAAGCCTCGGCGTCGCGCACGAAGGCGGCGGCGTACGACGAGAGCCAGTAGGCCAGCGACACCGGCTGGGCGCGCTGCCGGTGGGTGTACGAGGGGAGCAGCACCTCGCGCTCGGCATGGGCCCGGGCGAGGAGCTCGGAGATGAGCAGCGTGAGCTCGGAGAGCGCCTGGGCCGCGGCCTCGCGCACGTGGAGCTTCAGGTCAGTGGCCACCTGGTCGTTCCTCGAGCGCGCCGAATGGAGCAGGGCGGCTGGAGCGCCGATGGTTCGGTTGAGCTGCACTTCAACCGCCATGTGCACATCTTCTTCGTTGGGGAGCTCGAGGGTGCCGGCCAGCGAGGCCTCGCGAATGGCCAACAGCCCCTGCTTGATGGCCCGGGCCTCGGGCAGGGGAATGACGCCGGTGCGCCCGAGCATCGTCACGTGGGCCAGCGAGCCCAGGAGGTCTTCCTCGAGCAGCGCCTTGTCCAGCGAGAGCGAGCTGGAAAAGGCGAGCACCTCGGGTAACAGGCCAGGGCCTCCCGCGGCCTCGGTCTTGGCGAGCGTCATGACGCGATTCCTTTCTTCCACACCGTGAGCAGGTCGCGCTTCACGCGCGTTGGTTTGGTGCCTTTGTTGGGCACGATGAAAATGGTGTCGTCGCCGGCGATGGTGCCGAGGACGCCAGGAGGTCTCGAGCCGTCGATGGCCGCGGCCACCGCCTGGGCGCCGCCGGGCACGGTGTGAATCACCACCATGGCGTCAGACTCGTCGACCGTGGTGACCAGCGCGCGCACGCCGTCGAGGGGGTCGCCCTTGGGGGCCCTGGCCTCCTCGAGCTCGTACACCGTGCCGCCGTCGGGCAGCGTCACTCGTCGGGCCATGAGCCTCGCCAGGTCGCGGCTCAAGGTCGCCTGGGTGACGTCGATGCCCTCGCGCTTGAGGAGCTCGCCCAGCTCTTCCTGGGTCGCCACCAGGTGCGTGCGGAGCAGCGTGCGAATGCGCTCGCGGCGGGCGCGGTGCGTGTCAGCCATTGGTCACCAGCGAACCGATGCCTTGGTCGGTGAAGAACTCGGCGATGATGGAGTGCGGCGTCCGCGAGTCGATGACGTGCACCCGCTCGACCCCTCGCTCCAGCGCGGCGATGGCGAACCGTCCCTTGCGCGCGAGGTTCTTGTTGAAGACGCCTTGCTCGATTTTAGCCCTCAGGGTCGAGGTGGTGAGCTGGCCCAACAGCTCGTCGTCTTGCACGAAGCCGGGCACGCCCACGAGGTAGACGAGCTTGGAGGCCTTGGCGGCGACGGCCAGCTCGGAGGCCACCTGGTCGGGCTCGAGCGGCAGGGTCGAGCCGTCGTCGAGGAAGCCCACCGGTGACACCACCGGCACGTACTTTCGCTGGAGGAAGAGCTCGAGCAGCTCGGTGTTGATCGACACCACCTCACCGCGGGCGTCGTCGCCGTCGCGCCGGGCCTTGAGGAAGGACGCGTCCATGCCCGTCAGGCCGATGGCCTGCACGCCGGTGCGGTTGAGCAGGGTGACGAGCTCGGTGTTGGTCTGGCCCGAAACCATCATCTCCTTGGAGTGGAGGTCGCCCCGCGAGGTGCCCTCGGGGCTCTCTCCGTGCACCAAGATGGGCACCAGGCCGACGGCCCGCAGGAGCTTCACGTCTTCCACGATGGAGGCGCGCAGCGAGTCTTTGCCCATGGCCTGGCGCCCGACCTTCAGCACCACCCGGTGGCCGGCGAAGCGCGAGATGTACGTCAGCGCCTCGGTCACCAGGTTCACCTTGAACTTGGGGGAGTAGTTGGTGAGGCGATCATCCTTGAGGACCGAGCCGTCGGCGGCGGGCACGAGCAGCGCCGTGTAGTCGGCGTTGATCTTCACGTAGTCGTACGACAGGTCGCAGCCCCAGGCGACCGAGCTGGCCGGGCCGGCCTTGAGGTCTATCTCTATCAGCACCTCGGGAGAGCGCATGCGGGCCCGCAGCCGTGCGTGCCCAGGCACCGAGGGGCCCTCGCCGGCGTCGTTGGTGCTCAGGGCCTCCGAGGGCAAGGCCGGCTGATCGAGCACCGGCCCGGCGTCGTACACCACGATGCCTTGCACGGTGACCTTCGACTCGGCCGGGGCCAGCGGGTACTTCTGGCTCCCGCAGCGGGCCCCGACGGTGGCGAGCACCCGCCCCCAGTTGGGGTCAGCGCCGAAGATGGCGGCCTTCACCAGCATCGAGCCGGCTACCGAGCGGGCCAGGTCTGTCGCGATGGCCCTCGACGGTGCGCCGCTCACCCTCACCTCGAGGAGCCGGGTGGCGCCTTCTCCGTCGCGGGCGATCTCCTTGGCCAGCTCGACGCAGAGCGACTGGAGCTGGGCGGTGAAGGACTCGTATTCGGGGTCGGTCGGCTTGAGCTCGGGGTTGCCCAGCTGGCCGTTGGCGAGCGCGATGACCGCGTCGTTGGTGCTGGTGTCGTTGTCGATGGTGACGTTGTTGAAGCTGCCGTCCATCGCCGCCACCAGGGCCTCGTGGAGCTGCTGGGGCGAGATGGCCACGTCGGTGCAGATGATGGCGATGGTGGAGGCGAGCTGAGGGGCGATCATCCCCGAGCCCTTGCACAGGCCGGTGATGCGGCCCTCCCGCCGGCCGAAGCGCACCGAGCGCGACGCCACCTTGATGTGCGTGTCGGTGGTGAGAATGGCCTCGGCCGCCGACTCGGGAGCGGCCCTGAGCTCGGCCTTGAGCCGCGGGAGCGCCGCGAGAATCTTGAGGCGGGGGAGCTTCTGCCCGATGACTCCGGTGGACCCCATGAGCACCGACTGGGCCGGCACCTCGAGCACCTGGGCGGTGGCGGCGCAGAGGGCCTCGACGTCGAGCAGCCCCTGGGCTCCGGTGAGCGCGTTGGCGTTGCCTGAGTTGACCAGCACGGCCCGTATGCCCGTGGCGGGGAGCCTGCGGGCGCAGTCTTCGACCGGGGCGGCGCGGGCGGTGTTGGTCGTCAGCGTCGCCGCGGCGCTGCAGGGCGACTCGCTGAAGATGAGCGCCAGGTCCTTCTTGAACGGCTTGATGCCGCAGTGGAGGCCTGAGAAGGTGAAGCCGCGCGCGACCGGCATCTCACCCTGGCCCTTGGCTGGCGTCGAGCCCGGTGGTCTCGGCGAAGCCCAGCATCACGTTCATGTTCTGCATCGCCTGGCTCGCGGCTCCCTTCAAGAGGTTGTCGATGGCCGAGACCACCACCACGTGGGTCGCGTCGACCGAGGCGCCGATGAGGCAGCGTGGCGTGCGAGCGACGTCAGCCACTCGCACCGCGTCGGCCGAGGGCAGCAGCGTCACCAGGGCTTCCCTCGAGTAGGCGTCGGCGAAGGCCTGGGTCACCCGGGCGGCGTTGATGCCTGGGCTGAGCTTGGCGACGGCGGTGGCGAGGATGCCTCGCTTCATGGGGAGGAGGTGCGGCGTGAAGACCAGCGGCACGTCGGTCTCGCCGATGCGCGAGAGCGTCTGACGCATCTCGGGGAGGTGCTGGTGGTTCAGGGTGCGGTAGGCGCGGAAGTCGCCGTCGATCTCCATGAAGCCGTAGTCTTCGGTCGCCTTGCGGCCGGCCCCGGAGACGCCCGAGGCGGCGCTCACCACCACGCTCGTCGGGTCAACCAGCTTCGAACGCACCAGCGGCGCCACGGCCATGGCGACGGCTGTCGCGTAGCAACCGGGGTTGGCCACGAAGGAGGCCGTCTTCACGTCGGCCCGGAACCACTCGGTGAGGCCGTAGACCGCCTGCTTCAGCAGCGCCGGGGCGGTGTGCTCGAAGCGGTAGTAGCGAGGGTAGTGGGAGAGCTCGGTCAGCCGGAAGCTCCCCGCGAGGTCGACCACCTTGACGCCCTTGGCCAGGAGCTTGGGGGCGAGCTCGAGAGAGCTCTCCGCCGGGGTGGCGAGGAAGACGACGTCACAGCCCGCGGCGGCCTCGAGGCCCTGGTCGACCGTCACGTACGACTGCTCACTCACGATGCGGGTCTTCGCGGCGATCGTCTGCCCCACCCAGCGGTCGCTGGTGACGAACGAGAGGCTCAACCCGGGGTGACGAGTGACGATTCTCGTCAGCTCGATCCCCGAGTAGCCCGATGCTCCGATGATGCCCGCGCGCGCGACTTGCATGAGCCTCGCATATATATGCAGCGGGTATTCACCGCAAGGGCGACGGCGGGGGGCCGGCTCCGGTGAGGCCGACCCCTGGGTTCACGGGGGGAAATCAAGCACAGGTGCTCCCGATGTGGGGAAGGGAATGGGGAGCCGCGCCTCCTGGGCCTCACGTTGGTCGTTGGTGACCCGAACGAGCCCGTAGCGGCCGCCTGCATCACCTTGCTCGGTATGCCCGGCCGACCCACCGAGCGGTGAGGTGTACCCGAGACTCGTGGCCGGCTATGGTTCGGGCCGCCCCGCCGAAGAGGTGCCCATGCACGACCCGACCTCGAAGGGAAAGAGCCACGCCCACGAGCACGAGCATCACCACCAGCACGACCATAGTCACACCCACACCCACGGCCACTACCATGGGCAGCTCTACCACGAGCACGAGCATGAGCACGCCCACACCCATGACCACGCGCACGAGCACGACCACTCGCACGGCGAGGCGGACCATGCGCACGGCGAAGGTGAGCTGCACCAAGGCACGGAGCACGAGCACGTGCACCGGGACCACGAGCGCTCGCCGCACGAACACGAGCACTGAAACCCTCTCTCTGCCCCGCGGCGTGCTGGTCCCGACGCCGCCTCTTCGAACTGTCTGCGAGCACGGACTTCAATGAACGACCTCTTCTCTCTCGAAGGAAAGGTGGCCATCGTCACCGGAGCCAGCCGGGGCATCGGCGAAGCCATCGCGACGCGGCTCTCCCAAGCGGGCGCCTCGGTGGTGCTCGCTGCCCGCAAGCCCGAAGCCTTGTCGGCCGTGGCTTCACGCCTCAACGCGGCGAACGGCAAGGCCCTGGCCGTGGCGGCGCATACCGGCAAACCGGAAGACGTCGCCATGCTGGTGGAGCGGGCCGTGGCGCACTTCGGCCAGGTCGACATCTTGGTCAACAACGCCGGCACTAACCCATACTTCGGGCCCCTGATGGACGTCGAGATGGGCGCCTGGGACAAGACCTTCGAGGTCAACTTGAAGGGCTACTTCCTCGCCGCCCGGGAGGTCATCAGGCACCTCGAGAAGCGGGGCGCGAAGGGTAGCATCATCAACATCGCCAGCATCATGGGCCTGCGCGCGGCGCCGCTCCAGGGCGTGTATGGAATGACGAAGGCCGCCGTCGTCTCGCTCACTCAGACGCTCGCCCAAGAGGTGGGGAGCCTGGGTGTGCGGGTCAACGCCATCGCCCCGGGGCTGGTGGAGACGAAGTTCGCCAAGCCGCTGCTCGACAACGCCGAGCTTCATGACCGCGTGGTGGGCCGCGCGGCGCTCCCCCGACACGGCCAGCCAGACGAGATCGCCGGCGCCGCGGTGTTCCTCGCCTCCGACGCCTCCTCGTACATGACCGGCCAGGTGCTGGTGGTCGACGGCGGCACCATCAACGCCGTGTAGCCGATGGTGACGCCCCAACGTCAGCGGCCCTTGAACAACCATCCACCCTTCTGTCGCTTCATCAGGTCGCGCAGCACGGCGGCCGCGCCCGAATGCGAGATTCGACCAGCGACCAGCTCCTCGACCACCGAGTCCGCTCGGTGGCGCCGCCACAGCCCGTCCCAGACGTCCAGCAGTCTCTCGAGGGGACGCGCCCACTCCTCCTTCGCGTCGGATTTCGGGCCGGCGAGCGCCAGCTCCTTCTCGCGAAGCCGCGCCAGCGCCGCGTTGGCCGTCGCCAGCAGCTCCTGCGCATGAGGTGCCGCGGCGCTCTCGGCCAGTCGGCGAATGGCCGGCTCTGCGAGGGCGAAATCGAGCACCCCGCTCCCCTCGACTTCGAGCAGTCGGTGGGCCGCGCGAACCGCCTCCGCTCCCTCGAGCTCCTGAAGCTGGGCGAGGGCACGCGCGGTCGCGTCGACGCTCACCCACCGGTACGCGAAGTCGAGCCCCGTGCCCTTGATGTTCTGGGTCCCCATGATGCGGACCCGAAACCCAGGCGGGCACAGGCGCGCCACGGCATCGACGACCTGGTCGCCGGTCAGGCTCGCGTCCCACAGGGGTACGATGGTCGCCTGGAACAGCTCCCGAAACAGCGCCCGGAACTCCTCGTCGTGCCGTGCAATCGCCTCGGCACCCGAGTGGATCGCCCCCGCCAGGCGCGACCTCCAGGAGGTGATGGCGGCGTGCCGTGAGGTGAGCTCGAGCAGATGGCTCACGGCGTCTGGGCCTGCCTCGCCCAGGGTGGCGCTCCACGGCACGAGCGCCGCTCCGAGGCGTGGGCGGACCGCCTCCCGGGTCGCCGCCAGCGTCGGCACTCCCGCCGAGAGCGCCGGCTCGAAGAGGATCGGTGACGGCGCCGCGTCGACACCGAGACCGGTCGACATCGCCTGGGCCTCGCGGGCCAGTCGCCGGGCGCCGAGCTCTCCCAGCTTTACCCCCAGCAGGGCACGGGCGGCGCGCTCCTCGATGAGGCCGGCGAGTGCCTCGGGGGCGAGGCTGGTCTCGTCAGCGTGGAACAGGACCAGCTCCGCGAGGCGGCGCTCGAGCGCTCCGGCGATGAACCCGGTGAGGCCAGCGAGGTTCGTGCCGATGAGGACCTGCGCGTGAACGTGCGCATCGTCGACGGCGATGTCGGCGAAGATCATCGACCGGCTCACGCGGTCGGCTCGGTTGTTGACCACCGCGACGGTCCACTCGCCCACGTCGTCCGGGTGATGCTCGTGAAAGCCGCATCGAAGCCAGTTGTTCAGGAACCCAGTGCGCTCATTGGCGCTCATGCCGTTGGAGAAGACCAGCCGGCGGCCGCGCCACTGGACCTCTGGATAGGTCTTGAGGATTCCGAGATCCGGCACGACCCAGTCGGCCATCTCCTTGAGCGCAATTCCTCGCTCGACGCCGAGCTTCTCGGCCAGCGCGAGCACCAGGGCGATGTTTCGCGGATGCTCGTCGTACGGGAAGCGCGCCAACAGGTCCGCCGGGAGCAGCGCATGGTCGCGCCATCGGACCTGAATCAGCTCGGCCTTGGCCTCCACGGCCGCGTCGCGCAGGATGGGGAGCATCTGTTCCTCCGCGGTGAGGAGCGTACCTCCGGGCGGAATGAAGCGCGTCATCACCCGGGGAATGTCGATGCCCGCCGGCCCTTGGATGTTCTCGTGGTCAGGGTATGCGTTCGTCAGGGTGCAGTAGTCGTCCCGCATCCAATGCCGTTCGAGGATCTCCACGAAGTCCGGCTTGAGCGCCATGCACTCCCAGAGGAACACGTCGACGTCCAGGCGCTCCGCCAGGCGGATCAGGTCACGCTGCTCCCAGATGGTCGCCTTGTCGTAGGCGCGGTAGATGAAGATTTCGTTGGCGGCGATTCCAGGCAGGCAGTGGATGAACATCGCCTCGCAGCCAGTGGTCTTGACGAGCACCTCACACCCCAAGCCCTGGAACAGGCCGGCCTTCAGGCGCTCGGTGCCCGACTTCCCCCGCGTACCCCAACCGCCGATGGAAAGCGGGACGGCCGCTCGGGCCCGCTCGAGCTCCCGGCGGGCCTCGTGGAGACGGAGGAAGAACAGCCCGAGCGTGGCGAACCCCACGGCGGCGAGGTGGTTCACCGTCGTCGATGTCGGGTCGAGGAACCGACGGAGCGCCTCCTCGGCGGGGAGGAACAGCGCCGAGACAGTGACCGCCTCGTCCATCGGGGTCTCTCCACCCTGGAATAGCGCGACCACCTCCGCGGGGCCTTGGGCTCGGTGCGCCTCGAAGCGGAGCCGGAACCCGAGCCGCTCCAAGCTGACGAGATACTGTCGCCTGTCCCGCAGCTCAGGGGCAGTCAAGGCGCTCCACCGCTCGCGGCACAGCTCTGCATAGCGGAGCCACAGGAGCGGGCGGACCGCCATCCACCGGGCCGGGCTGGGGAACTCGAGGTGTGTCACCCCAAAGGCACTGAACAGCGACCGCCGCCCGCCGCGCGGACGGTTGAGGAGCTCGTCGGGGGTCGGAAGGTGCCTCCCCCAGTCGGCGAGGTGGGGGACGACGACGCGCTCGCCCGGGACCTTGGTCGCCGTCACCTCGGCCAGCCCTCCGGGAGGTGCGGAGAGCTCGCCCCAGGCGACGCGCCCCACGGTGTGCCGATGACCTTGGCGTTTGTCGGGAGAGGGGTTCCGCAGCTCGTGGAGAATCCGCCACGGGGACCGCCCGAGGCGATCGCCCCGCCGAATGCGCCACCCATTGCCCGAGCGCTGAGCCTTCAGCCCATGGTCCTCGGTGGAGAGCACCGCGAGCGCGCGCCCCAGCACGCCCGGGTCGAGCGAGAGGGGAAGCTCACCCGAGCCCCCTTCGGGAATCGAGGAGACTCCCTCTCTGGCCGCGGCGAGCGCCTCGGCCGCGGTTGGATCGCGGTGGTGGTGAATCCGCTCGGAGGCCTCCGCAGCCAGCCGCCCCAGCTCGGGCCAGGGCGCGTCCACCGCGAGATGCTCGATGGCCGCCCGCAGCCCGTCGTGCTCCACGGCGTGCGGCTCGGCGGCCTCCAACGCGGCCCGACGTGGGATCTGGTCCGGGTCCGACCGGAGCACCACCTCGAGCGAGCTCGAGTCCCTCGTGGCGAGTGCCAGCGCCGCCGCGGCGCGCACCCGCGGCGAGCTCTCCCTGCTCGGCTGGGCGAGCGAGCGCAAGGCCTCGAGCGCGCCCACCCGTGCGAGGTGCGCCGCCAGCTCGATGCGCACGTACTCGCTCGGGTCCTGCGCCGCCCGCACCAAGACGTGCGCCGCCTGCCGTGGCTCGCACATGGCCAGCAACTGAATCGCGGCCGCGCGAACGAACACGTCGTCTGTCCGGCCGGTGGGCGTCAAGCGGGCGGCCAGCACCGGGATGGCGCCGGCTCCCATCATCGCCGCCACCAGCGAGAGGGCGGCGGCTTGAGTCCAGGTGGGGGCTGATGGATCGCCCGAGAGCCGTCGAGCCAACGTCAACGCCGGCCCCGAGGGTGGGCGTCCGCCGCGGGCATGCTCCGCCAGCGCGAGGAGCGCCGCGCGCGCCAGGCGCCAACTCTTCTCGACGGCGAGCCGCAGCGCCAGGGCCTCGAGCGCCTCGGGGAGGCTCGCCGCTCGCCGCCCCTCCGCATCGGCCGCGAGGAAGCCGACCAGCGCCTCCGCCTCGAGCCTGACGACCCGAACGTGTCCGCGTTCCCGCACGGCGTCGAGGCCGAGGTCACCGCGCTCGATGGCGCGCCGCTCAACCTGGGTCGCGGGCCGCCCCACTGCTTCCCCCAAGGCCTCGGCGAGGGCCACCGGTCGCCGGGCCTCCGTCGATGCGGAGAACCGCCCACAGGCCGCCTCCAGCTTCGAGCACAAGGCGTCGCGCTCGTCGAGCGCCGCGGCGGCGGCAGTCTCGAGCGTCATGCTCACACCGAGACGCGAGGCGAGCGAGTGCGCGGCCCGCCGATGCACCCGGGCCTCGAACGGGGGGAGCGAAGCGAGAATCTCCTCGGCCCTCACCGACGAACCTCCACTCGACCGCCTTCGCGGCCGGGCCCGCGCTGGGGGAAGAAGTAGTCCTCACCCTCCAGCGGCGTGTGGTCGCGGAAGCGCCGGCCGTTCGACCACTCCCAGCCAATGAGAAGGGAGACTTCGGGCGACTTCGTTTGAAAGTGGTACCCGCCGGTCGCCCTCAGCTCGAGGTACTGTCGGCCGGTCAGCCAGATGGTGTGCGACACGGTCAAGAAGAGAGCCGTGTCGGTGTACGGGGCTCGGCGGTCGCCATCGACCAGGAACCAGCTCGAGCGGAGCGCCGTCTCCGCGAAGGTTCGGCCAAAGAGAGCGCGCGCGAACACCCCCGCCGACACGTGGTCCAAATCGATCGGCGACATCGACCGATTGGTCGTCACGCGGGCGTTGGCATAGAGGACGAGGTTGGCCAATGGCTCGGTCTCGAGGCCCTCTTCCAAGAACAGCGACCTCGGGTGATCGATGGCGTACGGGGTCGAGAGGCTCGGATCGATCGACGGGAGCATGGCCTCCGATGGATTGCTCAGCGTCGTCATCCAAAGACGGGTCCCGAGCTTCGACACCAGGTGGAGCCCCGACGTCAGCGTCAGGATCGGCTCGATCATCACCTTCATCGCCCCCGCCCAGCCGCGTACGTTTCCCACGAGCTGGGTCCACCCGTCGAGCGTCAGCTGGCCCCGGAGGTTGCGGAGGGCGGGGTGCATGAAGAAGACCTCGGCCCCCAACCGCTCACTCGTGGTTCCGAGCGTTGGTAGGCGGATACCTCCGGAGAGCTTGAGCGTCAGCCACTCCGAGGCGAGGGCGCGATAGGCAAAGTTCGTGTCGAGCGCGTTGGTCGGCTGAATCTGTGCCCCGGCCTCGTCGAATTGCTCGTGTAACCAGCGGGAGGTGAGCTCGAAAGAGCCCAGCCCATCGAGGCCGGGGTCGGCGTCGCCCTCGACGATGTGTGACAGGAGCGGGTCCTCGAGGCCGGGGACGGGAAACGCCGGAGGTGGCGTGAGGCTGCGGTAGGCGAGCGTGGGAATCGGATCCGTCGCCAGAGGAGCCCCGGTATCGCGCGCCGAGATTCGGACGAACAGCTCCCCGGTGCGTGGCCACACGGAGACGCGATAGACCATGGCCTCGGGGAGCGAGAGCGTGGTCAACGACGCCCGGGAGATCGAGGTGTGGTCTTCGAGGATGGCGCGCGGGTCGGCCTCGTGCGAGAGCGATAGGCTGCGCATCAACCCTGGCTGTCCCTGCACCTTGGCGGTGAGCTCGGCCTCTCGCGCTGCTTTGGGACCGAGCCTCGAGCGCGCCTCGAGCCGGAGGAGCGCCGGACCGTGGACGAAGAGCGAGATGGGCTCCCCTGCCGTGGCGACCAGGTGGTCCGAGAGGTGCGCCGCGGCGAAGGCATCCGACGCCTGAGGAACCTTGGGCGCTCGCTCTCGCTTGGCGTCGACCCAGAGTCGGCCGGCTGGACGCAAGCCTCCAGCCAGTCGAGCGTCGAGGACGTGCACCCCGGCTCCGAGCTTGATCGCCTCGCTCCGGCACGCCCCCTCGGCGGTGCACTCGAATCGAATCGGCGGTTCGCCATCGCGCACGTATTCCAGCCCAGGCCGTTCGCGCCCCAAGAGCGACAGCTCACGGCTGCGCAGTTCGACGACCTGAGCACGCAGCCGCAGCTCGACGGGCTCGTTGAGCGAGAGGGCCAACCGAGCTTGTCGCCCGGGCGTCAGGAGCGTGGATCGCTCCGACCCGGGGGTCGAGGGGAGCATGGCCTCCTCGACGGTGGGATCCAGTGGGTCGCCACCGTTGATGAGCACCCCGCGCGTGCCCGCGCTCTGCTCGACGAGCTTGAGGGGGCGCAGCCGCGTGCGTGCGGCCGCCCGGCGCAGCAGGCGATGGGCATAGGCGTCACGCGGCTCGAGCTCACAGGCCGCGGAGAGCTCGAGGTACGCGAGGACGGAGGCCTTGGGGTCTGGGCTGCGCAGCAGGGCCTCGCCGGCCGATCGCCGAAGGAGCGCCAGGTCAGGGTGCGACCGGGCGAGGTTCGTCCACAGGCTCGCGGCTCGAGAGAGGTCGCCCGCCTGGTCCGCCGCGTGCGCCGCCACCATCACGGCCAGATCGCCGGCGGCGCCTCCGCCGACGCGTGAGCGCAGCTCCGGCGGGTCGGCCTTCGCAAGGGCCGCCGGATCATCGAGCAGGGCGAGGAGACCGATGCCGATGGCGTCAGGGTGCCCCGCGGCCAGCAGGAGCGCCGGCGTGAGCTGCTGGACGCCGGAGGGCACACTCGCGGGGTGGGCGCTGCCGATGGCGTCGAGCCCGCGCCAGAGGGCGGTCACCAGCGCGCGCTGATAGGCACCGAGCGAGCGGTCCTCGATGGCCGCCAGGAGATCCTCACGCGCGAGCGCCAGTTCGTCGAGCTCGAAGAGGACGGCGGCGCGGGCAATGGAGTGGACCGGCGCCGACCCCTTCGCAGCGATCCGCCCGGTCAGCTCCGTCACCGTGGACAAAGCGGCCCCGGCGCTGGCGATCGCCACACCCGCTCCGTTGACGGCCTCGGGGTTGACGACCGGAGGAATGGCCGGACGGTGTCGGCGCAGGGACAGCCGCGCGAGCAGGCGCACGCCCTTGGGGGCCGTGCCTTGCAAATGGAAGCCGTTCGCGTGGGAAACGGGGAAGGTAACCTCCAGGGGCGAGGTCACGACGCTCCCCGGAGGCAGATCGCCGTTGGGCTCGGTGCGCCAGGGGCCCGGGTGGACGCGCAGCTTGAGCGGGTGCTCGCCCACGCCGTCGAGCGTCACGTCGAGATCGTCGGGGGCGGGCGTGGTGAGAGACCCCACGAGCCGAATCGAAAGCTCGGCGACCTCCGGCGAGCCCACTTCGCGGCTTCGCCACTGGAGCCCGTGGGCCCCGACCTCTCCGTAGCGCCGGAGGTACGACGCCTCCGACGCGGCGGCGTAGTTGACGAACACCTCGCCCGCGAAGTCCGGGTTCTGGAGCGAGACCGTGTGCTTCCCCGGCTCGACCGGGAGATCGAGCTGATCGAAGGCCGAGAGCGCGGGGAGCGAGATGGTCGCCCCGTCGAGCTGCACGGTGAGCAAACGCGCCAGCGCCGTGCCGCGCGCCACCACGAAGGAGAGCACCGGCTTTCGGTTGGGCAGCGGCGCCAGCGGGACCACCACCGACATGGCTTCGCCGCCCCGCGGGAGTCGGGCATAGGCGAAGCGCTCAGGGGCCATCGGCCGCGGCTGGGGCGGCGGCTCGAGGAACTCCTGCGAGCTGCCCTCGATCCCGAGGGAGTACCACCCCGTGGCGAGCGCGTACTCCCTGGAGCGGGCGACCAGGAGCGCCTTGTCGAGCGGTCGCGACGCCGTGAGACCATCGAGCACCGCGAGCACCGGAGCGCCGGACTCGAGGCCCTCGGCGGCGACGGCGTCCACCTCGGCGAGCGCCGCGGCATCCTCGGAGGTCAGTGGCCTCTTGCCGGCGAACCCGAGCCAACCCCGGACTGCCTCGGAGGCTCGATCGGTCCCGACCAGGGCCTTCATTCGGGCGCGGAGGATACGGGCCTCTATCAACGGGGCCGCCAGACGCTCCAGCTCGTCTTGGGGCGACGCGAGGTGCGCTTCGGCCCGCTCGAGGAGATCCGCGGCGATCGCATCGTTGGGCGAGGCCTCGGCGGCGACCAGCGCGGCGAGCGCGGCCGCCACCCCTCGGAGCTCCGGCTGCCGCACCAGTTGCCTCAACGACTCCGGGCGACCGAGCTGGGCCTGCGCCAGAGCGCCCGCGAGCCTCGAGTGGAGGCTCGTCTGCTCGGCGGTGGCCGCGCGGGCGAGGAGCACGGAGGAGGTCTCGACCGAGAACGAGTCCTCGAGGTGCACCTTGCGGCGAAGGAGCAGGCCGCGGAGGAGCAGCGAGTCGATGGCGCGAATGCGGACGCGCTTCGCCCCCGCGGGTATCACCACGTTCAGGCCGCGTTGCCTCGTGAAGCCCGCCGCCTGTGGGTCTCTCGAGGTCGCGGCACGCCACGACACCGCCGGTCGATCATCGAACTGGAGCTGCGCGTCCTGCACGACGACCGATTGGTGCTCGTCGATCTCGGCGCGCGCGAACAAGCGGAGGACGGTGGCGCTGCCGACCTCCGCCTCCCACGTCTGCCCGGCTCCGAGGCGAAAGAAGGGCTGGGGTGAGCCCGTGATGGAGACCGACGGCCATGACCCAGGCAGCGGCGAGATGAAAGCGAACAGGAGCTCGTCGGCCTGGGCTTCGGAGACGGCGTCTTCGACCCAGGCGCGGGCGACGTCCTCGACGGCCGGCTCGTGGCCGTCGGCCGCTCCCAGGAGATGTGGCAGCGTCGCGGCGAGGGCCACCGTCTCCTGCCACCGGTGCGGCAGTGCTCGTGCCAGCAGCTCCTTCACTTCGGCCAGCGGCGGGGTGGGCTTCGTCCATCGCCGGAGCGCGACGCCGAGGCTCATCGCGCCGTATTCGTCGAGCTCGGCAGCCGCGCGGAAGGCCTCGAGCGAGAGCGCGTCGCAGCCGGCAGGCAGCGTCACTCGAAAGACAGTGGGTTCCTCGGTCTCCTCGTCGCCGATCCCCGGCACGAGCGCTGGGGTGACCTCCAAGACCGAGTCGGCGCCGTCGCGAACGGCCTTGAGCGGCAGGTCGATCCACGCAGGCTCTGCACCGGATCTCCTGAACGCCACTGGCTCGCAGCCGTTGGTGACGGCCCCTCGCAGCCGCACGATGCCCGGCCCCGTCATCGAGAACCGCAGCGGGTTCTCGGGGTCGAGCGTGGCCGCTGGGGTGCCTGTTCGCTCATCGAGGAGCTCGAGCTTGGGCCAGCGCAGCAAGGTGCCCGGCGGCGTTGGATCCGAGAGCTCCGGGGGGACTGCGCCGAAGAGGAGCGCGGTGACAGTCAGCGCGGCAATCATGGGTGAGCGAGCACCTCGCGCAGGGCGGTGACCAGCGGACGTGGCGCGGCACGGAGCTCGTGACGAAACCCTGGGCTCATCTCGACGTGCAGGAAGAGGACGCCGGCCGCTCGAGCCCGGGCGCCTTCGACATTCGTCGTCCCGCCCAGGTCCCTGGTGTCTCGGGGGTACAACGCGACGCGGCCCGCCTCGGGACGAAGGGCCTGCTGGAGCCGCGCTCCGGCGGTCGAGTGTCGGGTTCCTTCCGAGACCACCGCGGCCACGCCCTTCGGTTGGGAGTCAGCGGCGAATCCGTGGAGCTGCACGAGGGGCCACTTGGCGCCCTGGAGGAGCCCCTCGGTCGCGGAGAGGAAGATGCTCTGCTCGGCGTGCGCCACGTCGACCAGGCGCCGGTGCACCGTGTTTGCACAGAGGCAGCTGGCCCGGAGCGCGGAGAAGGTCGCCAACGCGAGGTCGCCGGTGCCTTCATCGAAGAAGGTATGGGGCGCCTGAATGCACACCGGGAGGCCATTGGCGCGAAGGGCGTAGAAGCCCGCTCCTTCACGGTGCCCATCGAGCTCACGCACGAGCCAGAGCTCCCCGCCAGCGTCCTGGCCCGTCACGAGCTCGAAGCCGGCGGCCTTCGCTTCTTCCACCAACTCGGCGGGTGGGGGGCCAGGAGCGAGGGCCCGGGCGAGCGCCGAGAACAGCTCTCGCGAGCGGTCGAGCTGCGTCGCGTCGGGTGGTTGGTACCGAAAGCTCGCGCGCTGGTACTCGCGGGCCGATTCATAGGCCTCCTGCAGGGGCAGGGCGGCGACCGTTACGAGGAGCGGGAGGACTGGGGTCATGGCACACTCGAGAATTCGCCGAAGGTGCTGAACCGTTCGGGTTTGGATTGTGGGCCGCCGTAGCTGAAGAACCGTACGAAGGCCCTCGCCTTGGTTCCCTTGAGCGCCACGGCGACCAGGTGGTCTCCGGCGGGAAGGTCGTCGGCGAGCCCCACGAAGAGCGGCGTCGAACCCCAAACACCCACGGTGCTCCGGTCGAGGTAGCTCGCCCCCTGGAGTGGCTCGGCGTGGATCGGCAGGACCCGGGTGAGCCGACTGCGCAGCCGGGAGAAGCGGGTGACGGGCACCGTGCGCTGGCCCCCATCGACGGTCACCACGAGGCTGGCGTGCGCTCCCGGAGCGTCATCGAAGTAGAGCACCGCGCCGAGCGAACGCGTCTGCGCGTTCTTCCGGAGTCGGACGGTGGCGCGCGCCCCAGCGCGGAGCGGGAAGACCCTGAAGGAGCGAAACTGCGAAGGGGAACCCGTCGGGCGGTCGACGAAGAGGCGCGCCACGGGCCGAGGGTGCGCCCGCTTCCCCGCGAGGGTGACGGACACCAGATGGACACCGGGCGTCGTCGGAGCGAGGGCCAAGGTGCCTCGGGTGGTGAACAGGGTGGCCCGGGTCGCCTCGCCCGTGTCGACGCGAATGGCCGCCTCCCGCGCGCTCCGCGACGAATCCCCGAGGTACAGCAGGTTCCACGGGAGTCGCGCCCCCGGCGAGGAGCCAGGCGGTCGGTCGAAGCGAACCTTCGAGGCCACTCCGTCAGGCAGGGGCCACCAGAGGCCGAGCTCGGAGGGCTGGCCGTCGCTCTTGGCTGGGACGAGGACGGTGAATCTGGCCGGCTTCTGAAGGGGGTCGAGCGTCTCGGCTTGGAGTGCCGGAGGCTGATGCGGTGCCGCGCGCTCCAGTCGGACCGCGCTCCGAAGGGGCTGGATGCGGCCGCTCGCGAGGAGCTCGTCCTCGTTGCTCGGGCGCACTCGGAACCACAATGGGCGTTCGCGGGGAGCGTGGCGCAGCGAGGTCGGGCCAGTGTCGAGGGGCTGCTCGACCGGAGGGACGAACCCGGGCGAGTCGACGGCGATGAGCGCTGGAGGATCCGCGGTGAGCTCCAAGGTCGAGGCAGAGGGGGGCGGCCACAGGTAGGCCGTCGCGGGCTCGCTCGGCACCGCTCCGGGCTCGTCGTCGATTCGGTCCTCTGGCGCGGGCGACAAGGCCTGGCTGAGCGCTCCGCTGGCGACCACCCGCCGCTGCTCATCGCGCATGGTCCATCGGACATGGGAGGTGATTGGCTGCTGGTCAGGGCGAGCCTTCAGACGGGCGGAGACGTGCAGCACGCTTCCTTCTCTTCCCCGCAAATCGTACACGACGGGCGGAGCGGGCTCGGGCTCGGCGCGCGGGGTTTGCTCCAACCCGACGGCCGGGTGGAGGACCCACTCGCCGTCCGAACGAGGCTCCAGGCGCGCGGTGGCGATGGCCAGCCTCTTGTCCGAGATGACAGCTACGATGCGCGACTGCTGGTCGACGCGGACGCGCGCCGTCGTCAGTTGACTGCCCAGGGCGAGGTCGAGGCGATCTCCGGCCTTCAGGTTCAGCGGCTGACCGCGGAGTCGCCCGTCGGCCTGCAAGAGCTCGACAGTCCCGGTGACCGGCGTCCCGGCGGCGAAGAGCCGAAGCGTCCCCGGCCCCTGCACGGTGTAGGCGGCGACCTGTCCCGGCTCGACCAGCTCGCCTCCTGGGGGCTCGACCTTGGGGAGCGGGGCGGGTGGGCCGGCGACGTAGAGACGGCGGGTCGCGCTCTCGGGGCTCGCGGGGATCCGCGCCCAGTGGTGCTTGAGGAGTTCCGCCTGGAGGTCCTCCGGCAACTGGTCCCAGTCCAGCGGACCGAGGCTCGAGGCGAGGTGACTGCGCTCGATCGGCCCACTCCGGCTCGCGACCACTTCGGCGGCCAGTGGCGCGCGCTCCGCCTCCGCGAGCACTCGCACCGAGCCACGCCCTCCCTCGGGCTCGACGAGCGACAGCTCCAAGGTGGCGGCGGCCGACAGGGCCCGCTCCAAGGCGATCTCCCGGGTCCACGCTGGAGACACCGGCTCGCCGACATAGAAGACGGCGGGGGTGCCTTCGGGGCGCGCCCGCGGTATGCCTACCAGCGCGAACGTCTCGTCGTAGTGCTCCTCGGGGATACGGACTCGGATCGAGAAGCCTGCGCCCTCCGCGCCGCCGTCGGGTGCGAGGTCGAGATTCGTGAGGATTCGAAGTCGCCGAATTCCTTCGTTCAACGTGAACCGCGTGCCCGTCGCGTCGAGGCGATAGGCCGTCGTCTCGTGGGCGCCAGCGAGGGCAGCCGAGGTGAAGCTCGGACGGATGGTCGGGCCCCGGGCGATGAGCACCGAGGCACCGAGGATGAGCGTGAAGAGCAGGGCGCGCCTCATCGTGGCCCACCACCGGCGATGAGCAGGCTTGCCCCCGAGGCGATGGCTCGGGTCGCGCTGGCGATGGAGTCGATGGCGACGCTCCCCCGGCGCCGGTCGCCGCAAAGGGCGATGGCTCGGCGCCCCGACGACTCGACGGCCAGGCCCGAGACCCCGCGCTCGTCGTCGATGAACACCGCCAGGCGTCCCCGGGGGAGCGGACGGAGGAGCGCCACGTCGCGGGTGCGGGCGAGTCGCTCGGCGAAGACGGTCAGGTACGACTCGGGAGCGCCGCCTCCCAGGGAGATCCACTCGGCCATGTCGCCGCGCACGACGGGGACGTGGCGCTCGGAGGCGAGCGCGAGCAGGTCCGGGCGGTCGAACCCAGCGGCACTTCCTGCGAGCGCGCGACGGGCGAAGGGCGAGAGCCACAGCAGCGCCGCCGGGCCGGCGTCACCTGCCCGTGGCGGAAATGCTCGGAGGGGAGCGAGCGCGGGGGGCACTTCACGAGCGAGCTCGAATCGGGGCTCGAGGGTCGAGAGGAGCGGCTGGAGCCAGGAGGGCCGGTCTGCCCGCTCCGGTTGGAGCAACAGCAGCGCGTCGAAGGGCAGCTGCTCGGTGCCTCGGACAATGAGCAGAGGCCGACGCAGAGGCTCGGCCAACGCGACCGCCAACAAGGCGCCTTCGCCGTCGGTGGCCCCTCCGGGCAGCACGCAGTCGGCTCCCAGCTGCTCGGCCGCGAAGAGTGCGGCCGGCGCGGTGTCGAGCTCCTTGCCGTGGGGGCTCGCGACCACCACCGAGGAACCCGGCCTCAGGAGCACCTGCGGCCAGCCATCGCCCTGGAGGACCAGGACCCCGTTGGGGGCCAGACGCACCGACAGACCGAGGGCCGAGAGGGCCTGCGCCAGTTGCCGCGGATTCGACCGAGCCTGGTGGATGCGCTGCGCGGCCTCGGCGATCGCCCGGGCCGGCGCCGGTGCCGTGGACAGCGATCGCTCGGCGGTGGGCGCCAGGGGCTCGAGCAGGGCCGCGCGGGCCGTGCCCGTGAGAGGCGCCGGAAGGGGCTCGGGCTGATGCGCCGCTTCGCAGGGCATCACCGGCCCGAGGCGACGGGCGGCTTCGGCTGCCGCGGGCCCCGGCGCCACGATCAACGCCCAGTGCCGCTCCAACACCACCGCAGCGGCCCCCTCGGCCTCCGCCGGGTCGCAGGCCATGGTGGGAATCCCGCCCCCGACCACCGAGCTCATCGATGAGGGAATCGCCACGAGCCCCGGGTGGGCGTCGTCGAACACGAGCCCATACCCGTCGTCGCTGCGCGCGCGGAAGGCCTCCTGCTTGGCCTGGTCTAACTGGGGGCCGAGCGCCAGCGCCGCCGAGCGAGCACCGACCGCGTGCAGGGCGGCGACCGCTTGCGGGAGACTGAGGTAGCGCTCGGCGACCAGATCCGTCGGGTCGCTCACAGGCGGCGCGATCTTCGTCAGGAGGAGGACCAGGGCAGCGCCTTCGAAGACACCGGCGATGGCCGTCTGAACCGTAGGCACCAGCACCAGCGCCAGATTGCCCGAGAGCCAGATTCGCTCGGCGAGCAGGCTGGGGAGGAGGTAGCCGAGGCCGAAGAAATCGCTCGGTCGATAGCCGGGGTAACGGGCGCTCAAGAGTGCCGCCAGCACCACCTTGAGCGAGAACCCGATGAGGAAGCAGAGGACGAGCTTCCTCGGACCCTCCACGTTGGCGCGCCGGAAGCTCGGCAACCGCAGGACCTGCTTCGCCAGGACGACGATGATGAGCGCCTCACCGACGGTCGTGACCAGCTTGAGCGGGGTCGACACGGCCAAGGCGAGGAGCCCGGGCACCAAGATGCCGTGGAAGTCCCACCCGTACCGCCGGTTGAGGGCGCTCGCGAGCGCCGAGGTGACCACGAGGAGAATCTGAGCTCGAGGCGAGGTGATGAAGGAGAGCGCCAGATGATCGTAGGCCAGGTCGAAGCCGGCGATGGAGAAGTTGGTGAAGCGGGTCAGCACCACCGCCACCACCAGCCAGACCACTCCGGTCTGCACGCCGAGCTGCGCGAGGCCCGATGACAGGCCGGCCCGCCAAAGCCGGTTGGCGGTCAGCGGCACCAGCACCACTCCGATGCCGAACAACTCGCTGCGATGCGCGGCGACCGCCGGCCAGCGCACCTGGGCCCGCTCGGCGAGCCACTGAAGCGCCCACCCTTCGAGGGCTACCCGCACCGCGATGCTCGCCGCGAGCACCAGGAAGAACCGGTCGCGACCAAACACCGGGAAGCTGAGCCCGGCTCTCGTCGAGCCCGTGTCGAGCAGCTTCACCAGGCCAAGGGTGAGCATCGCCTCGACGAGCACCACGGCGGCGACCCAGGGCTGGAGCAGCAGCACCGAGCACAGGTACCCGGGCACGACGAGCCCGACGAAGTCCCAACCCCACCACTCGGTGAGCGCCGCCATGACGAGCACCCCGAGCAAAACTGGAACGAGGAGTGTGCCGTCGAGACCGCTGGGGAAGAGAGGCATCTGCATGGACGCGCGCGAAGCGTAGACCAAAAGCAGACAAGCACTCGCCGTCGGCCGGTACGCTCCGTTGCCCTACACGAATGGCTCGATTTGCGCGACCGCCCGGCGCATTTTGACCCGAATAATTCGGTCCGGGACTCTGCGTGCTGTGCTCGATCCATTTCTCCGACGCTTCGACCCAGGAGAACCCGTGAAGAGGGCCGTACGCCGGAGCTCGTCGAGGAATTTCTTCCGAGCACTGTTATCTCCAGTGGTCACTTTTGCCATCCTCGCCCTTCCGGCGACGGCGCTCGCGGCGAAGTGGACCGTGGCGACTATCCTCGTCGGGGAGTACTCGGCGATGGAGAACCGGATGCGCGACACCGGCTCCTCCGATGACGTGAATGTCGTCGTGCTTCACTACAAGAGCCAGGGAACCGCGGTGGCCTACAGGCTCCTCAAGGACACCAACGCCGCGCACCCGAAAGGCCAGTGCTGCCCCAATGGGGAGACCACCTGTTGTGACATCGAGAGCATCCCGCTCTCGTCCATCGGAATCAGCGGCGATCTCAGCGCGAGCGCGGTGAAGAAGTTCTACCAGTACATCGTGCAGCACTTCCCAGCGGACCACTACCTGCTGGGCCTGCGTGGAGAGCCGGACACCACCCGCGTGCTGACCGGAGAGTGGGCTCAGGGCATCACCATCGTCGAGCTGAACAGTGCGCTCAAGACCTTGGTCGACGCGCGGGGAGGCAAGAAGGTGGAGTTGTTGGTGGTTGGCTTCTGTACCAGCGGAGCCCTCGACTGGGCCTACGGCGTGTCTCCGTACGTGGACTATTACGTCGGCACGCCTCAGTACACCAACCCGCCCGTGGCGGAGCGGTGGCGCGTCTACCGCTGGGCGCGTGAGGTCATCGAGAAGCCCACCATCGCGAGCCGGGCACTCGCCACGCGGGTGGTCGACCTCTTCGTGCTGACCACCACGGACTGCACCACCAACAGCAACGGTTGCAGCAACGCCCCGAAGGAGCCATGGACCTGCGTGGCCATCGACGAGGCCAAGATACCCGCCGTCGCCGCGGCGGTCAGGGACGCGGTCTGCGCGGTGCTCCCCAGCGTGACCGCCACGGTGCACAAAGCGGTGCTGAGCGCGACCACGATGTACGGGTCGAATTTCATGCCGCGCTACGACATGGCGGGCTACTTCATGAACCTCAAGAACAAGGTGACCGACGCGGCCGCGAAGGCGGCGATCGATCGAGTCCTCGAGGCCCACGACGACTCCATCGTGACCTGGAAGTACGAGCCCGGCTCCTACTCCGACAAGGCCTACGGTTACTCCATGCTCATCGACGACATCGGCAGTGTGAGTGAGATCGGCACGTGGCAGATCGACTCCTTGTGGCAAGCCTACATGTCGAAGACGAAGGGGGGGGCGAGCCCGCTCCCCGCGGCGACGGGGATGGTGGTCGACCCCGCGGAGGTGTCCCTGGGCGTTTCGAGCCAGGCCTCCCTCACCGCGCGAGGCGTCAGCTCGAAATTCCCGATCATGTGTGCCCTCTCCCCGGTGACTTGGTCGACCGACGCGCTCAATGGCGTCGCGACGCTCGACAGCGCCACGGCGAACCCCGTGGTGATCACAGGCCAGCAAGCCGGAACCGGGACGCTCAAGGCTTCCGCGTCTGGGGTCTCCGGTCAGGCTAAAGTCACCGTCGTGGGCTCGGTCGTCAGCCCGGACGCAGGCGGCGGCCATGAGGAGTTTCCGGACAGCGGCACGGATCCCGTGAAGCCAGGCCGCGACGGCGGCGCGAGCCCCGGGCGCCCCGACGCAGGCCACCGGCCCTCTGGCGGAGATGATGGCGGATCCAACGGCCGAATCGATCTCTCGGCCTATGGGAGCTGCGGGACCACCGACGCCAGCCTGGTGATGTGGCTGGCTCCGCTGGTCGTCGCGGTGGCCGCGCGTCGACGGCGCTCAGGGCGCGGGTAGCGACGAGCCCGCATCGTGGCCCCTGTGCTCACCGAGGTCTCGGGTCGAG
>PMBV01000011.1 GCA_003153055.1 Myxococcales bacterium
CGAGGAGTGAGGAGGAGTGGGCGAGCATCCGCCCGGGATGAAGGGCTTGGCACTGCAGCGTGAGGTGACGCAGGCCACCCTCGGTGCCCGAGCGCGGTTGACACCAGCCTCCTCGCTTCAGCCGCAACAGACCGACAGCCCTGCTCGACAGACGGGGTGCGGTCCACAGGTGAGGCCTGGGTCACACGTGTTGTCAGGCTTGCATTGGTTCCCCACGGCGCCCGCCGGCACCTCTCGACAGCACTGGTTGCCCGTCGAGCCGTTGCAGGGCGTCGTCGAGGCGGCGTCCCACGGCCACAGGCAGGCGAGGCCGTCGGAGCAGGTGTTGTTCTGGTTGCACCGTTCACCCGCGTGGCCCGAGGGGAGGCAGCACTTGTTGAGCGAGCTGTTGGGTCCGCAGCTGCCGTAGCCGAGGCCCGAGAAGCACGACAGCCCCACGTCGCAGGTGTCGCCGGGGGCGCATGGCTGCCCCGCGGCGCCCAGGTCGAGACAGCACTCCTGGAGCCCATCGGGGCAGAGCGCAGGTTCCTGAACGCACGACAGGCCGGAGCCACACGCGCCTTGAGGGCCACACGCCTGGTTCTGGTGGCCCCAGGGCGCGCAGCACTGTGACGCGACGCCGCCACCTCCGCACCGAGTCGAGAAGGCACACACGGAGCTCGAGTCCGTGCAAGTGCTCTCCGCGGTGCACGCCACCGCCGCTTTGCAGCAACTGCTCAGCCCACCGGGGCAGCTCGGGGAGCTGACGCAGAAGCCGGAGTTGCAGCTGTTTCCAGCGAGACAAGGCTGATCGGTCTGACCCGCGGGCAGACAGCAGGTCGACAGCCCACCCGGACAGCCGGTGGAAGCGGTGCAGACGAGGCTCCCCGGCATGGTGTCGCATTGGTTGCCCGCTCGGCACGGCTGGTAGGCGCCCCCTGCCGTGACACAGCAGCTCGTGTTGGGATCGCACTGGGAGTTCGTCACGCAGGTCGAGGTGTTGTCGGCGCAGGTGCCGGAGGAGCACGCGGGGAACGCAGGCTCGCAGCACTTCGAGAGCACTGCACCGTTCGTGGGCGAGACCGGGCAGCCGATCGACACGCAGTGGAGGCTGAGGCTCGGGTCTGCGTTCGTATTGCAGGCGTCAGCTGGACCACACGGCTGGTTCTTCGCTCCGCTCGGAATCCGGAGGCAGCACTCCCCGGCCCCGCCCGGGCACAGGGTGCTGGGCCCGCAGGCGAGGTAGCCCTCGTTGCAGGTCCGGTTCTCGGCGCAGAGCTGGTTCAGCCCCCCGGCCGCGACGCACTTCTCGGCACCCGACGAGAACGAGCAGGCCAGGCCGCTGTTACACCGCGTGCTGCCCATCGAGTACTGGCGGCAGGGCTCGTTCAGCGCGCCCGAGTGGACGCACTGGCCGCCCACCCCGGCCGAGTACGAGCAGACCAGGCCTTGGTCGCACTGGTTCGATGGGTCCCCTTGGCGGCACGCCTGACCCTGCCCGCCCGCGAGCTGGCAGCACCCTCCAGGACCGGGGCCGGCGGTGGACCCGCCTGGGCAACTGGAGTTCATCAGGCAGGCGAGCGACGAGTCGTTGCACTGNNGAGGCGCGGACGCACGGCTGGCCGTCTCCGCCCGCGGGTACGCAGCAGCGACCGAGCCCGTAGAGACAGGCGGCGCCCGTCGGGGCCGGCCCGCAGCCGAGCGATGGATCGCCGCAGCTGCCGTCGTTCCTGCAGGCCTGGTAGAGGCCCCCGGTGAGCAGACAGCACATGCCGTCGCCGCAGACGCTCGTCGTGCCGGGGTTCAGCTGGATCATGTCGCACGCGAGCGATGGATCGCTGCAGGTCTGCCCAGCGAGGCAGGGCTGCGACTCAGCGCCCGCAGGGAGACAGCACCCATTGGGGCCGCTCTGCGAGCACTCAGGCTTCCGCGAGCAGGCGTAGCCCGCCGTCGTGCAGGCCCCCTGAGCCGTGCAGGGCTCACGGGGACCTCCGGTGTGGAGACAGCAGCCGCTCGGGCTCTGGCAGCTCGGCGTGAAGATGCAGGAGAGCGACGGTTCGCTGCACCGCCCCCCGCTCGTGGCGTTGCCGCCCTGTAGACAGGGCTCGTTCTCGGCACCGGCGTGCTTGCAGCAACGGCCCGAGCCGTTGGGGCAGGTGCCCTGAGGACCCGAGATGCATACCAAGGGCGCTCCTTCGTCACACGTCCCCGCGACGGTGCATGGCTCGTTTGGGCCACCCGTCTCGAGACAGCACCCCATCGGGTTCATCGCGCCTTGTGGGCAGCCATCACGCACGCACTCGAGCCCCGCGTTGCAGATGTTCGGCGACTGACACGGCTGCCCCGCCGCGCCCAGCGCCTTGCAGCACATGCGGATGTCTTTCGGGCACCCATACGACTGATCCACACAGCTGAGGCCCTGGGCGCAGGTGTTGGTCGGTGCGCTGTCGCACCCTTGATCGACCTGCCCTGGAGGCGGCGCACAGACGCCGAACGGACCGCTCTCGCCCTGCCACTGGACACAGGCGGTGCCGTTGCAGGTCGAGGAATCTGCCAGGCTGCACGGCCGCTGACACCTCAGCGCATCGCCAGGGCCACGCGCGCAGAGCAGGCTGGGGCCGCAGCCCGAGACGGGCGGCGAGCTGGGCGCGCTCATGGAGCCGCACGACGCACCCTCGGCGCCCGTGCCGTACAATGCGGGGGGTGCGCAGTGCCAGGAGTGACCGCCGGCGCCACTGCCGCTCCCGCCGTCGATCGGCTTGCCCGCCCCCATCGGGCTCGTGAAGAAACAGCTGGTCCCGGTGCCGCACGCCCCCTCCTTGAGAGGGTCGCAGCTCGGGGCGCACATGTTGAACGAGGGGTTGGCGTTCAAGACGGGGACGCACTCCTCCCCGGCGGCGCACGAGGCGCTGTCGCCGCAGCCGGCGTAGCAGAGATCGACCGGGCGGCCAGCCGATACGTCGGCGGGCAGACACTCATGGGCACAGGCGGTGGTGAGGCAGGCGTCGCAGGCGTCGCCGACGCCGTCATGGTCGCCGTCCTCCTGCAGGGGGTTGGGCGTCTTGGGACAGTCGTCGTGGCTGTTGGCGAGCCCGTCGCCGTCCTGGTCGAGCACTCGATTCATGTCGGGCACCGACGCCGTCGAGCCGGTCTCGGTCAGGCGGCTGCCCAGCAGGTTGGCGATGCGCGCGACGTCGAGGGTACGGGTCGCCTCCGACACGTTGCCCTTGAGATCGCCCTCGAGCTGGCCGTCTTCGAGATCGATCGCCGTGCCGTTGAGCAGCTCCTGCAGGTTGGCGTCGACCGACCCACCCTTCTTGTAGGCCACCTGGGTCAGCACCGAGCTGACCGCCAACAGGTACGCGTTGTTGTCGTCGTCGCCTCCGGCCACGTTCATGGCGGTTCCAGCGACGGCGGGGACGAAGCTGGGGACGGTGATTCCCAGCTCGGTGCGCAGCTCGGTCTCGGCCTGACGCACCGCCTCGGCGAACGCCTTGCCCCCGCGCGAGAGCTTCATGATGCGCTGGGTGGTGAGGTGGGTGATCATGTTCACATAGGCGGTCTGGGTGCCGGTGGCGGTCGGCACGTAGAACGCCCGGAGGGTCAAGCTCGACGTCGAGAGCTGTCCGGCCACTTCGTTGTAGTAGAAGCCGCTCCCCTCCATCTTGACCGGGCCAGACGCGGTGAAGGCGATGTCGAACTCGCCGCGGTCATTGGTGGTCTGGGTGCTAAACACCTGGCCGGTCGGGTTGAGCTGCGCATCCAAGAGCGAGACGTCGATCGACGAGCCGATGACGAACGGGCCCTTCTGAACGGCGCCGTGCAGCTGAACCTGGCCGCCTTGGCCGGCGGTCTTCGAGCAACCGACGACAGCCAACACGGCGAGGGCGAGCAGCGTACGAAGTGACATGAGGACTCCTGGGGACGGGGACGCCACCAGGGACCGCTTTGCGTGGGGCGTGCCAGCCCTTTCGACCGGGAATTCCTCAGGGCCCGACTTCAGCAGGCGGGGCAGAACCCCAACCTGATGGAGCTCCCGACCCAGGTCACATCAGCAACGAACGGCGGCAAAGTGTTACGTGAGGCGCTTCATCGGCGCCTACGAGACCTACCCCTACACCTTCATCTTGTATCCCCTCCGTAGCAGCACCCACGCCGCGGCGGTGGAACCCAGCGCGAGGAGCGTCAACAGCCCCGCTCCGAACAGCGAGGCGCCTCCATCGACCCCCAGCATGCCCCCTCGAAGGCCCTCGACCATCGGCACCACCGGGTTCAGGAAGCTCACGGTTCGGAACGGCTCGGGCAGCGCTCGCACCGAGTAGAAGACGCCTCCCAGGAAGGTCATCGGCAGCATGAGGAAGGTGGGAAAGAAGTTCACCTGCTCGAACTTCTCGGCCCACATTCCAGCCAAGAGCCCCAGCACCGAGAAGACGTAGGCCGGCATGGCGAGGAAGAAGGCCGTCTCGACGATGCTGGCCAGGTGGAGGTGCGTGAAGGCCAGGGCCACCGCCCAGGTGAGGAGCCCCACCAACAGGCCCCGGGCCATCGCTCCGGTGATGAACCCGAACAACAGCTCGAGCGGGCCCAGCGGCGCCACCAAGAGGTCGACGATGGTGCCCTGGATCTTCCCGATGAAGAACGAGCTCGATGCGTTGAGGAAGGCGTTGTTGGCCACCCCGAGGAAGACGAGGCCCGGCACGATGTACTCGATGTACGGCACGCCCTCGACGCTCGCCTGCCGGCCGCCCAGCGTGTAGCCGAAGACGACGAAGTACAACGAGGTCGAGACCAGCGGCTGGAGAATGGTCTGCCCCGGCACTCGCAAGAACCGGCGCACCTCCTTGGCGAGCAGCGTGCGAGCCCCGATGAGGTTCATGACGCGCGTCCCTTCAGCACCCTCAAGATGACGTCTTCGAGCTTGGCCGCCTCGATGCTGACGTCGGCCGCCGGCAGCTTGGCGGCGAACAGTGACGCCAGCACTTCGACGGCCCGGGGTCCGGCCGCCGGCAACTCGAGGAAGGAGAACTGCCGGCCGTCCTCTGACAGCGCTCCCCCCGGAAGGCCTTGGGGCAGGGCGGCCACCTTCGACGAGAAGCGCACCTCGAGGTGCCGCTCCCCCAGCCGCCGCATCAGCGACACCTTGTCCTCGAGGAGCAAGAGCTTCCCTTCGTCGATGACACCGATGCGATCCGCCAGCTCCTCCGCCTCCTCGAGGTAGTGAGTGGTCAGCACCACCGTGGTGCCTTCTTCCCGCAGGCGGCGCACATAAGCCCAGAGGTCTCTCCTGAGCTCCACGTCGACGCCCGCGGTGGGCTCGTCGAGGAAGACGAGCTTGGGCCGGTGCACCAGCGCCTTGGCGATGAGGAGCCGCCGCTTCATGCCTCCCGACAACGCCCGGGTGAGCGTGTCGGCCTTGTTGGTGAGCTCCAGCCGCTCCAGCACCTCGTCGACGCGGGCTGAATCAGCCGGGCGCCCGTAGTACCCGAGCTGCAGCTCCAGTGACTCCCGGGTGGTGAAGAAGGGGTCGAAGTTCAACTCCTGGGGCACCAGCCCCACCGAGTAACGCGGGGTCACCGGGTCGACGTCGAGATCGACCCCGAAGAGGCGAATCTTCCCGCTGGTCTTCTGCACCAACCCGCAGATCGAGCCGATGAGCGTCGTCTTGCCCGCGCCGTTGCGCCCCAACAAGGCGAAGATTTCCCCGGGGAAGATGCTCAGCGACACGCCGTCGAGCGCGCGCTGCGACGGGTACTGCTTCACCAGGGTCTCGACCTCGAGGACGGCGTCCACGTCTGGTGCCCTGCCACACGGAGCAGGCCGCGTCGAGCGCAGACGTCTCCCGCGAACGCGCTGGGCGCTCTAGCGCGGAGCGTCAGGGTTCGCCGTGAACCCAGCCGTCCGAGCAGGTCTCCTCATCGCGGTCGTCGAAGGCAGATAGAAGACTCTCGGTCGTTTGAGGTTGCATACCATTTGGTAGGGAATAGGGTACCGCTTGGTTCAATTCCTGGACCACGTGCCCCGGCTCCGGGTCACCGTCAGCCACGAGGACTCCTGGCATGTACCTTTCGAAATTCGGCAGTCGGGCGTGCCTCGGTATAGCGACGGCGGTGGTCTTGGCCAGCTGCGGCGACGGAGCCGTGGAGCTCGAGGACTCGGGCGTGAATCTGGGCCCAGACTCGGGCGCGGGGCGCATC
>PMBV01000330.1 GCA_003153055.1 Myxococcales bacterium
GGCAACATGCCGAGCTACTCGGCGCAGATCGAGCCGATGGATCGCTGGGCCATTCTCTCGTACGTGCGCCAGCTCCAGGGCGTGCCCGACGAGGGTGGTGAGGTGATGGTGGCGGCCAAGCAGAGCATCGCCTCGGCCGGCTACGGCGAGCAGCTCTACAAGGCCAAGGGCTGCAACGCCTGCCACACCATCGACGGCTCCAAGCTGGTGGGCCCGAGCTTCAAGGGCATCTACGGCAAGAAGGAGTCGACCAGCGCCGGCGAGGTCGACGTCGACGACGCCTACCTCAAGGAGTCGATGATGACTCCGATGGCGAAGATCGTCACGGGCTACCCGCCGGCCATGCCGCCGCTCCCGCTCGACGAGATCGAGGTGAAGGCCCTGTCCCTCTACATTGCGACGTTGAAGTGAGGACTCACCCGTGAGCCACGACATTCAGAAACCGACGGACATCACCATTCCCTCCACCAGCCTGTGGGCCAAGCTGCCGTTGATTGGCGGCGTGGTGGCCGTCGTCGGGCTGGGCGCGACCCTGGGCACGGCGATGGGAGCGGAGCGCAGCCGGGCGATGTTCTCTTACCTGTGGGCCTTCGAGATCTTCCTCGGGTTGGCCCTCGCCGCGCTGGGCTTCTTGGCCATCGACCACACGGTGCGCTCGAGCTGGTCCATCGTGGTGCGCCGCATCGCCGAGACCATGGCGGTGACGGTGCCCGTCTTCGCCCTGCTCTTCATTCCCATCTGGGTCTTCAAGGGCTCGCTCTTTCCCTGGGTGGGCGAGCACGAGCACGACGCGGTCCTCAAGAGCAAGCGCTGGTTCCTCAACGAGGGCAGCTGGACCATTCGCGCGGTGGTGTACTTCGTCGTGTGGACCGTGCTGGCCCGCTTCTTCTACAAGACCTCGGTGAAGCAAGACGCGGTGACGAATACCGCTGACCGTGACGAGCTGTCGCGCAAGCTGTGGCGCGTCGGCGCTCCCGCCATCGTCTTGTACGCGCTGACCCAGAGCTTTCAGGCCATCGACTGGAACATGTCGCTCCAGCCGCACTGGTACTCCACCATCTTCGGGGTCTACTTCTTCGCCGCGTCGATTCAGGCTTTCTTCGCCCTGACGGCGCTGGTGACGATGGGCCTCCAGTCGGGGGGCATGCTGAAGACGACGGTGACGACGGAGCACTTCCACGACCTGGGCAAGTACACCTTCGGCTTCACCATCTTCTGGGCGTACATCGCGTTCAGCCAATTCGTCCTCATCTGGTACGCGCACATTCCCGAAGAGATCGAGTTCTACCTGGTGCGCCTCGAGGGCGGCTGGGCCTCGGTGTCCTACGCGCTGCCGGTGCTCCACTTCTTCATTCCCTTCCTCTTCCTCCTCTCGCGGCAGGTGAAGCGGAGCCGCTCGCTGCTGGCGGTGGGGGCCGTGTGGATCCTCTGCATGTACCTGATGGACATGTACTGGCTCATCCTCCCCAACTTCGGGACGCACGGAGAGGGTCACCACGAGGGCCACCTGGCTGTGTCGTGGCTCGACGGCGCCGCGCTCCTCGGCATCGGGGGGGTCTTCATGGCCACCTTCGGGTACTTCCTGAACCGGAACAAGGTCATCGCCATCAACGACCCGCGCCTTGACGAGTCGATGGTCCACGAGAATTACTGAGGCGACGCGGGGCGTCATCACGGTCGGGAGGAAGGAGAGTTGAGTCGGGCAGGTGAGCCGACTACACAATGACTCCTTCCCCCGGAGCGACGTATGCCCATGAAGACTTTCTTGCCAACGCTCCTCCTGGCGTTGGCTTTTTTGTGTCCGTCGGTGGGGCACGCCTCGAGCGCGCGGCTGCTCGACGATGATGTACCCCGCTTCTCCTCGCTGACCCCCAGCGGGTCGGGATTGGGCACGTTGGGAGCGACCGCGGGCGAGGGAGCGACGGCTCCGGGGTTCGGGGCGCACTTCGGCATCACCCTGCTGCCGGCGGTCTTCGCGTCGACGACTGGGGTGGTGCTGGCGGTCGCGCTGGAAGGGTTGTCGAACACGCTCCTCGGCGTGGCGGTGCCGGCGCTGTTGTCGCATCTGCTGGTGGGGCCAGTGTTGACGACGCTGGTGGCGCTGCTCGTCGGCAACAACCACGGGGAGCACTTCGGCTTCTGGGGCGGCGCGGCGGCGGCGTTCCTTCTCCACGCGGCGACGTTCGTGGTCGGGAGCCTCCTCGGAGTGGCGTGGTCCAATCCGCTCCACCTGCTCCTGTACACGCTGGTCGACGGCCTGCTCATGAGCGCGGGCTCGGTGGGGGTGATGCACCTGTTCCCCGAGAAGGTGGCCACGGCCGAGCTGCCCTCGTTCGTGCCGGGAGTGTCGGCCACCCAGCTCGTCTCGCTGAGCAAGGTGGAGTTCTGACATGCGCCTCCTCTCACTCATCGTCGCGGTGGCGCTCCCCACGTGGGCCCAGACGACGTGCCCAACCCGCTCCTCATGGCCCACCGACGCCTGGCCGGTGAACCTGGTGGACTCGACGGCCAAGGCCGCTCAGGTCAAGACGCTGGAGGACTACGCCTTCACGCTCACGGGGGCCGACGCCGAGCGCCTCGGGCTCCGGACCGACGCGCTCCTCATCATCAAGGGCGGGGTCATCAAGTACGAACGGTATGGGCGCGGCTACGGGCCGACCAACCGGCACATCTCATGGTCGGTGGCCAAGAGCATCACCAGCGGGCTGGTGGGCGCCGCGGTGCTGCACGGGGCGCTCTCCATCGACGACTCCATCTGCGCCTACTTGCCGGAGTACTCGGGCAAGGTGTGCGACATCAAGGTGAAGGACCCCATCACCTTCGGCACCGGGCTCGACTGGCAGGAAGGGTACGAGCACTCGAGCTACCAGACGTCGAGCGTCATCTCGATGTTCTTCGGAGTGGGCCACCGCGACCAGCTGAAGCACATCTTGACGCACCGGTTCTACGCCACGCCGGGGACGGGCTGGCGCTACTCGACGGGCGACGCCGAGCTGGCGGCGACAGTGGCCAAGCGCGCGCTGGAAGCGAAGGTGGGGCCCAACCCGTTCTGGACGGTGCTGTTCGACAAGATTGGCATGTCCAACGTCATCGTGGAGGAGGACGCGAAGGGCGCCGTGCTGGGAGGCTCGCATGTCTTCGCCACCGCGCGAGACTTCGCCCGCTTCGGATACCTGTTCCTCAACGACGGCTGCTGGAACGGCGAGCGGCTGTTGCCTCAGGGCTGGGTGGCCCAGAGCACGACCGTGTCGGCCCTCTTCAAGGCGAGCGCGGGGTCAAACGTGGTGACCCCCGCGGGCTACTCCTGGTGGCTCAACCAGGCGGTGCCCGAGCACGGCATGCCCAAGCCCTGGCCCGACGTGCCGGGCGACGCCTACACGGCCGACGGCCACTGGGGCCAATTCATCGTCGTCGTCCCCTCGGAAGACGTCGTCATCATGCGGCTGGGAGACGATAGAAACGACGCGGTCGACCTGAACCGGCTCATCTCGTACTCGCTGGAGGTGGTGCGATGAAGCGCTGGCTCGCGTTGGGCGCCCTCGCCCTCTTGGTCTCGTGCGCCGACGTCAACGGCACGCCTCGCACCTTCGCCAACAGCGACCTCGAGCTGGCGGTGGGGAACGGCGCCCGCATGGGCTGCTCCTGCATGTACGTGATGCAGATGTCCGAGAGCTATTGCCGGGCGTGGATCCTCGCGACGCCCGACGTGGCCCGCGTCAGCTTCGACGCCACGGCGAAGACGGCGGAGGCGGCGGCCTTCGTGTCCTGGGCGGCCAAGGCCCGCTACGTCGACGACCAGCACGGCTGCGTGCTCGAGTGACGCTGCCGCGATGGCTGTGGAACGTGGTGGTCTGTCCGATGTGCGGAGGGCGGCTCGGTCCCGACCGCGACGTGTGCCGGTGCGCGCGGTGCGGGCCCTACCCGGTGGTGGGTGGGGTGCCGGTGCTCGTCCCCTCCCCGGCCGACTATTGCGCGAGCTTCCGGGAGTCGGTGCTGGCAGCGCTGGCCGAGCATGGCCTGGCGACGGCCGAGGCGGTGCGGGTGGTGCAGGCGTTCGCCGACGCGGGGCGGGGAGACGCCCAGCGGTTCGGCGACGACTGGACGGCCGAGGAGTTTCGCGGCGCGCCGCCCCCGCCGATGGTGCCTGGGCCGGCCTCCGACGCTCTCGCGGGCCTCGACGTGGCGGCGGCGCTGCACGGTCCCGCGGCGTGGCTGGAGGCGAGGCTGGGCTCGCCGAAGGTGGCGGTGGAGCTGGGCTGTGGCGCGGGGGCTCGTGCCGAGCGCCTGGCCCGCTCGGCACGCCGGCTGGTGGTGGGCGACCTCTCGATGCGGGCCGTGCTCCAGGCTCGGGCTCGGGCGTTTCGGGGCGCGGCCGACGTCGCGGCGGTGGTGCTCGACGCGAACGCACTGCCGCTGGCCCCCGGCGCGGTGGACGTGCTGGTGGCCGAGAACGTGGCCGATCTCCTCGACGAGCCGGCGCGCTTCTTCGAGGCGGCGGCAGCGGCGCTCTCGGCCAAGGGGCGAGTGCTGCTCACCACGCCCGAGCCCACGGTCGGCTCGGGAGACGATGGCCTCCTCGAGCGACTGGCCCGCGCCGCCGGGTTGGAGGTGGGCGCGATGGATGACGGGTTGCCCTGGATGCGGGTCAACTCGACGCGGCACCTGGAGGTCTACATCGTGAGGGCGATGGAGCTCCGGCGGAAGCGCAAGCGCTGAGGAACAGGCCGCGGAGCTCGTCACCGCCGACTCGCCGGTCCCCTACACGAGCGCACGCTGGCCCAACTTACCGCGCCCATCTCGCGCGGCGACGAGCTAGGCCACTGGGCCGCGATGCTCCTTGACCCGAACAGCTACGTTCCCGCACCTCACGAGCGGGGAGGCGCTGTGCCGGGCACGCAAAGGCATCCATCGGTTCTTGGCTTCGTCGGCTCCAGCGTGTGCTTGGTTGTGGTGTCAGCCACCTCATGCCAGAAGCCGACCTCGGAGCCAGCGACCGCCAGCGAGCAGGCCCTGCAGCTCGGGAGCAGGCCGGCACGGCTGCCGAGCTCGACGAAGGCGCTCCGGGAGCAGCTCGACACGCGCTACCGGCTGGGCCCTGACCGTCGCCTCCTGCTGGCCATCTCCGACGTGCATGCGCTGTTGACGAGTCAGCCATGGAAGGAGACGCGGGCCCGCTGGCTGGGCGATCGCTTCGCCCTGGAGCGCGACGGTGTGGAGCTCGGCAGGCTCAGTGAGCTGGCCGACTTCTCCGAGAGCTACGCCCTGCTCACCGGCGTCGCTCGCCACGAGCTCGACACCTCCTCGCTCACCTTCGAGTCGAGCGAGCCCGCCACCGTGGTGCCGAGGCCGAGGCACCAGGCCGCCCGTTCGGGCCCGCGCGGCAAGCCGAAGGCCCGCCCGCCGGTGGAGGACGAGCCCTTGCTCCTCGAGCAAGACGCGGTGGCGACGGTGGAGCGGGTTGAGAAAGCCTGGCACGAAGGGCACCGCTCGACGGCGGATCTCCAGGCCGCCGCGCTGGCGCTCTCGTCGCTGTCGTTTCAGGCCCTCGACACGATGGAGCTGGGCGATCGACTCACGGCGCGGGCGCTGGCGGTGGTAGCGCTCGCCCGAGCCGTCGGAGGGCCAGCGCCGACGCGCGCCGAGGTGCTGGTCGCCCGCGCGCTCGACTACGAGCTCCCGGCGGCCCGGCTGGCCAAGTCGCTCCCGACCGATGACTCGCTCAGGGCCTTCGTCCAACAAGACGAAGAGACGCTGCGGCTGCGGAGCCTCGCGCCGACCGCCTCGGCGGCGACCCAGTACCTCTGGTCGCGCTGGGTGGCCGATGCGCAGGTGGATCACCGACGGCGGGAGGGCGAGACCACTGACTTGCCCTCACTGGCGAACCGGCTGCGCAGCCGGGGCTTTCACGACGAGCTCGACGTGGCCCTGCTCGTCTCCACGCTGGCTCAGGCCGAGGCGGCGAGGGACGCTGGCGACGGGCGCGTAGGGGAATGGCTCGTGGCGCTCCGAAGAGCCCGCACCGAACGCGACCGAATGGCCGGGTACCGGAGAATCGCCAAGGGCCTCGGCCAGCCCAAGGGCCTCTTCACCCGGCTCGAGGCTTCGCTCGACGGCCTCCCCGACGGGCTGCTCCTCAGCCGCGCCGCCAGGCAGGACTACTTCCTCGCGCTGTTGTATTCGGCGCTCGACGTGATGGGGCACCGGCTGCTCGATGAGCGCTCGATGCCCGAGCTCGCAGGCGGGTGGGTCGCCGAGCTCGGCAGCGCCGCGACGCCCCGCGCGCGCGAGCTCAAGCGATGGCTCGAGACGTTGGCGCAGGCCCGCTCGGGCCACGCGACCGAGCAGCTCCTCGACGAGCTCGAGACGATGACGACGCTGGGCTCGGCCCCCAGGGCCCGGGTTCTCGACGAGCTGAGCAAGGTGGCCGATTGGGGCGACCCCCAGTTCCCTCCTCTGGTGCAGCGCCTGGCCCAAGGCCTCGACGCCCGCCCGACCCATCGCCTGCGGCTGGGCGAGGCGACCCGGCTCGGGTTGCGCGATCTCCGCTTGGCGGATCGCTTCACGCGCTCCGGGCTCGAGAGCCTCCGCTCGCCGAGCCACGAGATTCAACAGGCAGGGGACAGCGGTGATTGGGCGACCCTGAAGCAGCTCGCCCAGGCACCACATCTCACGGCGCAGGAGCGAGCCCAGTCAGTCGACTCGCTGCTCCAGCACCACCAGGTGACTCGCGACGAGGCCCGCCGAAAGCTGCGCGACCTGCTCGACCCCAAGGGCAACGACTGGGTGCTCCGCCGACGGCTCGTCGAGCTGCTCGAGGCCGACGGCCGCTACGCCGAGGCTCGTGGTCTCGTCATCGAGTGGCTGAACCGCAAGCTGCCCGAGAGTCTCGAGCGTGTCACCGCCCAGACGGCGCTGGCGCGCGAGTACTGGCTCGACCAAGACCTCGACAACGCCTGGGCCACGGTGGCTCCGTTGGTCGCTGGCTGGCAATTCGAGACGGTGCGCACGGCGGCGCGCATCCTCGCAGCGCAGGGCAAGGCCGCCGAGGCCGAAGAGATGGGCCGGAGGCTCACCAAGCGCTACCCGGGCCCCAAGAGCGACGCGGTGCTCTGCGAGGTCTACTGGCGAGAGGGCCGGCAGACCGACGCCGCCGCGGTGCTCTCGGGTTCCTCGCGAATGATTCGACTCACCGACTGGGGCTTCATCGGCGAGGCCTTCGCCGCGGCGTTTGCCGGCCGCCCTGACGCCGACGCGCTCGCTGCGATGGAGGCGCTGCAGCGCACCGCTCTCGACGCCTTCAGCCTCTCGCAGCTCGCGACGTCGGTCGCCGCGGGCGGCCGCCACCGGCTGGCCTTCGAGCTCCTCTCCCGGCTCAAAGACCCAGGGCCTGGCCAGCTCGAGCTGAGCGTGGCCGCCTACTTGGAGCTCAAGCTGGCGAGCGACGAGGCCACCGCTCGCGCCTGGCTCGAGACCGCGGTGCCCTCGGAGTCACGGGCGGCGCTCTCGACCATCGCCATGAAGACCAAGGCCTACGAGCTGTTGTGGACGCTCGTGCCCACCCCGGATCGACACGACGACGCGGCCGACTTCGTGTGGCTCGCCCGAGCCACCGGGGCGCTCGACCGCGCGGAGGGTGACCGCGAAGCCTTGCGAAGACACTTCGAACGCACTGGAGACAGCCACTCCCACGTGCTCGGCCGCTACCTGCTGGGGCTGGAGGACGAGACGGCGGTGCTGCGGCTCGTGGGCACCGAGGCCACGAAGACCTGCGAGGTGGCCTTCTACCTGGGAATGAAGGCCGAGTCGGAGCGGCACCTCGAGGAGGCATCAGACTGGTACCACGCGGCGCTGGAGACAGGGCTGGCGGGCGACCACGAGTACCGACTGGCGGCGGATCGCCTCAGCGCCTGGTACGCGACGGGCAAGAGCCTGGCGCGCCTGGCCACCGAGCAGCCCCAGGCGCGTGGTGGGTGAACACCGGGGTCTCTCAAACCAACTCAGCCACCGCGATTGACACCCGCGGCGCGTCTCGCCTAAGTCTTGCGGCCATGACACCGACTCATGCGTCTACCCTCCGCACCGCCGCCTCCGAGGCCGTGGTGTCGCTTTGGCGTCGCTGAGCCCGCCGTGAAACCACCATTGAGGGTTGTTCTCCCCGGTGATACCGAGACGCCGGTCTCTGCTTTTCTGAAGCTGGCCGCCTCGGCACGTCAGGCGTTTCTCCTTGAGTCGGTGGAGCCAGGCGATCGAGTTGGTCGCTTCAGCTTCATCGGCATCAACCCCAGGCGGGTGCTTCGCACGCAGGTGGGCGAGGGGCCTGGTCCCTTCGCGCTCCTGGAGGACTTCGTGCGCCACGCCCACGCGCCCGCCCTCGAGGGCTACCCGCCCTTCACCGGCGGGCTGGTGGGGTTCATCGGCTACGACGCGGTGAAGCGCCTCGAGCCACGGGTGCCGATCGCCAACCCCGACGAGACCGGCTTTCCCGAGGCCGTGTTCTTCGACGTCGATACGGTGGTGGCCTTCGACAACGTGCGGCGCGAGCTGCAGCTCATCTCGCAGGTGCGCCCGGAGGACGGCGCCCAAGCCGAGGCCGAGCGTCTGGCCGAGAAGCGGCTCAAAGCCTTACAGCGGGCGCTCCAGCAGCCGCTGGCGATGCCCAAGGCCCGGCGCGTCGCTCCGGTGAAGTTCCAGCCCCGCGTGACCCGGGGGCAGTTCATCAAGAGCGTCGATCGGGCGCGAGAATACGTGGCCGCCGGCGACGTGCAGCAGGTGGTGGTGTCGCAGCGCTTCGACGCGGACACTGCGATCGACGGCTTCGAGCTCTACCGAGCGCTCCGGCGCATCAACCCCTCGCCCTTCATGTTCTTCGTGCGAGACGAGGAGCGGGAGTTGATCGGCGCGAGCCCCGAGCGGCTGGTCGAAGTGCGGGGGCGAAACGTCTCGGTGCGGCCCATCGCCGGCACGCGGAAGCGCGGCACCACGCTGGAAGACGACGCCCGCCTCGAGGCCGAGCTGTTGGCAGACCCCAAGGAGGCCGCCGAGCACGTGATGCTGGTGGACCTCGGCCGCAACGACGTGGGCCGGGTCGCCACCTTGGGCAGCGTGAGGGTCGACGCCTACCGAGTGGTGGAGCGCTACTCCCACGTCTTGCACCTGGTCTCGCAGGTCAACGGCTCGCTGGCCAAGGGCCTCACCGGCATCGACGCGCTGAAGGCGGCGTTCCCCGCGGGCACGCTCTCGGGTGCGCCCAAAGTGCGAGCGATGGAAATCATCGACGAGCTCGAGGTCGCGCGGCGCGGGCCCTACGGCGGCGCGGTGGGGTACGTCGACTCCTCGGGAAACGTCGACTTCGCCATCACCATTCGCACCTTCATGCGGCACGGCCGGAAGCTCTCGATTCAAGCGGGCGCAGGCATCGTGCACGATTCAGTGTCGACGCTGGAATACGAAGAGACGTTGAACAAGGCGAGGGCGTTGTTCGAGGCGGCCAACCTGGCGGCGAGGGGGCTGGTCCCGTGACGCGAGTCCTGGTCATCGACAACTACGACTCCTTCACCTTCAACCTGGTGCAGGAGCTGGGCGCCCTCGGCGCGACGCCCATCGTCTTCCGCAACGACGCGCTGACGGTCGAGGAGGCCTTGGGCAAGCAGGCCGCGGGCATTCTCATCAGCCCGGGCCCCTGCGCGCCAGACTCGGCGGGCATCTCGGTCGAGCTCATCAAGCGGGCGCAGGGCCTCGTACCAGTGCTGGGCGTGTGCCTGGGTCACCAAGCCATCGGGGCCGCGTTCGGGGGCAAGGTGGTGCGCAACGTGCGCGTGGTGCACGGCAAGGCGACGCCAGTGCGCCATCGAAAGGCGGGCGTCTTCAAGACCCTGCCTTCGCCGTTCATGGCCGGCCGATACCACTCGCTGGTCATCGAGAAGGCGACGATGCCGAGCTGCCTCGCGATTACCGCGTGGACCGACGAAGACGAAATCATGGGCGTGCGACACCGGCGCTACGACATCGAGGGCGTGCAGTTTCACCCCGAGTCG
>PMBV01000034.1 GCA_003153055.1 Myxococcales bacterium
TGAAGAGGGATGCCGTACACGAACCTTGTCAGCTCGAACTCGCGGACAGCGGAGGAGCATGATGTATCGTTGCCTTCGTGTGCGGAGACAGTCTCCCACATCACCATGCATGGCCCCCCTTTCTGGCGTTGATGGAGCGTCCTCCAGTCTCTCGACCAGTGCACGCACTTTCTCGCGCCTCGTGCGGCGGCCGCACAAGACTCGGGGAACCATTGGTCCGCTGATGCGCGGGTCGACTCGGCAGTTCTTCCCAGGCGCCCTGCGTCACTCCGCGGTTGGCAGAAGACGAATCCCTATCTCAGCCGAGCTTCCCGCCGAACCCAGCGGCCTCGAGCTGCTCGGCCGTCAGGGTACCCCCTCTAAGCCCCATGATCCTCGCGATGTACTTCCCGACGAGGTCAGCCTCGAGGTTCACCCGCTCCCCCGCCCGCTTCACCCCCAGCGTGGTGCGCTGCTGCGTCTCGGGAATGAGCATCACCGAGAAGCGCCCGGGCTCCACCTTCGTGACCGTCAGGCTCACTCCATCGATGCACACCGAGCCCTTCTCCACGAAGAACGGCGCCAGCGCCTCGGGCAGCGACACGGTCAACACCAGCGAGCCACCCTCGGTACGAGTCGACTCCACCTGCCCCACCCCATCGACATGGCCCTGCACCCAGTGCCCTCCGAGGCGATCTCCCAACCTCATCGCCCGCTCGAGGTTCACCGGAGTTCTCGGAGCCCAGCGGCCCAGCGTCGTGCGGCTCAACGTCTCCGGCGCGGCCTGCACCCGAAACGTGCTCCCGACAAACTCCACCACCGTCAGGCACACACCATCACATGCAATCGACTCACCCAGCACCAAGTCGGCCGGAAAATGCGACGCCACCCAGACATCGGTCACCGCGCCCGGCTGCACGCGTTCCACCAACCCCACATCAGCCACGAGCCCGGTGAACATCAGGCCTTCCCTTTTCGCTTGGGGGCCTTCTCCTTCCCCACGGGCTTGGGCGACGCGTCGTCGAGGAACTCCACGATGCGGCTGTCGGCCTTCCGCAGCCGCCGCGACAGCATGCTGCAGATGTTCTGCAGAATGATGACGTACGTGAAGTTGTCAGACTTGTAGAGGTGCCACAGGTCGAGGTTCGTCAGGCAGTACGTCACCGCGTTCTTCTTCACCACGCAGGTGGCGCTCCGAGGCTGCTGCTCGACCAGGGTCATCTCTCCGAAGCACTCCCCTGGCCCCAGCTTCACGAAGGGCACCGGCGAGCCCTTCGAGCTCAGCCGGCTCACCTCGACCTCGCCCTCGCGGATGACGTACATCGTTCGCCCGAGGTCACCCTCGCTACAGATGGTCTCGCCCGCCTTCCACTTCTGCTCCTCGAGGAACTCGTAGAGCACCTCCAGGCTCGGGCCCTTCAAGTCACGGAAGACCGGCACGCTCCTCAAGAAAGCGGCCAACGATGCGTCACGCCGGGTGATCATACCCGGTAGATGACCAGGGCTCGGCTCCTCGCGCAACGAAACAGATGCGCCACCTTCACGACCCGGTTCGCGTCGCCTCGAAGTCGAACCAGTACTTGCACACGCAGGCGTCGGCCTGGGGCGCGTAGTACGCGATGGACATGGTGCCCCTGAACCGGGTGGCGTCGATGGTGACGGTGTCGAGGTGCAGGGTGAGGAAGTCGAGCAGGCACTCCTGCCCCCGCACCACGGTGACGTAGTTGGACACCGTCCCGTCGAGCGTCATCTCTTCGACGCTGGTGCGGTAGGTGCCCGCGAGTCGAGCCTCCGGCAGCGTGAACGCCATCGTCACCGAGTGGCCCGCCGTCACCAGCGTGCCGTCCCCCAGCACCGTCTGACCGTTCAACGCGCAGTCGTCGCGCAGCACCTGGGTCACCGTGAGGGCGTAGGCCCCGTCTTGCAGCACGTGAACGCGCCCGCACGAGAGGAGGAGTGTGGCCACGGACCATGCCCAAGCGCGATGCATTCGGAGCCCACTGTAGCAATTGCGGCCCAACAACGCCGAGCGTAAGAGTGAGCCATGGCGGAGTTCTCGAATCCTACCCCCACCGTGGACTGCATCGTCGAGCTCCCGGGGGACCGCATCGTCTTGGTGAAGCGAAAGAATCCGCCCTTGGGGTGGGCGCTCCCGGGAGGCTTCGTCGACACCGGAGAGGCGCTCCACGCGGCCTGCGTTCGCGAGGTGCGGGAAGAGACGGGCCTCCACGTGGCCCTGAGCGAGCAGTTCTTCACCTACTCGGACCCCGCCAGAGACCCACGCAAGCACACCCTCTCGACCGTCTACATCGGGCAGGCCGAGGGCGAGCCTTTGGGTGCCGACGACGCCGCCGAAGCCCGCGCCTTTCACCTCGAGGCCATTCCCGCGCCGCTCTGCTTCGACCACGGCGTCATCGTGGCCGACTACCTGAAGTACAAACGCACTGGGCAGCGACGGAAGATTTAGACGGGGTCAGCCTCCGAAGACGAAGGCCACTTCCTCGAGGTGGCTGTCGATGGATTCAGGCATGGACTGGGCGAAGGTGTCGAGGCGGATCAGAGCGTTGACATTGGCATCGGAGGGTGTCGCCGCGCGGAGTCGGCGGGCGAAGGCGCGGTTCACCTCGGCGGTGGCACGGTACTCCTCGGCCAGACCCTGGAGTGACCAATCGGAGTCGCCGCCGGCCTTGCCGATGAGGTACTGGCGCAGGAGGTACATCGAGGACGCCCGCACCAGCGTCTCGAGCTCGCTGGCGAAGGGCAGATGAAAGCGCACCATGGGGCCCATGCGACCGAGCACGGGGCAGCCGCTGGTCACCATGTAGATGCCGAGCAGCGAGCTGAGCGCCGCCTGCATGGGGAGGTTGCTCTGCTCATACGCGCGCTCGGGCACGGTGACGCGCACGGAGACCCGATCATACGAGAACGCGTCGGAGAAGCCGCGGACGACCTCCGAGAGGTATCGCGCCACCGGGCAGCAGGGCGTGGCTGCCTCGTCGAGCGAGCAGTTGGGGCACTTCTCGAACTTCAGCGCGGCCCACTCCGGCGGGTCGGCCGGCGGAGGTGACAGGTTCACCAACGTCTTCGGATCGAGCGCAATGCGGAAACTCACCTTCTTGGGCCCCGGCAAGGTGAGCTCGTAGCGAATGACGAAGGGCGACTCGGGCATTGTGCGGGCCAGAGACTACAACACAACGCCTCAGGAGCCATTCCGCGGCTCGGCAATGGGCAAGGACAGAGGCCGGCTGGCCCGGGGAGGGCGGCGGGTTCGAGGCCCACGAATGGTACCATTGGTGACGTTGCTGGGGACCCTTGCCCCCTCCGGCCCTTGGTCGAGGGGCTGGTTGGGCCCGCCCCGGAGACCGGGCAAACACCCCGGCCGCCCTCACCGAGGCGCATCACTCCGTGGCCGAGCAAGCCCAAGCCGGTGTGGAAATTCTCACCACCTCAGAGACGCGACCGCGGAATTATTCCCCACCTGTCCAGGAATGGGGCAGCGATGCCATGGCCTTCGCGCAGGCCTGGCATTTGCACATCTGATGCATATACAACTATTGGAGGCACACCAATGCGTCTCGCTCTCGTCTCGATCTCGGCCGTTCTCGGAGCCCTGGCATTCCCAAGTTGCGCGCACACCGCGCCGCCGAAGGAAGTAGCGGCTCCTTCAGAGGTATCACCCCCGGCGCCGGAGCCGAAGGTCGCGGCCCAGCCGGCCCAGGTGGACCCGGCCGCGGAGATCGAGGCGGCGCTCCGTGGGGCGACCGTGTTCTTCGACTTCGACCAGGCCCAGCTCAAGCCCGAGGGCATGGAGTCGCTCCAGCGGGTGGCGCGAGTGCTCCGAGGGCACCAGAGCACCATAGACATCGAGGGCAACTGCGACGAGCGAGGCACCGAGGAGTACAACCTCATGCTCGGCCAGCGCCGCGCGGAGATCGCCCGGAAGTACCTCGTCGACCTCGGGGTCAGCCCGTCACAGCTCAGCACCGTCAGCTACGGCGCGCTCCGCCCCGTCAACTCCGCGCACACCGAGGCGGCGTGGAACGAGAACCGGCGAGATGAGCTGCGCGCGTCACGCTAGAGTGCCTTCAGCTTCTCGGAGAGGTCCTCGGCGAGGTGACGCAGTAACACCTTGACCGCCTCGACGTCGGCTCGCTTCGACTTGGCGAGGAGGCGCTGCACCACGTGCTCGGTGGTCTCAGGGTTGGGTTTGGCCAAGGCGCGGCCTCGCGCGGTCAGGCCCAGTGAGACGCGTCGGTTGTCGTTCGGGTCGCGGTGCCGGGTGACGAGGGCCATCTTCGCCAGCCGAGTGAGCGACACCGAGACCGTGCCGCGATCGAGGTGGAGGATGGTCGCGAGCTGACTCGCGGTCAGCCCCGGGTACTGCCCGATGCACCGAACGAAGAGTCGCTGCTGAGCGGTCACCCCGAGGTCCCGCTTCATCTGCTGCGACATGCGCTCGAGCACGTGATTGAGGTGCCAGAGGTGCTGGAGGAAATCGAGGGGCGCCTCGAGAGGGATCTCGGAGGGAAGTGGGGCCTTCATGGTGAGGATTCCTCAAGGCTGAACAGACCATCAATCTCGCGGCGGTGAACGGAATATTCGTTCACGGCCCCAGGCCCACCCAGACCTCGCCGTCCTCGGCGAATTCCTTCTTCCAGATGGGCACGTCTTGCTTCAGTCGATCGATGACGAATTCGCAGCCACGGAAGGCCTCCTTCCGATGGGGCGCCGAGACCGCGATGACGACGGCCAACTCGCCGGGTGAAAGGGTTCCGACCCGGTGCACCACGGCCACCTCCACGCCCGGCCACTGGGCCTTCGCCTCGGCGGCGATCTCCCGGAGCTTCTTCTCGGCCATCGGCGCGTAGGCCTCGTACTCCAGCTTCGAGACCTTCTTGCCCTTCGACACGTCGCGCACCACGCCGCTGAAGGTGACGAGCCCGCCTCGGCCGGTGGAGTCCACGGCTCGGACGACCTCGTCGAGGCTCAGCGGCTGGTCGACGACGCGGAACACCCCAACCGAGCCGCCAGCCACCGGAGGAATCAGCGCCAACTCGGCGCCCTGAGGGAGCACCGAGTCGAGCAGCGCGAACTCCTGGTTCACCGCCACCCTCACGTGGGGGATGAGCCCCTGGAGCAGCGGGAACCTCGCCACCAGCGCGTCGAGGGCCTGCTGCACGGTCGCCGAGGGCCCGAGCTCGAGCTGATGAGACGAGCACCCGGCGCGGTCGCGCGCGGCGGCGAAGAACCGAACCGAGACCTTGAGCGTGTCAGCCGAGCTTGATGCCATAGAGCCCTGTGTACCGCGACTTCAGGGCCTCGATGAAGTCCTGGTCGGTGAGGCCGTGGCCGGTGACTCGCTCGACCAGCGCCTCGGCCTCGTAGCGGTAGCCTTGGCGGTGCACGTTGGCCCTGAGCCAGCCCGTCACGCCCGAGAGCTCGCCCCTCGAGAGCGCGTCCTCCACGTTGCCCAGGTCGCGCTCCAGTGCCTTCCACAGCGAGGCCGCGTAGAGGTTCCCCACCGCGTACGTGGGGAAGTACCCCAGCTCGCCCCAGGCCCAGTGAATGTCCTGCAGCACGCCTTGGGTGGGCGAGGGAACCTCGAGGCCCAACAGCTCCTTCGTCTTGGCGTTCCAGGCACCTTCCAGATCCTTCGTCGACAGGGCCCCGCTCACCAGCGCCACCTCGAGCTCGGTGCGCAACACGATGTGGAGGTTGTACGTCACCTCGTCGGCCTCCACTCGAATGAGGGTGCGCTCGACGCGGTTGACGTGCCGGAGGAAGGCCTGGAGCCCGACGTCCTCCAGCGCCTGAGGGAACCGGGCCCGGAGCAGGGGGAAGAAGTGAATCCAGAACGGTCGGCTCCGCCCCACGATGTTTTCCCAGAGGCGCGATTGGGACTCGTGGAGCCCCATGGACGGAGCCTGAGCCAGCGTGGTGCGGCTGTGCGCCGGGTCGAAGCCTTGCTCGTAGAGGCCGTGCCCGCCCTCGTGCAGCGCGCCGAAGATGGCCGGCAGGGGCGTCTCGGGGAAGAAGCGGTTGGTGAGCCGGACATCGGTCTGGTGCGTGCCTCCGGTGAAGGGGTGCACGCTCTTGTCTTGACGGCCGGCGGCACGGTCGAAGCCCATCGCATCGAGGAGCTCGAGGGTGAAGGCCCATTGGCCATCGAAGTCGAAGGCGCGGCCGGCGAAGGGCTCGGAGGGCTTGGGCAGCGCGTCGAGGCGCTCGACCATCGGGACCAGGTGGGCCTTGAGCTGCTCCAGCACGGGCATGAGGCGCCGGGTGCGGAGGCCGGGCTCGTAGCCCTCGAGCAGCGCGTCGTAGCGCTCGCCGTCGTGGCCCCAGGCATCGGCCTGCTCGCGGCGGAGGGACAGCAAGGTGGCCAGGTGGGGCTCGAAGATGGCGTAGCGAGCCTGGTCTCTCGCGTCTCGCCAGGCGGCGATGGCGTGCGACTGGGCCTCGGCGAGGGCCTTGACGAGGCGGGCGGGCAATTTCACCGCCCGGTCCCGCTCCTGGCGCAGCACCCGCGCCATGGCCCGCTCGTCGTCGGAGGTGGCGCCGGCCAGTTCGAGCCATTCGCCGAGGTGCGGGTCGACTAGGCGCTCGTGGTACAGGCCCTGGAGCGTGGCGAGCTGGGAGGCCCGGGCGGGCTGCGCCTTGGGCGGGAGATACGTCTCTTGATCCCACGTCGCCAACCCCAAGAGACCCGAGAGGTCCTTGAGCTCGTTCATTCGCCCCAGCAGACGCTCGTCCATGGGCACACTGTATACGGTGCTGGGCCCGCGCCCTGCCCTTCCTTAGTTGCGCCGCCGGTCGCCCCGTGAAAGAGGTCCTCATGGCCAACCAGCTGCTCACCTTCATGAACCGGGAGGACGAGGTGGCGTTCGCGCGGGTGCTCGAGCGCTTCGTCTTCGAGGTGTACCCACGGAGAGTGCCTCCCGACTGGAAGACCTTCCGGGCCTGCGAGGCGACGATGGACCAGTTCCCCGAGGAGGACGTCTACCTCGTGGCCTCCGACATCGGACCGGCGCAGGTCGACAAGGTGAAGCGGGGGCCAGACAAGGGCTTCTGGCGCATCGACGAGGTGCGCTCGCCGGTCATCTTCTGGGAGCGATGTGTCGTCAACGAGGAGCAGGAGCTGGTCTCGGGCCAGCTGTGGGCCGAGCTCGACATCACCCAGCAGACGGGCCGGAAGAACGCCGCGCCAGACCTGTTCCGTACCCGGTTCCTCGAGCTCGAGTCGTGGATGAAGAAGAACTTCCGCAAGAGCCACCCCAAGGGGTTTTGGGTTGGGCCGAAGACCGCGCGAGCGGTGAAGGAGGGCCTGGTGAAGCTGCGGGAGAACGCTCACTTCGGCCGAGAGGTCGTCGTCGTCTGAATCGAGGGCAACGGACGCTGGATGCCTACCGTCGGGCACCGAGGCGGCGAGCGACCCCGCCGGCCTCGGCGAGGGGCAGCGCCTCGATGCCGGCTCTCAGGGAGTAGCGCCGGTCTCCGGGGTACACCGCATACAGGGCGTCCAGGCCGAGATCATCGAAGGCTCGCGTCATCGACGAAGTCATCACAGGCGCGTCGGTGTACTTGAACTCGAAGCCAAACCGCTTGCCCCCCACGAAGGCCAGGAGGTCAAGCTCGGGCCCGGAGTGCACCGACCAGTAGTAGACGTCTCTCGTCGGCAGGGCCTCCGCCACCAGGTTGAGAGCGAAGCCCTCGAAGGATGAGCCCAGGGTCGGGTGACTGAGGAGCCGGTCCGGGGCGTCGATGCCGAGGAGGGTGTGGAGCAGGCCGCTGTCGCGCAGGTAGGCCTTGGGGGCCCTCCGCTGGCGTTTCCCGAGGTTCTCGAACCAAGGCGGCAGGACGCGAAGCATGTAGGCACCGGCGAGGATATCGAGGTACCGGCGTACCGTCTTCTCGTCGAGCCCCAGCGCGGTGCCGACCTCGGCGTGGTTCCAGGTCTGGGCGTGGTAATGGGCAACCATCGTCCAGAAACGGCGAAGGTTGAGCGGGGCGATGCGAATGCCGAGCTGGGGCACGTCACGCTCCAGGAAGGTCCGGGCGAAGCTCTCTCGCCAGGCGACGGAGTCCGCGTCGCTGTCGGCGAGAAAGGACCGGGGAAAGCCACCGCGCCACCACAGCCGGGACCACTCCACGGGGCCCACCTCATCGAGAGAGAAGCCCCCCATGTCGACGAACTCCAGGCGGCCGGCGAGAGACTCCGACGCGCCGGTGATGAGCTCCGGCGAGGCGCTGCCGAGGATAAGGAAGCGAGTCGTCGAATCGGGGCGGTCGGCAAGGACGCGGAGGGCCGGGAAGATCGACGGAAGTCGTTGCACCTCGTCGATGACCACCAGGCCCTTGAGAGGGCCGAGCGCAGCCATCGGCGCGGCGAGTGCGGTGAGCGCGGCTGGATCCTCGAGGTCGAGCCGAGTGGCGCCGGCGTCGATGGATCGCGCGAGCGTCGTCTTGCCGCACTGGCGGGGCCCGAGCAACGCAACGATGGGGCTCCGCCGAAGCGCCTCCCGGACCCGGCGCGCCAGTAATCCTCGCTCTATCATGGAGTTACCAGCCTACATGAAATCCCGGAGACACTCTCCGGCTTTTCATCACCTACTCCCCGCCTCGGTCGTCATCTCACGTTGGGGGCCAAATCCCTCGCCCTCGTGGTGCACTCGCGACGGCACTCGAGCAGAGCTCCGAAGCGGTGATGACCATCCCAGGCCACACCACCGTCCGCGTCAATGCGAAGGACTCCGCCATCAGGGGCAGCCGGGGGCCGCGGCGCTCGTGACCCGCACCACCTCGGAGACCGAGGCCTGGTTGGAGATGTCGACCTCTCGGCCCACCCCGCCCTGGCACACCGTGAGGTGGATGGCCCCATCGGCGCCGGTAGAGCCACTGACCGTCCCGGAGGACTGCGCGGCGATGACGGTCGCGAAGCGCGCCGAGGTCCCGGTGACGTGGTACTCGAGCGCAGTGTTCGCCGCCTTCTGCCCGTACTTGGGGGAGATCCAGCCCTGCATGGGAGCGGTGGCGCCGGTGATGACCGACAGCGTGACGCCGTCTCCCCAGGCCTGGCGGATCGACACCGGCGCCCCGGGCCCCTGCGCATCGACGCCCAGGCCCGCCGGGGTCGCGGTGTAGCCAGAGGGAAGGTGCCAAATCTGTGCGAAGTCGTGGCTCCCGTCGGCCTCGAGCGAATCGACCACCAGCACCGCGTCCTGCCCGAGCAGCAGCACTGACCGCCGATGGGTGACGCCAGTGTAGAGCTCGTGCCAGCCGGAGGCGTACTCCCAGTCTGGGCCGACAGACGCGACCCCGCGGCCGACGGGGCCGATGGGGAGCTGATCGCTCCCGTCCACCACCACGGTGTTGTGTGCCCGGGTGCTCGTGAAGTAGTCGGCGTCCGCTCCGGGCGTGTATGTGTAGAGCCCCGAGTCGCACAGCAGCGTGGCGTCCCTGGAAAAGAAGTCGAGCCCCAGCACATCGAGGTGACTGTGGGTGCTCCGCCAGACACCCGTATTGAAGGCAACCTGGCTCTGTGCCGCGAAGTCACTGGCGCCGGTCCCAAACCCGGAGCGCAGCACCGATTGGCCAGACACGGGGAAGACGGCCGCCCGCTCCGCGTCTTCTGGTGGGGTGCCCTGGGCGCCGCGGGAGAGGATCCACTCGAAGGCAGGGTTCTCCGAGGCCAGCGCGTCGAAGGCGGCCTCGTCGAGGTTCTCCACGCCGAACTCGACGGTCGCCCCGAGGAGCGGGAGTTGCCCGTCTGGTTGCACAATCAGCGTCGCATAGCGAACCATGCTCCACATCGCGTCGTCGAACGTGCTCGACACCGGCACCGCGTACGTGTGGGCCCAGTGGCTGATGTCGTAGGCAAAGCCGAGGACGTAGTAATGATAGAAAGGGGAGTTCTCCAGCTCGACCCCGTCCGCGTCCACGGCGCTGACCATGAGGTTCTTCAGCCTGGTGAGTGACGTCTCCTGCCACTGGGCCGCCGACGGCAGCTCCGGGAAGTTGACGGCGATGGACGCCAGCCCCGCCGCCTCCGCGAAGCCGTGGTTGTAGGTGGCGTCGAAGTTCTCTGGGAGCGCGAGGAACGTGCCGAGCTTCTCAATCGAAGCGTGGAGCGCCTCGGCCAAATCGCTCGGAAGATCGCCCGAGCGGCGGAGCTTCATGTATGTGTTGACCAACACGAGCGCCCGGAACCCCGCCCCGTGCCGGTAGTCAAACCGAAGCCGGTCGTACGGCGTCGCGGGGCGCTGAGCATCGGAGGCGGCGAAGCTCCTGAGGATCTCGAGGAGCTTGTCTCGGTAGCGGGTCTGCCCTGTCGTATAGTACGCCCAGAGCAGGTTGCTGGTTGGGCGCAGGCTGTAGAACAGAAAGCGCCAGTAATTGTCATTGAGCGGGTCCTCGGTCCAGGTGAGTGGGTCGATGGTCACCACCGGGAAGCGGTTGCCGATGTCCCACTTGTTCTCGAGCATTCCCAAAGCAACCGCCACCGACCCGTGGCTCAAGAACGGGTAGACGGCTTCCTGGCCGTCGGCGACCATCTCCTTCTTGGGCCGCGCACGAATACACCCCGAGGTGGCGAACAGCACCGCCAGCGAGGCGGCGACCAGGAGTGCGAGGAGCGACTGAGGGCGCATGGGTCGCCTCGTGTTAGGGCTCGCCGGCGAGAGACGAAGCGTCCTCGAGGTGGGCGCGCAGGTAGGCCGTCTCGGCCCGCGCCTGGACCAGGTCGAGCCAGAGGTGGTCGCGGTATCGCTGAATTCGCTCGGTCTTGATCGCCTCCGCGTCGCGCAGCCGGATGCCGAGATCCTCGGTCACCACCGCCAGCTCGGCGAGGCGACGGCGGTCAGCGTCGGCCCCGGCAGTCAGCTCCCGTTGTGCTTGGCGCGCCCGCTCTTCGACGCCGTCCAGGTCGGCGCTCAGCCACTCGGTGCGGGCGCGCGCGGCCCGTTCGTCGTCGGCGCGCTGGAGCAAGAAGGCGGGGTTGAACGTGACCATGACCACGCCGAAGAGCGGAATGCGCGTGTCGGACTGGCTCAAGACCTTCTCGTACCCGCCACGGAGGGAGAGACGCCAGGCCCGCGATTGCCTCACCGCCCCCTCGAGCTCGACCACCCGCGACTCGGTCTGTTGGCGGCTCGCGACCAACTCGGCGAGCGGGCGAGACGACGCCGGCCCCGGCTGGGGGAGCGCAGCGAGGTCGCGCCGGGTCCTGTCGGCGAGGGTGCGGAGCCCATCCACGCGCAGCTCCAGGGCGCTCAGCTCGGCCACCGTCGCGGCTCCGCTGAGCACCGCCTCACGCACCGATTGGAGCAGCTCGGCGGCGTGGGGCAACGCCTCCTCGAGCACGCCCTGCCGAGCCTCGAGGGCCCGCCGCGCCACCGCGCGGGCTTGGTGGTCGGTGAACGTCCGCAGCGCGCTGTCCACCAGGTAGCGATCGCACTGGGCCTGGCCGAGACGGCGAATGGCCAGCCCGCGGCTGAGCTGGGCCACGTCGTAGGCCATGCCGATCCTCGCGATCGGCAGCAGCGCATCGGCCAGGCCGACGCCATCGAGCTGCTCGGTCCCGTGGGTCCACCCGAAGGCGCCGATGAGCTCCGGCAGCATCAGCCGGAGGCTCTCCGAGGCGGCGTTGGCGTTGGCGTACTCGCAGAAGGCCCGCACATCCGTGGGGACCGACGGGGTGTCGCCGGTGGGCGCGTCGGCTCGGAGCGCGGTGACTGGGGTTGCGGCGATGACGAGCGACAGGAAGAGCAGGTTCATGGTGTCTGGGTTCGGCGGTCTTGGTCGACCACGTCGCAGTCGTCCACCAGGAGTGTGGCCGTCCCGTCGCCGTTGAGGCAGTTGGAGGAGCACACGCTGGAGACGTACGGGCCGAAGAAGACGGTGTTGAAGGTGTCGGGGATGGTCACGGCGAAGGTCTTCAGTGCCCAACCGCTCGGGCTCGGCGGGCTCGCAGGGCTGGTCATCCAGGTCGTGCTGAGGTGGGTCAGGTCGTCATTCCTATAGAAGACAAACGCGACTCGAACGTCAGACTGGTACCAACAGGAGAAGGCGTAGGTATGGCCTGGAACCACCGGGGTCCCGCAGCTCCGGTAGTCTGGGTTGTGCGTCGAGCCGCGGAACTGCAGCAGACTGCGCGAGCCGGAAGTGTAGGCAGACATCACCAGCCGCTGCGCCGAGCCAGACCTGCCAGCGACGCGGGCCCATGCGGCGGTGTTGCCACCCGAGCCCCCGCGCATCCAGCAGTCTGGGGCCTCGTTCTCTCCAGCCAGGTCACTCTCGAAGCCCGGGTTCAAGACGAGTGGGGTTCCACTGGAGCTGGCGGGCTGGAGCGGCCCACCGTGAACCTGAGCGATGGTGCGGACCACTGTCCCCTGGTCCCTGCGCTGAGCCAGCCAGGCCGTGAACTGCCTGAAGGTGTCAGTGTCCCACGCCAACGCCGGGTTGCAGGTTGCCCCGGGGCAGATGTGATGAAAGTTGAGGACCAGCCAGCTCGGCGCCATTCCAGACGCGTGCGCCTCGGCATTCAAGACATACTGCTGCACCTGCTCGAGCGTGAAGGTGGTGTTGATAGAGGACGCTGCACGGAGCTCCAACGCATCGGTTGGAGGAACGGTGTCGGCGTAGGTTCCGCTCGAGGTGCTGACCGTACCTACCGAGCGCCCGATGCTGTAGCCGCAGCGCCGCGCTTCGGATTGGGCGAGGCCGTCCATTTCGCCGAAGGGGTAGGCGATGCTGCGAACCTCGTACCCCCGGAGGAGCAGATCAACGCGACTGTCGCAGACCTCCCGCGAGATTCGCCCGGCGAGGTTCTGCGTCGTCACCAGGTGCTGGTGGGTCAGGCCGTGCGAGCCGATCTCATGGCCGACTGCCTGCAGCGCGTGGAGCTGCGCGGTGGTGAGGAACCCGACGCCGGGCACGTCTATCCTCCCCGCGTTCACGAAGAAGGTGGCCCGCATTCCCTGTGCCTCCAGGGCCGGCGCCATGTCGGTGAACTGGTCGGCGAAGGTGTCGTCGGCGGTGATGCTCACGATGACGCGTGGCTGCTTCGCCGCGCTGGTCGCCACGCAGCTCCCGCTGGAGCAGACCTGGTCGCTCGGGCACGCAGTCGCGCAGTCGCCGCAGTGAGAGGCGTCGCTGCTGAGCTGGTAGCACCGCGCCCCGCAGGTTCCCCAGCCGGCCGCGGCGCAGCCCAGGTGACAGACTCCCAGGGTGCAGCGCTCGCCGTCGGCGCAGGCCGCTCCACAGGCACCGCAGTTCCGTACGTCGCTGGCGGTGTCCACGCACGTCGCGGCTTCTCCGGTCCCACAGGCGCTGAGCGAGTCGGCGCAGAGCGGGGTGCAAGCACTTGCCTTGCAGCTCTCACCGCTTGCACAGGCCACCCCGCAGGCGCCGCAGTTTCCATGGTCGGTTTCGAGGTCCACGCACGACCCGCTGCACGAAGCGAGGTCAGTCAGACAGTGTTTCGAGGAGGTGCCCGCCGAGGAGCAGCCGGCGAGGGCGGCGGCGACCAGGCAGACCGCGACGAGAGGGTCCCGGAGTCTCATCGCACGTCCTTCAGCGTGAAGTCGAACATGACGTTGTCGCTGCGGACTCCGACGGGGCCGCGCAGCAGCCGAGCGGAGTCGGGGAGCCGCCCGCGCCACACCGGCGCTCCGTCGGCCGACACCTGGAGCTCATCGGCGTCGATCCTCGCGGCCAGAGTATGGTGGCTCCCAGGCGCCATCGCGGGCGCCGCCGCCGACCAGCTCGGGCGGAGGTTCTCGTACCCGCGGGCGCCGCACTCGGCGTGGGTGCGCTGGCCCGGGTTGCGCTTCACTGACACAGCGATTCCGGGGTGCGGGGCGATCCACCACATCACATACACCAGGTTGCAACCGTCGTGCGCTCTGAGCTTGAGTCCGAGCTGCTCCCGCACCTCACCCGAGGCGAGATGGGAGCGCTCGACAGTGGGCCCGCGGTAGGTGAAGCGGAGCTCGCCGGCATCGCCTCCTCCCTCGCCGCGCAGCACAGCTCGCATCTCTGGCACGTCGACCGCGAACGTGCCGTCTGCCCGGGCCTGGACCTTGCCGCTCGTGACCTCGAGCCCGGCGCCGGCCTCGGTGCTGCCCGCGTCAGGCACGGGAGCCGCCCCGCCGAGCGCGGCGAGCACGACGAGCGCCAGCGCCGAGCGTCGCCAGCCGCGGAGCGACCGGCCTGAGGCGGCGCGGGAGAGACCGGGCCCTTTGAAGATGGCGGCCAAGGCGCTCACAGGACCAAGGGAGCGCCAGCGAAGAGCACCCGGCTCTCCGCGGAGGTGGCCTCGTCGAGCTCGATTCGAACGAGGAGCCCGCGCTCGTTCTGACTGAAGAGCGGGTGCCTCGCGCTCACCTCGCCTTCGAGCACCTCACCGAACCGGCCGACGCGACGGCACCAGACGAAGCCGAGACGACACCCGTACACCGGGTGGCCCGGCACGACAGAGCTCGCATTGTCGTACGGGACGAAGGCCACCGTCAGCCGGCCCTCGGAGGCGCCCCGGTACGGAGAGCTCTTGAGGCCCTTGAGGATGCGGTCGCACTCCTCGAGCTCCTTGCTGTTGGCGGCGAGGCCCTGCTCCGCCACCGCACGGTCGCCGCGAGCCCGGGCCAGCTCGGAGATGGAGCGCGAGTATTCCTGCTTCATGCGCAGCACTTCGTAGCTGAGGCTCACAGCATGGCCGGGCACGGCCGCGGCGCCTCCCTGCGCGGTTTCAAGGCTCATCGCCTCGAGCGCTTCCACGTCGCGCTTGAGCTCGCCAAGGCGGTTCTGCAGCGTCGTGTCGGCCTCGGCCAGCTCGAGGGTCGAGCGGGAGAGCTGGGCCATCTCGTGGCCGGCCCGGAGGTAGCCATCCGAGTCCACCAGGTGTGCCTGCTTGAGCTCGTCGAGTCGCTCCCGAGCCGACTTCGAGTACTCCTCGTTCGCGCGGTGGATCTCCTTCTGGCGCGAGGCGTACTCCTTTCGCAGCGCCGAGAAGCGCCCGAGCTGCACCTTCCGGATGGCGAGCTCGGAGAGCAGCGTCTGACGGAACGCCACCTGGTACGCCTCCTCCGCCGCGATGACCCGCTCGGCGGCCTCGCGCTTGGCCTGGAGATCCGCCTGCTCGACGGCCAGCTTCTCGTGCGCGCTCCTCTGGAGAGCGAGCTGACCCGAGAGCACCAGCACTCGGTCGTCGGAAGGGGACACGACCGTTGGCGCGACCCAGCTCCGGCTCACGAAGAAGAAGCCGTTCATGCCGATGAAAGACAACAGGCCCAGCAACAGCACCGCCAACACCATGAAGCCGATAAGCTTGTACGCTGAAACGATCGCCTTATTTGCTGCCGAGATCATCAAGGTTCCTCTCACAGACCATCCGTGGCGCGCCGCTCATGTCTCACTCAGACGGCGTTCGCGCCGACGACGCCCTCCCCCGTCACCTCGGCCGGCTTCGTGGGGGCGTTCGCGCTCTGGCCTCGAGTCTCCCAGCTGCTCGAGTCGAGGGTGAACAGCGCGAGGGGGGTGAACAGTACATAGGTGACCGGCATCACCACCGCCGCCGAAAGGAACCAGACCGGGTGAACCCTGTAGGCCGCAGGGATGGAGCGCGAACCCAGGGCATACACCACTGCGATGATGGCGATGATCATCAGGTTGAAGCAAGCCAGCTGGAAGAAGGAGCCCGCGGCGAGCTCGAGGAGTACCACGAATGGGTAGGCGATCAGCATCGTCCCCAGCGCCACGTAGTGCACGCAGACGAACGGGTGGAGCCTCCACGCGTGGCTCAGGCCCAGCATGAAGTCGACGATGTTCGAGCGTCGCCATCGGAGCTGTTGGGAGAAGTAGTTGGAGAGCGTCTTGGGGGCGACGGTGAAACAGGCGGCGTCCAGCGTGAGCCGGGTGCGATAGCCGGCCTTGACTATCTGCCGAGTGAGGAAGCGGTCCTCGCCGTATTTGATGGGGACGCCGAGGATGTTCCGGTTTTCGAGGATCGGCTCAAGCTCGAGCAACACCGAGCGCCTGTAGGCCGTGAGGCACCCCGAGAGGCACATCACCGTATGGAGCGACCGCTCGAGGTTCTTCAGGAATTCGTAGCCGAAGAAGTATTTGATGGCCTGCATGCGAGTGAGCCAGTTCTCGTTTGCGTTCGAGACGTGGACTCGCCCCCCGACCGCGGCGACGTCAGGAGAGGTGAAGCGCGAGAGCAGGTGGCGGAGGGCGGAGGGATCCACCTCCACGTCGGAGTCGATGGAGACGATGATCTCGGCTCGGGTCTCGCGAACCGCCGCGTTGATGGATTTGCGCTTCCCCATGTTCTTGGCGTTCCGGTGAACCCGGATATTGGGATAGCCACGGGCCACTTCGCGCGCGACTTCATAGCTGTCATCGGTGGAGCAGTCGTCCACGATGACCATTTCGAGCTTTGCCCGTGGGTAGTCGAAGGCGGCGACCGTCGCGATGGTGCGTTCGATTCGACGGCCCTCGTTGAACATCGGAGTCACGACACAGACAGTCGGCTCGTTGCCCTCGACTGCCTCGTCGAAGTTCTTGCCGCGCGCGAGCTTCATGAACAAACCGAAGATGTATCGGTTCACGAAGACCAGCAAGATGACGAGGAACATCGGGAAGACGTGCATGGCGACCCCGCTCCGTTCAGGCCTTGACGAGGCGCTCGGAGGCGATGCGGATCCCGTGCATCGCGTCGCGCCTCATCGGATGGTCTCCTCCAGGCGCCGAGGCGATCCTCGGTCGTCGCTCTTGCACGATTCCCCTCATTCCTGCGCTGCCGCAGGTCGCTCCGTTGCATGTCATGAACACGCCGCCGCCACGCGGGCTGCATACAATACGGTTCTTTTGGGCAGCAAGCTTTTCAGCGTGACGGGATTTGCGCGGAGACACCCAGATAGGTGCGCGTGCATTCCCAGACAGCGCCATCGCTTGCGCCAGGTCAGCTCAAAGCAGCGGGGCGATCTCGCGGACGCTGAGGGCGGTGAAGTCGATCGCCATGGCGTCGCTGCGGAAGGTGACCCAAGGCCCGGCCCAGGTCAGGCGCTGGTCGGCTGCATAAGCAAATGGCATCGAGGAGCAGCCATCGACCGCCGGGTCGTCCACCGTCCAGCCGCCCGTGTCGTTGGCGCTTCCGAGCTGGGTCCAGGTGCCGTCGGCGTTGGGGTCGACCCACAGCTCGAGGTGGACCTGGCCGTCGCTCGCGGCGTTGCGGACCACGAACTTCAGGCCGAACCACCGACCGAGCCCGGGCGCGGAGGTGCACGTGGCTGGGCGCTGGTTGGCGTAGCCGTCGGCGTGGGAGATCTCCTTCTCGAAGGCCGCCCGCCCGGTCAGGTAGAAATTGCCGTGGTACGCGGTGCCCAGGCAGTGCGGGTTGACGGAGATGGTGCCGTAGGGATAGCCGGGCCAGGTCGCGGTGCCCGTCGGCGCGACCACGCCACCGTTGATGCGATCGCCGGTGACGGAGCTCGTGCTGTGGCGCTCGCCGCGCGCCATCAATTCCCAATGCGGCGACTGGGTGGAACTCTCGGTGCGGAGCGCGCGGAAATACCCAGTCATCTCGACGTTGCGCCACCAGGTGGTCCCCGGGGGCGACGGTACGTTGAGTCGAACCTGGCCGTCGATGCCCTGCGTCTCGAACACGCCGTCGGAGAGCTTGGTGATGGTGCCGGACTCCGGCTGCCACTCCGTGCTGGCGACGTCGGCGTTGGCGGGGAGCGTCCAGACTCGGCCGAGGGGCGCGGTCGGGTAGATGAATCCCTCGGTCCTGTCGGGCGGGCTGGAGGCGCCGACCTCCGCGCTCACCACCCCGGGGCAGGCGAGCGCGGCCAGCATCAACGCCAAGAGCGACGCGTGTCGGACGACCTCCTCGGGGCTGATCGTCCGTTTGGCGGGAATTGAGACATCGCTCGGCGACTGCGGCGAGGCGTCAGGTCCGCTGGAGGTGCTTCGGGCTGCGTGCCGTGCCGAACGCTGCTCGAGCTGGGTGAGCGCAGCGGACAGGGCACGGAGCGCGGCGCACACCGCGGCGCCGATGGCAATCAGTGCCCAGATGAGCGCGTGCAGTTGACCGGCCATGGCGACCCCGCGGAGCAGCTCCGTTGCCCGACTGGGGATTTGCATTCGCGGTGCCGCGAGGATCCGGCCGCGTCGACACAGGCGGGCGGGTTGCGGCCCCACATCAGAAGGTGGGGTCCATCGACCCCGCGGTCCAGCCGGGACCCACTGGCGCGAAACCCTCGAGAAGCCCGAGACCGGTTTCCACCCGGTCCATCGGACGCGCGAGAAGTGATCCACCTGAGGTCCGTCGACTCCACCCGCTGGTAGGTGCGCAGCTTCAGCACCCGGTCGGTGCGGCGTTCGAAGGGGAGATGATTTCGCACACCCAGTCGGGCCTTCTGCTCACCGGGCGGTCGGAGGGGAATGCCTCCACCCGCTCTCGGCGCCAATCCTCCTCTCCGACGCGGCGCTCTGTGCCCAGCTCCTCAGTTCGGCCACGGCTTCGTCGTCCACATATGAGGCCGAATCCTTTCCTCACCGGCCGCATCCTGTGTGAGCCGCCATGGAGGCGGCGCCAAGTGGAGGGGATTCCCAATGAAGTCCTTGCGGCCTGCCGTGCTGTTCTTCGTGTTGCTGTCGTCCGTCGCTCACGCTGGTGAGCTGAGCCTCACACCTTCATTCTCGGAGAGCCCGACAGCCGTGCTCCCCGGGTGGGCACTTGGCGTCGAGCCGGTGACCACGGTGCGGACCACCGTCTTCGGCTTGCCGCTCAACATGGGCCCGGTCGACCGCATTCTCCGGGGCGTCATCGCCGCCGCGCTGGTGGGCATCGGGAGCTACCGCCTGGCCACCAACCAGCCCAGCCCCGGCTGGAGCGTGGCCTTCCTCGCCATCGCCCTCATTCCCACCGCCACCGCGGCCACCGGCTACTGCCCGCTCTACCAAGCAGCCGGCCTCGACTACTCCTTCTGATCGGCTCCCCAGGGCAAGAATCGTCGGCGCCCCGCCTTGGCTCCCCCACTGGAAGCACACCATGGCCAAGCCAACTCCAGCCCTTTCCGAGCGCGCCGATGGAGCGACCCTGCCGAGGTGGCTCGCTCCGGCCATTCTCGCCTTGGGTGTCATCGGAGCCTTCGCGCTGGCTCGACCTCCCTCGACTTCGACGGCCACCCCCACGACCGACTCGCCGACCGAAGACTTCGGCCCCGTGCTGAGCCCTGGAACCCTCGCACCCAACTTCTCCGTCGAACGCCTCGAGGGAGGCACCATCAACCTCTCGGCGCTGAAGGGCCGCGTGGTGCTGCTCGACTTCTGGGCCACCTGGTGTCCACCGTGCCGGGCCGAGCTGCCCTGGCTGGTGCCGCTGGTGAAGCGCTACGAGTCCAGGGGCCTCGCCTTCGTGGCACTGAGCCAAGACAACCCCGCCGAGCAGCGAGCCCTCGTCACCCGCTTCGCCGCCGAGCTCCCGGGCTTCTCGCGCTACGCCGCCCTGGGCACCCATGCGGTAGGCCGAGACTACGGCGCCGAGTCACTCCCCATGCTGTACCTCATCGATCGCTCGGGCCGGGTCTACGCCTCGAAGGTCGGCGCCGCCGAGCAAGACGAGGTCGCCCAGGCCATCGAGCACGCCTTGGCCGCGACGCCGTAGCAACCCCGCCCGCAATTTCCTACCGCCGCGGTGACCTGCGACTACACTCGCGCCATGTCCTGGCTCGACACGCTCGAAGACATCCGGAAGAAGGATTTCACCAAGACACCCCTGGCCGAACGCGACAAGGCAGCGCGCGACGTGGTGAACATGGCGAGCTACGCCTGTGCCATGGTGGCCGTGTCGCCGATCCCCTTCTCCGACGCGGTGCTGATGTTGCCAGTGCAGTCTGCGATGGTGATGACTGTCGGCCACATCTACGGGCGCAAGCTGACCCAGGCCGACGCCAAGGCGCTGCTCCTCGAACTGGCAGCGACCGCCGGAGCCGGCATGCTGGCACGCCAGGGCATCAAGGCCCTGTTGCCCATCATCGGAGCGCTCCTCACCATACCCGCGGCCTTCGCAGCCAACTGGGGCATGGGCCGCGTCGCCATGGAGTACTTCCGCCACCCCGGCCTCTCCAAGGACCAGCTCAAGAAGGTGTACGAAGCCGCCAAGGAAGAAGGTGGCTCGCTGTTCTCCAAGGAGCGCTTCGACGCCTTTCGCCGGTCGAGCGTCTCGAAGCCCCCTGAGGAACCGCCTCCCACCAGTCAAAACCAAACACAGACCAGCACGGTTGCCACCATCATCGAAGGCGACTTCGCCGCTCGCATCGAGAAGCACCGCGACGTGCGCGAGGCCTTCGACGGCGTCATTCACCTCGACATCATCGGCGAGGGCGGCGGCCTGTGGACGGCGGACCTCACCCGCGCCTCCGACTTCATCTCGCCCGGGCACGAGGGGACCGCGAAGCTGACCGTCCGCTGCACCGCCGAGGACTTCGTGGCGCTCCTGAACGGTCAGAAGAATGCCCAGATGGCCGTGATGAGCGGAGAGCTGGTCCTCGAGCCGATGGATCTCGACCTCGCCATGAAGCTGGGCCCCTTGTTCAAGGCCTGAGGGTCGGGCGGGAAAAACGCGCCTCGAAGGGAGGCATCTCAAGGTAAGGTCGGGGAAAGGGGTCCACCCAGTGCTCGCGCTCACTGTGCTGTCACTCGTCGTCTTCACTGCCGATGAACCCGCTCGACCGCGGCTGGCCGTCCTCGGAGCTCGAGCCGAACCGGGCGTCTCCCAAGGCACCGCCAACCTGCTCAGCGAGTTGCTGTCCACTGACCTCGCCCACAGCGGGCGCTACGAGGTGCTGACCAGCGCCGACGTGGCCACGTTGGTTGGAATAGAGCGCCAGAAGCAGCTCCTCTCGTGCGGAGAGACCAACTGCGCCGTTGAGCTCGCCCAGGCCCTCGGCGCCACCCTGCTCCTCGACGCGTCGGTAGGCACCGTGGGCAACCTGAGGGTGCTGGCCATCAGACTGTACGACGCCAACAAATCCAAGGTCCTCTCGAGGGAGAGCGTCACGGTCGAGAACGAGTCGGCCCTGGTGGCCGCCGCCCACGGAGCTCTGGGGCGCGTGCTGGCCAGCCAAGGCGCTCCGCTGGTGCCCGAGGTCGCGGCAAAGCATTCACCGGCTGGTTGGTATGTCTTGGGTGGCGCCGCGGCCCTCGCCATCGCCGGAGGCATCCTCGGCGCCCTCGCGTGGACCGACTACCAGGCCTTCAAGCTGAGCCCCTTCGACGACCCGCTGGGGAGCTCCGCCAAGGGCAAGGCCTACGCCGCCGACGGTCTCTTCGGGGGCGCCATCGTCGCCGCCGTCGTCGCGGTGGTCCTCTTGCTCCTGCCAGCCTCGCCGGGAGCGCCCACGCCATGAGACGCACGCTTGTTCTCTTCGCCGGCATCGCTCCACTGCTGGGGTGCACGCTGTTGGTCGACCTGGACGCCGTCCGGAGGACTCGTGACGCCGGCCACCAAGGCGCCAGTGACGCTGGGGCCGTGGACGCTGGGACGATCGACGCTGGAACCTCCGACGCCGGCACCTCCGACGCGGGGGGACTCGACTCTGGAACGCCGGAAACCGGCCCGTACGACGGAGGCGCCCGCTGCGCGACGAGCACCAGGCCACGGCTCAGGTGCGCCGCACCCCTCCAGTTGGGAACGGGCGGCCCGTACTCGAACGCGGTGCTCCAGGCGGTATCCTCCGGGCTCTTGGCAGGCTGGAACACCTCGAGCGCAGTGCACCTGGAGCGGGTGCTCCCCGATGGCGGAGAGGAGACCTGGCTCGATCAACCAGCCAGCGCGGTGAGTCGAATCATGCTGTCGGCCGAGGGCTCGTCTTGGGCGCTCCTGTACCAGACAGCCGAGAACCTCCCATTGTGGTGCTTCTCCTCCGCCGATGACGGAGGGGTGAGCCCGGCGAACGCTTCTGGGTCGCCCCCCGTCTCGGCGGTCGCGGTCTCGGCGGCGGGTGGAGTAGCGGTCGCCAGATCAGACACCGCGAGCTCTGGGGCCCTCAGCGCGGGCTTCACCCAGCGAGGCTGCCCCCGGAGCCTGAAGAGCTACCCATCTGGTCGATCGTTCGTCGAGGGGACCTGGGTGGGAGCAGCGCACCTTCCCGGCACCAACACCGAGGGGTTCCGCTTCACGACGTCATCGTTCCTGAACGCCTACAACAGCACGGTGGCCATCTGGGCTCCGGGAGCCGATGGCGGGCTTGACGTTGCCTTTGGCCCCGCCGACTTCCAGGGCCTCGAGGACGAAGCCACGGCTGTCTCTCCCTCGGGCCAGCACGTGATGATCGCGTACTCCTTCTACGACACCCAGGACCATTACCACCTGGGGATACGCGGAGTGCCCACCAACCTCGTGTCGACCGTCGTCGACTCGAGCACCGTTCTCCCCGACGAGGCCAGCTTCTGGACCACCGCCGGCTGCGGGCCCGGCTGCACCGCCACGGTGTGGGCGCCCTACCAGAGCCCGTCACACGTGGCGGCGGTCTTCACCACCGATGACTCCAACGCGACGCCGATGACTCAATCCATCACCGGCTGGGACGTGGCCTGTGGAACGAGCCTGCGGAACACCTCGGTGGCCGCGGTGAGCCATCTCGGTCGGCTCTGGGTGCTGGTCGCGGAGACCAGCCAAGCACGCCTCTTCTCCTGCGATGTTCCCCCGCTGTAGGGCGAATTCCTGGTGCGTGGGGCCGCCGTCGTTACGTATGCGCCCATGCGACCTCATTTGCTCGAATGGCAGCGCGATGGCTACAGAGAATACCACCGCAATCGCTCGACGCTGTGGGTCCATCTCTTCGCGGTGCCGGCCTTCATCGTGGCGACGCTGTCGCTCGTGCTTTCGCTGGTGACGGTCTCGTGGGTGTCGGCCGTCAGCGCACTGGTGGGCATGGCGCTTTCGTTCTTCGTGCAGGGCCTCACCCACCGCAGAGAGCCAACGCCTTCAATACCCTTTGACGGCGTGGGTGACGCCATCTCGCGCATCTTCGCGGAGCAGTTCATCACCTTCCCCCGGTTCCTCGTCAGCGGGCGATGGTGGGTTGCCCTCCGCGCGACGAGTCAGCTTCACGGCTCAGCGCACTGACGCCAGCCCCTTCGTCGAAGGAAGTGCTGCGGATCAAGTGCCTCTGCGCGTCGATCGCTCGGACAGAAAGGCGAAAAGATTCCAGCAGTCTGGTAGACCGCCCAAAGACTTTAGTGCAAGGCCGCGACATGCCAATGCTGTTGCGGAGGCGATCAGCTCGACGATGTGAGGCTCCCGACCATGGTAGCGAAGGGTTCCCCCCTGCTGCTGTTCCTTTCTTGCTCGGTGTTGGTGGACGCGAACAAGGTGCAGTGCAGTCAAGACGCCGACTGCAAAGAGCACGGCGCTTCGCTCTCCTGCGTGAGCCAGGTGTGCACGATCGCGTCGCCATGGGCGTGCCTCGGGGGCGTCGTCTGGCCAGCAGGGACTTCGGCGCCCATCACCCTCACGGTTCCGGTCGTCGATGTCATCACGAGCGCCTTCCCGAAGGACCTCCAGGTTCGAGCCTGTTCGAAGCTCGACGTTCAGTGCGCGTCACCGCTCAGCGCAACGGTCGACCTCTCGTCGGCGCCAGGGCTTCTCAAGGTGACGCTCGCCTCCGGCTTCGACGGGTACCTCGAGCTGACGAGCCCGACCATCACGCCGGCGCTCTTCTTTGTCGTCAAGCCGATCCGGGAGGACACCACGCTGAGCACCTCGCTCCCCGTCGTTCCGCCCGCCGGCTTCGGGGGAATCGCCCAAGCCATCGGGACAACGCTGGACCTCACCACCATGGGGCACGTCTACGCGCTGGCGGAGGACTGCGGAGGCACGCCCGCTTCCGGCGTCCGCTTCGAGATCGACAAAAAGAGCACCCAGACCGCCGCGTACTACATGATCAACAACACCCCGCTGTCGACCGTGCCGTCGACAGACGCCTCGGGTGCCGGCGGGTTCCTCAACATTCCCAATGGATTCGTCAGGCTCACCGGCTATGTCTCGGCCACCGGAGCGCGGATCGGAGAGGCCGGCTTCGTGGTCAGGGTGGGAGCCGTGTCGTATCCCCGGCTGATCCCCACGCCGACCTGAGGAGAAGCGTTCATGGAAAGCGCGCTCCCATCGACCATCGGCAACTACCAAATCATCGCCAAGCTCGGCGAAGGCGGGATGGCGAGCGTCTATCTCGGCATGGCCTTTGGAAAGGCGCGCTTCCGCAAGCTGGTGGTCACCAAGGTCCTTCACCCGACGCTCTGCGACTCCCCCGAGTTTCTCGAGAGCTTCCTCGCGGAAGCACGGTTGGCCGCTCAACTCAACCATCCTAACGTCGTCAACACCTACGAGGTGGGCGAGGACCAGGGCCGGCCCTCCATCGCCATGGAGTACCTCGAGGGCCAGACCTATTGGTCCCTGCTCAAGAAGGTCGGTCGCGCCAATCTCCCGCTCGAGGCCCACCTCGAGATCCTCATCGACATGCTCACGGGGCTCAACTACGCGCACGACTTCGTCGATCTGAACGGTACACCGCTCGACATGGTGCACCGTGACATCAGCCCGCAAAACGTCTTCATCACCTACGACGGGCAGGTCAAGCTGCTCGACTTCGGTTTGGCCAAGGCGTCGTGCATCGAGCAGCACACCAAGGTGGGCGTGCTCAAGGGGAAGATCGCCTACCTGGCGCCCGAGCAGGCCAACGGCGGGCAGGTCGACCGGCGGACCGACATCTTCGCGGTTGGAGTGATGCTCTGGGAGGCGCTCGCCGGACGACGATTCTCGACGGGAGCCCTGGACGCCGCGACCATTCATAAGCGCATCTCGGGCGCCGAGCCGAGGATCCGTGCCGTCTGCCCCGAGGTGCCGCCGACCCTCGCCGACGCGTGCGATCGAGCGCTGGCCGTGAACCCCAGCGACCGGTTCGCGACCGCCGAGGAGATGCGCACCGTGCTCCTGGCGGTGGTGGAGCACCGCTCTCAACGAAACCGGATCCGCGCGCTGTCGACGATCATGACCGAGGCCTTCTCCGACGAGCGAACGAGCATCCGCTCCATCGTCGAGCGCTACTCGCGGGCCGCCGCCGAGAAGAGCGACAGCACGGAGTACGACCTGCAGCTGGCCACGCCCGTCGGCGCCATCGACGATGCGGTCGACGTGCGGATCGACGTCGAGGTCCCTCCACCGCTCCCGCCGCCCGCGCGCCGGCGACGGGGAGCGCTCGCCGGAGGACTGCTCCTGGCGCTGCTCGCGGGGGCCTCCGCCTTCGTCTTCATGAGGCACGGCGAATCGGCAACGACGCCCGTGCCTCGTCCCCAGGAGGTTGAGGCCCAGCGACGCCCCGAGCCCATCGAGCTCGTGGTGGTGACGAGCCCACCGGAGGCGCGCGCGTCCATCGACGGCGTGGAGGTGCACGGGAATCCGGTCCGCGTGAAGGTCGAACGCGACGAGCGGCTGCACACCATTCGCGTCGAGGCGCCCGGCTTTGAGGCCTTCGAGCGAACCGTCTCCTTCGACGAGAGCCTGGTCATCAAGGCCTCCCTGAGCCGTCTCGTCGAGCGGACCGCGCCACCGGCTCCTGTACATGAGCCCACGCCCGCACCGCCCCCTCGCAAGGCCAAGCCTGAGGTCTCTTCAAAACCGACGGCGGCTCCTCTCCGCCCTGGCCGCGCGCTGGCCCACCCGGCGGAGTCGAGCCCGGGGGACGACCTCCGCAAGGGCACCACCATCGCGCCTGACCGCGTGATTGACGAGAAGGACCCGTACGCGCCATGAAAACGTCTCTCTGGATGACCGTGAGCACCTGTGCGGCTCTGGTGCTCGCTTCCCCGTCGGCCTTCTCCCAGCCAGCAGCGGACGGCGCGCCCGAGCCCGCGACCGCCAAGAATGCCGAGCGAGGCAGCCTCCACTTCCAGCGAGGCGTGGCCTTCTACAAGGAGGGCAATTTCGCCGCCGCGCTGGTCGAGTTCAAGCGCGCGAACCAGCTCGCCCCCAACTACCGGCTCCTCTTCAACATGGGGCAGACCAACTTCGAGCTGCATGACTACGTGAACGCCCTCCACGCATTCGAGGAGTATCTGGAGTCCGGTGGGGCAGACATCCGACCGGCGCGTCGGGCAGAGGTCGAGGAAGACATCCGCGTGCTCCGGGGGCGGGTGGCCTCACTGACGGTGCGCTCGAACCTCTCGGGGAGCGAGCTGCTCATCGACGACGTTCCCTCGGGCATCCTTCCGCTGAGCGGGCCAATGCTCATCAGCGCCGGCCGCCATACGCTCTCGGCGCGAAAGAATGGAGCAGTGCTCGCGTCGCGGATCGTCGAGGTCTCGGGGGCCGACTCGGTGGCGGCCGAGCTGTCCGCGGCAGAGCCTTCTCCGCTCTCCGCGACCGCGCTGGTCACCCCAACCACCGTTGCCTCCGCCCCGCCCGCGGGCATGAGCACGGCTTTCTGGGTGAGCCTGACCTGTGCGAGTGCCCTCTTGGTTGGCACGGCCACCACGGGGGGCTTGGCGCTCAGCGCGCGGGCCGAGCTCGATCGCCGGCTCGCGACCTTCCCGGGCTCACCCTCCGACATCGACGGCGCGCGGACCAAGGTGAAGCAGCTCGCGCTCATCGCCGACATCTTGGGGAGTGCCGCGGTGGTGGCGGCGGCGGCGACCATCGTCTTCGCGCTGTGGAATCCAGCCGGTGCCAAGGCGTCGACCTCGGCTGGGCTGGTGGCCCGCATCGGCCTCGGTGGCGTGGTGCTCGAGCAGCGATTCTGACGCACTACACCTCGCGGCCATCTGCTCACGCCGCTCGCTTCTGTCGCACCGCGGAGAACCACAGGTAGGCGCACAGCCCGGCGAAGAACAGAGCGCTGAGCGTCTGGGAGATGGGCTCGTTGTCGTAGAAGGGCGTCTTCACCCAGTCTTCGCGGAACGAGTCGATGAGCCGCAGCCCGGCTCCGAACACGCCGCCCAGGGCGCCGCCAGCCATGAGGCCCGAGGCGATGATGACGCCCCGCTCTCGAATGCCCTTCCCTTCCTCACCGCCGATGCGCTCGGAGCGCTTGCCCAGTGCGTGGGCGATGAAACCTCCCACCAAGGCCGGCGTGTTGAGCTCGAGGGGGAGGTACATACCGAGGGCGAAGGTGAGCGCGGGGACCTGGAGCATCTCCATCACCACCGCGATGGCGGCTCCGACGCCGAACAAGAGATACGCCACCGGCTGCCGGCTCATGAAGCCCTCGACCAGGGCCTTCATGATCGACGCCTGGGGAGAGGGGAGCACCGGCCTCAGGTCGCCGGGCACGGCCTCGCCGAACTGAAAGCTCTTGGCCAGCATGACGATGGTGAGGGCCGCGGCCACCGAGGCAGCGATGACGCCGAGGAACTTCACCCGCTCCTGGGCCGCCGGGGTCGACCCCAGCCAGTAGCCGGTCTTGAGATCAGTGATCGTCTGGCCCGAGACCGAGAGCGCGGTGCAGACCATGCCGGCGATGGCCATGACGAAGAACATCCCCGTGCGGCCCGAGACCCCGAACTCGAGGAGCACCACCGCCGAGATGATGATGGTGAGCATCGTCATGCCCGAGACGGGGTTCCTCGCGGTGGTCGCGATGGCGTTGGCCGCCACCGAGGTGAAGAAGAACGAGAAGACGAGAATGAGCAGGAGCCCGACCGCGACCACGCCGACGCTCCCGTCGAGGCTCCCCAGGAAGGCGGCGACCGCCAGGGCCGAGAGGACGACCCCGATGAGGATCTGCATCATCGGCAGGTCTCGATCTGTACGATCCAGGCTGTGCTCGCCGCCTGCCCGAAACGCCTTCACCGCGATGCCGAAGGACCCGGCGACAATCTTGAGTGACTTGATGATGCCGAAGACGCCAGCCGTGGCGATGGCGCCGACTCCGATGAAGCGCACGTAGCCGCGGAAGATCTGCGTGGCGGTCATCTGCACGATGGGGGTCGCCGCCGGGTAGACCGCGTCGGTCACATGGCTGCCCACGAACCACACCAGCGGGACCAGCACGAAGTTCGACAGCACGCCGCCCGCGCAGAGCAACAGCGACGAGCGCAGCCCCATGACGTAGCCCAGCCCGAGAATGAAGCCGACCGCGTCGAAGGAGAAGACCATCTTCGCCTTCACCGACAGGCTGTTCACCACCGGGAGAAAGCGGAGGTCGACGAACTCCTTCCACACCTGGAAGGTGGTGACGAAGAAGTCGTACAGCGCGGCGATGCCGGTGGACTGCAGCAAGAGCTTGGCCTGCGAGCCACCCTTCTCGCCCGTGATGAGCACCTCGGTGATGGCCGTGCCCTCGGGGTACGGAAACTGGCCGTGCATGTCGCGCACGAAGTAGCGCCGGAGAGGAATGAGGAAGAGCACGCCCAGGGTGCCACCAGCCAGGCAGATGAAGATGGTCTGCCAGGGGTGCGGGTCGAGCTTCAAGATGTAGAGGGCCGGGAGGGTGAAGATGGCGCCGGCCACGACCGAGCCCGAGACGCCGCCCACGCCCGTGATGATGACGTTCTCGAGCAAGCTGGAGCGGCGGGCGTAGGCCCGAGCCAAGCCAATGGCGAGGATGGAGATGGGGATGGCCGCCTCCATCACCTGGCCAACCTTGAGGCCCGAGTAGGCCGAGGCGATGGTGAAGACGACACCGAGGAACAGGCCCCAGCCCACCGAGCGCCAGGTCGCCTCGGGCGGCGTCGACGTGGTGGGGATCACCGGTTGATACGCCTCGCCTGGCTCGAGCGGGCGGTAGGCGTTCTCTGGCAGTGATCGAGCGTCCGGCGCGTCCATGGTGACTCCCCTCCGCGTGGTTTCGCGGGCGCGGGGAGTGTAGACGCCAGGGGAACCCCCAGCGACGGAGATCGTCAGCCCGCCGCCCGAAGGCGTGGACTCCGCGCGACGGTCAGGGCACGGCCAGGCTCTTGAGGTGCACCAGCATGCCCGGCGTGACGTGGACACTGGTCGAAATGAGGCTCTTCGCCTCAGCTCTGGTGACGCAGTTCTGCGTCTCGACGACGTGCAGGCCGATGGCGTTGAAGGTGGCGGCCGTCATCCGGGTGCGGCCCACGTCGTCACCGTCGGTGTCTCCGACGAAGCGGAACTCCGAGACAGGACCGCCGTTGGTGGGTCGCACATGATCCTCGTTGTGGTCCTGGTCGACGTAGTCGGCGTTGCTCACCGTGGGGCCGCTGATGGAGACGATGCGGACGTTGCTGGGCATCGGTGGGCTCAACGACAGCTCCCCACCGCCGGAGCCCGCGACCGTCGTCCAGTCGCTCTCGGTCTCCTCCGCCTTCATGGAGACCTGGTACATCAAATGAGCGCCCACGGGGTAGATAGACACCTGGGCCGTGGTGTGAGGCCCGTGACCGTTGTACTCACTATCGCCGCGTGTATGCGATGGCATGAAGCTGATCGGCTGAGGAAAGACGTTCAGGTCCTTCTCGGCGCAGATCTTCGGCAGCGGCTGTACCACGTTGATGGCGGAGAGCTCCACCGGGGGTTGCTCTTGAGTGAGCACCACCACCCGCTGCGACTGTGGAGTCAGGTGGAGGCCCGTGGCGCCCAGGTTGATGGTCGCTTGGTACGTGCTGATCTCCGCCAGCACGTTGGGAACGTCTTTCGTCTGGGTCGTCTCCACCAGCCGAACTCCCAGCGGCACCTTCAAGTCGAAGCCGGTCAAGGTGATGATGGGGACGCGATTCTGTTGCCATGCCTCGTACTCCACGGCCAGCGGCGCGCTCCCACAGACGAAGGGAGCCAGCGGCGGCGGCGACTGCCCCAGCAGGGCCGCCTTGATTCGCTGGAGCGCCTGGACCACCCGGTGGCCGATGAAGTCCACCGTGCACATGGCCCCCACCTGCACCGCCGCCACCGAGTTCAACAGCAGCGTCTGCACCTCGTTTCGAACCGTGGACTGCGCGTCGGCGGTGAGCTTGCTCACGGTGTCCTGGAGCACCGTCTGCCAACTCCCGGACACGGTGGTGACTTTCGAGATCGCGTCGTCGAGCGTGGAGATCGCGTTGTTGAGGGGGTCAACCACGGGGTTGAGAATCTGATCGAGCTTGCAGCCCACGCTGATCAACAGCACGACCATCATGCCGACCGCCGCGGCTCGGCTCCAAGGCACCCTGTGCTTCGCGTGCATGACGCCTCCTCTGGAATGTGACAAACGACGGGGAACCGACACTTCCCAGGCGCCGTAACGGGGTGCAACGTTACACGCCACTCGACAATGAGAGGACCGAACATGATCGACGAAGCGACGCTCACCCGGGCCTGTTCCACCGCCATTCTCGGAGTGGACACTCTGTGGGGAGGCGACGTGATGAACCCCTCGGGCACCGGCCGATTCATCGCCGACTCCTGGTTCTCCGACGAGCCCTTGCCGCTCGCCTATACCCACCCGGCAGCGGCTCGTTTGCGGGGCTCGGGCGGCGTGGGCGCGAAGGAGATCGACCTGGCGTCGATCGACGAGTACCTGAAAGCAGTCGACGTCCGTGGAGCAGCCCGGGAGCTTCGCGCCCTCGCCAAGGCCCTGGGTGGGCTGCGAGGAGCCACCCTCGACGGAACGGCCGAGAGCATCGAGGTGATGCTCGACCTGGCGCTCGAGCTCATGGGGCGCGGCCCGGTGGTGGCCTACGAGCGCTGTGTCGTCGCATCGACTGGCAAGCCGCCCGAGCCATCGCACCCCGAGCCGAAGCGCCGTCTCGTCGCCGAGCTGCTTGCCCGGGCCGGGTACCCTTCGTCGACACCGGCCGAGCTCCTCGCCGCGGTCGACGCCTGGCGCGCCGCCCGGCTGGTGCCCAAGAAGTCCATCAGACAGCTCGGTGATGCCTTCATCGCGCTCCTGGAGCAAGGCACGCGGCGTCACGTGGTGCCCTATTTGCCTGACTCGCTCAAGGAGATCCCCCGAGCCAACATCGAGTTCCTCGCCATCGAGAACGCGTGGTTCTCTGGCTCGATGAACTACCTCGGCCGAGCCCGCACCCCCGACGGGAGCCCCCGCTACGAGGCCAACTACGAGATCAACGCCGCGCTGGAGATCTCCGTGCCCGAGTTCGCCCAGCTCATCTCCCACGAAGTGGTGCCCGGCCACGTCACCAACTTCGCTCTGGCACAGGGGCTCTTCGTGCGAGGCGCGCTCGGCTTCGAGGCCTCGGTGCTGACGATGAACACCCGGGGCGCCGCCCTGAGCGAGGGCATCGCCAACAATGCCATTCTCATGGCCCATGGCGTGACTGAAGTGGCCGACCTGCCCGATGACGACCTGAAGCTCGGCACGCTCCTGGCGCTGTTGCAAGACGACGCCAAGAACCAATCGTCGTGGCTCACGTGGAAAGAGCACCGCCCACAGGCTGAAGTGGCTGACGTGCTCCGCCGCGAGTACCTGTGCTCGGCTGAGCGGGCCGACAAGCTGTCAGGTGCCTGGGGCCGGCACCCACTCCTCGGGCGCATGTACCTGCCTGCCTATCGCGCCGGCACTGACAAGGTGGCTGACCTGAGGCGGCGTCACGCTCCTGAGAAGGTGATTCCAGCGCTCTACTTCTGCAACGGCATCGTGGACCTCGTCACCATCGACGGGGCGCTCTGAGCTGGAGCGCGGTCCGGCCAAGCCCGTAGGCGGAGTGAAGCGCCTTGATGAGGCCGGCGGGATGCTTGCCCGTTCTTGGGGGGCGCGGGTCCCCAGCAATGTCACCAATGGTACCATTCGCGAGCCTCGCGCCAGACGTATAGGCGCTCCATGGGCGAACCCACGGGGGCCCGCTCACGACGTCGTGGACCTTGGGCCCTCGACCCCACTCTCAACGATGGTGAGCCTTCTTGGCCACGCGACGATGGTGGGCGCCGGCCTTCACGTGCTTGCCGCGGCCCTTCGCCTTGGCGTGCTTCGGCGCGGCGTGGTGGGCCCTCGCGCTCCGCCCTGACCGGCTCGCGTGGTGCGTGGCCTGGCTGGAGGCCCTGGCGTACGCGCTGCTCCCCAAGAGGAGGACGGCGATGAGGAAGAAGCGCATGTCGTATCCTTTTCCCTCGGTCTTCGGGAGCGACGAATCTCGGTCTCCCTCCACAGCCCGTCAAGTTCGTCTCAGGCCTTCCAGTCTCACCATCTCTCGGAGGGCCTCCTTGAGGACCGGCGGAGACTTCACGCCTCGCCGGGACTACGACTGGCCCATGAACTACCGCACCGCCCTGGTGACCGGCGCCTCCAGCGGACTGGGCCGTGGGCTCGCGACGTGGCTGGCCCGCCGGGGCGTCCTCGTCTACGCCGCGGCCCGCCGCACGACGATGCTCGAGGCGCTCCAGAGAGAGGTGGGGCCGTCGATCATCCCCCTGACCCTCGACGTGGCCGACGCCGACGCCACCCACGCCCGGGTCACTGCCCTCGACGCGGAGTCCGGTGGCCTCGACCTGGTCGTCGCCAATGCCGGCGTGGGCGAGCGTCGCGCCACCGGTGCCGACGACTGGAGCCACACGCTTCAGCTCCTCAAGGTGAACGTCCTGGGCGCGGTGGCCACCCTCTCGGCCGCGACCCCCGGCATGGCCTCCCGAAAGAGAGGCCACCTGGTCGGCATCAGCTCGCTGGCGAGCCTGTTGCCCTTGCCTCGCAGCGCCAACTACTGCGCGTCGAAGGCGTTCCTCGACATGTGGCTCGACGCGACCCGACTCGACGTGGCCCGACGGGGCGTGTCGGTCACCAGCATCCAGCCGGGCTTCGTCAAGACCGAGCTGACGCAGGGTCACGCGCCGAGCGAGCTGCCCTTCGTCCTCGAGGCGGACGACGCGGTGGAGCGCATCGGGCAAGCCATCGCACGCAGAGACGCGGTCTACGCATTCCCCTGGCAGATGGCCACTCTCGCCCGGGCCGCCAGAGTGCTACCGAGGGGCACACGGGCCTGGGCCGTGCGCCAGGTTCGGAAGTAGGCCTACGGAGGGCTGCCGGACTCCTCGGCCTTCTCCTCGTCGACGGTGGGCTGCTTCGACGGCTTGCGGTCCTCCTCAAACTCGAACCGCCAGGTCAGCTTCTCGCCTGCTTTGATGACAATCTCATCGGAGTGGCTGTCACCCGAATGGGTGAGCTTGACCTCGTGAGAACCAGCCTTCAGCTTGAGCGTTCGCGGCTTCGAGGCGTCGCCGACCTTCTTGCCGTCGACGAAGATGATGGTGTCGGCAGGCTTGACCTCCAGCGTCAACTGCGAAGGTGCGGCGGCGAGGAGCACACTGACGAGCACGAGCATGGGTGGGGTCTACTCCTCGACCGGACGGGACTCAATTCGAACGCTCGCCTCACGATGAACCTCCGCGGGCATCAGACCGCCCAACGCTGCCCAGGGCCGCTCGACGCGCTGCCAGAAGAGCGCCTGGTGCTCGGGTCGGAGCAAGACCCGCGGCACTTTCACCTGTGCCGGAGAGGCGCCTTCCTCGACGAGCCGGAGCGGCGTTCCTTGAGTACGAAACAATCATCCAACACCTCAGCGAGTACGAGAACCGGTTGCTCGCCGAAATCGCCCAAGCGCGCAAGTCGGGGCGAGGCAAGAACTACCTGCAGAACCCTGAAGACAAGCTGAGGTGGCTAGAGACTGCAAGGGAGTATGCGGTTCGGTTCAGGGAAGGACAGGGGGTCGGCGGGGCTGTCGGCATCGAGACCGGACCGGGCGCAATCGTCACAGCTGCGATTGGAGGGCTCGTCGGCGGGATCGTGGGATTCTTTTTGGGCGAAGAGACCGTGGACGAACTCTACCGCGGAGTCGAGAAGGTACCGGAACTGTTCCGCGACACGCCGCGGCTGCTCGAGACAACTACTCTGATGTTCGGCTCCGACGAAGCCAGGAGGGCCTACGGAGACCTGAAGGAGCTCGAAACAGGCGAGCGGCCGGTTTGGGATCTATTCTAAATAGACCAGGAGCAACCATGAAACCGAATGACAGCAAAGAATTCGCGGCCGGTGCTGTCGCTCGTAGCATATTGGCGGAACCCCATGGCGCAATGAACCCCGAAAGCGTCTGGTCCCGTGCGGGAGCAGAATCTGTGTTGTCAGGACGCCTGACCGATCCCCCGATCACCACACTGAAAGAGCTTACTTTCCCGGACCGCGCATGGGACAATCAACCCTGGCCCTCTGAGCATGTATTGGAAAGAGGCCAGTGCCTTTCAGATTGTCATCTTCTGGCCATTGCCGTTCACGACTGCGCCTGGCTGCAACAGATGCACCAGGTTTGGGAAGACGCGCCAGTCGCCTTTGAGTGGCGGTTGCTTTCGCAACTTCAAATCGGACTCGGTCTACGGCCTCAGGGCCTCCAACCTCGCGTTTGGACTCAGGACGACAGCGACTTTCTCATTGAGGCGGATGCTTTAGAGCGAGACACCCCCGCTGGCAGAGCCTGGGTCGCACTCGCGGCTGGGGATGCCCGTGCGGCTCAGATCGCGGTGGGTGAGTATCGAGCCGAGTTGGAGAGGTGGCAAAATGGGTGGAACGACGCAGTTGGCGAGGGTGTCCGACGTATCTTGGGTTACCCAGGAAGGGTGCTCCGCGTGGAGCTGCGGGCGCTTCAGGCGCTGCTTTCCGGCGTGTAGCGGCCCACCTGCGTCCGATGGTGATGATCACTCAAAGCGGCTCGGGGCTCCCGAAGTAGGCCTTGGAGAGTGACTGAAACTGCCCATTGTCGGTCGTGAGGCCGGTGCAGCTCTTCTCGCCCCTCCCGAACACGACGCCGAGACCACCCGCTGCCACCAGCTCAGCCGGGTGGGTCAAGAAGTAGTGCTCTCGGTTGTCTCGATAGTGATTGGTGGTCCCTCCCGGCGTCGTGCTGGGAGCTCCCATCGGCGTCTGCCACCAGACCAGCGGCTTCTTGAGCCCGACGTAATACGCCTTCGCCTCGGCGAGATGCTCCCGGAAGTTGGGGCTCGTCGTGTTGCTCTCGTCCCAGTACCAACCGCTGCCCTTTCGGTTGCAGTTGGCGTTGGTGCCACTCTCGAAGCAGCCGGAATCCCTGTCGAGCGTCTGGATGACGGTGAAGTCGCCGTCGGCCACCCCGACCTTGCTCATGAAGGTCACCACCGCCGCCTGCGACTCGCCTCCCCAAGGTGAGGGCGAGAAGCCGACCAGCGCCTTGGGTGCCCTCTTTCGCGCCAGGCGCACCAGGCACCTTCCGAACCCGGTCACGTCGTTCGGGAGATCGCTGCAATCGGCGCAGATCTGCACCTGAACGGGGAGCTTGGTCGGGTCAGACTGGGCGAGCTGTGCGTAGCCCCAGAAGTCGGGCTCAAATTGTACCAAGGTTGGCTTGTCGTACGTGCGCAGTTGCTCGAAGAGAATCGTCGCGTCGTGCCAATACTCGGTCATGAAGTCGACTGTGTTGACTCCGCTGATGTCACCGTCGCTGAGACTCGCCATCATATACAACGTGTACATCGGCACCGCTCCGACCGAGGCGGCAGCTCGAGCCACCACGTTGACGTACGCTCCCGCTGGCGTGTTGTAATTGACCCACCCGTCGGTGCTCCCAAGGCCCGGGAGGTACCGTTCGTAGATGTCGACTTTGAGCCCCTGCGTGAGGAGATCCTTCGCCTCCGCTCCGCCGCCCGTGCCCACCAGCAGCCGGGCAGGAAGGCCGAGCTTGGCCGCCAGCTCGGCCGGAGAGGCATCGCCTACCTTGGTGCAGGTCGCCCCATCGCCGGAATAGCCCGACACGCAGCTGCAGCGATGGCCGCCCACCAGGTCGGTGCAGGTGGCGTTGGAGTCGCACTGAGCCGTGCCATTCTCGCACTCCTGGCTGACCGTCCCTCCGCCTCCGCCAGTCGCGCCGCCACCACCCGAGCCTCCACCTGCCGAGCCGCCGGCACCCGAGGCTCCACCGCCCGTTGAGCCGCCACCGGCCACGCGACCACCAGCCACGCCACCACCATCGAGAGCGCTCGCATCCACAGCGCCGGTGAGTCCGACGCACCCCGTGGCGACCACCGCCGTGCTCGCGGCCAGGAGCCCAAGCACTACCCTTCGCATCAGGGGTCTTTTCTCAAGGCGCACGGCGCAACTGTGCCACAGACAAACGCCCCATCAAGGTGGGACGATGTGTCAGCAGTACACCTCGTGCCACCGGTAAGTGGAGTGCGCCTCGCGCCCTACTGCGGCCCGATGACGACCGAGCTGGCCTTGAGCTGCGGCGCGTGGGCCTGGAACGTGAGGTCGGGGTGCTTCTGCTCCGCGTGGGCCAGCGCCCAGTCGTCGCGGAACAGCACCAGCGGCAGCCCGTCGCGATCCTGCACCGTCTGGCGATTGCCCTCCCAGTCGAAGGTGCGGGGGTCGAACTTCTCGGCCACGACCCAGCGCGCGTGGCTGTAGGGCAGTTTGTCCACCAAGATGTTGGCCCCGTACTCGTGCTCCATTCGGTACTGGAGCACCTCGAACTGCAGCTGGCCCACCACGCCCACGATGGGGTCCTTCATACCCATCTGCAGCTGCTGGAAGATCTGAATCGTCCCCTCCTCGGCGAGCTGCTCGAGGCCCTTCTCCATCTGCTTGCGCTTGAGCGGATCCTTCGTGCGCACCACGGCGAAGAACTCCGGTGAGAACCGGGGCACGCACTCGAAGTCGAACGCGCCCGACGCCACCAGCGTGTCGCCGATGCGGAACAAGCCGGGGTCGAAGAGGCCGATGACGTCACCGGGCCAGGCGTCTTCGATGGCGGTGCGCTCGGAGGCCATGAACTGGGTGGGCTTGGCCAGCCGCACGTCTTTCTCGAGGCGCACGTGCCTCGCCGTCATGCCCTTGAGGTACCGGCCCGACACCACCCGCAGGAACGCGATGCGGTCTCGGTGCAAAGGGTCCATGTTCGCCTGAATCTTGAAGACGAAGCCGGTGAAGGTCTCCTTGTCCGGCTCGATGAAGCCGGCGCTCGACGGCCGGCCTGACGGCGGAGGCGCCATCTCGAGAAAGGCGTCGAGAAAGGGCCGCACCCCGAAGTTCGTCATCGCCGAGCCGAAGAACATCGGCGACAGCTCGCCCGCCCGCACCCGCTCGATGGAGAACTCGTCACCGCCGATGTCGAGCAGCTCGATGTCGTCTCTGAGGGTCCCAAGCTCGTTCTCGCTCAACACCTGGGTGATCTCCGGGGAGTCGAGGGGCACCACCCGCTCCTCGACCTCGCTCTCGCCGTGCCGGCCCACCGATTGAAAGACGTGCACCTCCTTGGTGCGGCGATCGTACACCCCGCGAAACTCGGGGCCCGAGCCGATGGGCCAGTTCATCGGGAAGGCGCGAATGCCGAGCACCTTCTCGAGCTGGTCCATCAGATCCAGCGGGCTCAAGCCGTAGCGGTCGAGCTTGTTGGCGAAGGTGAAGATGGGAATGCCCCTGAGCCGGCACACCTTGAACAGCTTGATGGTCTGAGGCTCGACACCCTTGGCTGCGTCCATCAACATCACCGCCGAGTCGGCCGCCGACAGCGTGCGGTAGGTGTCCTCCGAGAAGTCCTGGTGGCCCGGGGTGTCGAGCAGGTTCACCGCGTGCTCCCGATAGGTGAATTGCAGCACCGATGACGTCACCGAGATGCCGCGCTCCTTCTCGATGGCCATCCAGTCGCTGGTGGCGTAGCGCTTGGCCCGCCGCGCCTTGACGCTGCCGGCCAGGTGAATCGCGCCGCCGTACAGCAAGAGCTTCTCGGTCAAGGTCGTCTTGCCCGCGTCGGGGTGAGAGATGATGGCGAAGGTCCGCCGCCGCGCGATTTCCCGTTCGAGCTCCACTGACATGGGGTGGCCCTTAACAAAGGCCGCCGCCACCACCAGCTCGAAAGCGACAGCCCGTGGCCCCAGGCCCGCGCCCCGAAGAGAAACCGCCCGCCCGGCGCCTAGTTGGCCCTTGGCACGCGGCTCGCTCTGGAGGTCCGTCGGGAAGCACACTCTCTCCCCGAAAGGCCGAACCCATGAAGAAGAAGATCCTCGCTGCCTGCGTCGCCGCCCTGAGCCTCGCCGCCTGCGATGAGCAGCGGCCCACGCCCGTCGTGGCCCCCATCGCCGTCGCCCCCGTGGCGCTCAGGCTCGAGCCGATTCCCCTCGCCGTCGCCGTCATCGACGCGGGCGCCGTCGACCCGCTGAGCCTCGCCCACGACTCGCCGAGCGTCGATCACCTCGCGCGCTCACGAGAATTGGCCGAGGAAGGCGACGTCAAGGGCGCGCTGGTCGAGGCTCGGCGTGCCCTGTACTCGACCCCGGGCGACGAAGAGACGCTGCGGCAGCTGGCCCGGCTCGCCCGCCGAGCCAAGGAGCACCAACTGGCCGACGAGGCCTGGGGCCGCCTGGCGCAGCTCGGCGACGGCGACGCCACGCCCCTCATTCAGCAGGCCCGCTGCCGCCTCGCCCTCAAGGACTACCGCGGAGTGGTGCAGGCCGGCCGAGGCGCCAGCGAGCGCGACGAGGGCAACCCCGAGGCATACCAGGTGACGGGCCTCGGCCACCTCGGGCTCAGAGAGCTTCCCCAGGCAATCTCGAGCTTCGAGAAGGTGGTGGAGCTCGAGCCCAACCACGGCTGGGCCCTCAACGACCTCGGCTTCGCGTACCTCCGAGCCAACGAAAATGTTCGCGCCGTCGAGGCCCTGGAGCGCGCCGCCGCCCTCCTCCCCCAGGCCGCCATGGTGCACAACAACCTCGGGGTTGCGCTCGATCGAGTGGGCGCCACCGAGGCCGCCAAGCGGGCCTTTCATCAGGCGATGGACCTCTCGCCCAAGTACGTCAAGCCGCGGGTCAACGCCGCCCGCATGGCCAAAGCCGAGAAAAGCCCAGTCTCCCCGCTGGATTCGCCGGAGAGCCTGAGCGATGTGCCCGCCGATGCGCACCCGCTCCCACCGCAGTGAGGGGTGAGGGGTGAGACGTCTCACGAGCGCGACGCGTCGTGAGGGCCCCCTGCTTCTAGGCGCGGGGGCTGTTCCTACTCGCCTCGGGCCGATGTCGAAGAAGTGTCTCTTGTGCGCCCCTCTCGCCGTGATTAAACGCCAAGAGCCGACCCCAACTGGGGCCCTGGTACCATCGAGAGGAACACGAGCATGGCCTTGAAGATTACTGCGGAGTGCATCAACTGCGGCGCTTGCGAAGCTGAGTGCCCGAACCAAGCCATCACCGCGGGCGCCGACATCTACGTCATCGACCCCGTGAAGTGCACCGAGTGCAAGGGTCACTCGGACTCGCCGTCGTGCGCGGCCGTCTGCCCCGTCGACTGCTGCAAGAAGTAGCGCGACCGTCGGTCAAGGGCGACGCGGTGCTGCTCGCAGCGCGCGCCCTCGCCGCCGGGCTGGTCATGGTGCGACCCCGTGCACCTTCTCTGACAGGAAGCGCTTGACCAGCACCCCGAGCTCGGGGTCCCTCTTCGAGCTCACCTTGGCATACGCCGCGCGGGACACCTCGGAGAGCCCGAGCACCTGCCCCAGGCGCCCGCGCAAGAGCCACTGGCCGTCATCGGGCTTGCCTCCCAGGCGCGCCAGCCGCTTCTCGCCAAACTCGGCGGCGTCGAGCACCCGCCCCCGCTCGAGGAGCACCATCGCCGCGGTGTGCAGCGCCGCCTCGCTGGCCTCACCCGCCTCCGCCAGCCTCAGGGCATCACGCTCGAGCTCGTCGTCGATGGGCCCCGCGAGGAGACGCGCCCACACGAGGTTGTTGCGCACGTCGACGCCCTGCACGTGGTCGCGCTGGAGCGCCTCGAGCGTCTTGGCCGCCTCGCGGTATCGGCCCTGGTGGAGCTCGGCCAAGGACTTCAGCTCTCGCCACTGGGGGTTCTGGGGGTCCTTCTTCAAGGCGGCCTCGAGGCGCTGGCTGGCCTCCTCGTAGCGGCCGCTCTTGTACTGGAGCGTGGCGAGGTACTGCCACATCCACGGCTCGTTCTCCGTGCGGGCGAGGGGCTCCAGGGCCCGGGCGGCCCACTCGAACTTGCCCTGTCGATCGAGGGTGCGCACCAAGGTGGCGTCAGCGCCCCGGCGCAGCGAGCCCGACAACCCGGAGCGCCCCGTGTCGAGGGCCGCCAGCACGGCGGGCGGAGCGCTCTCGGCCATGTCGGAGTAGACGACGCGAGCCACGGCGGCGGCGAAGCGAACCTTCGCGCCATCGCTCCGCTCGGTCTGGCTCCAGAAGTCGGTCAACAGCTTGGCCGCTCCGTTGTCGATGTGCCGCGCGGCCAGCTCGTCGACGTACCAGCCGATCCACGCCGCCGACGAGGCCGCGTCGCCCCGCTCGGCCGCGGCCCAGGCGCGATCAGCCATGTGCACCGCCTTGCCCAGAGACTCGAGCTTGAGCGCCCCGCCCTCCTTCACCCAGTACGACACCGAAGCCATGGCGGTCTGCTCGGGCAGCTCACAGGCCACCCGGGTGGCCGCGCCCTTGACGTCGACGCTGCAGGCACCCCGGGCGTAGAGCTGGTCGAAGGCGAAGGCGCGCTCGAGCCCAGGCAGGCGCACGAAGCCGAACTCCGCCGGGTTGCTGTCGAGCTCCGTTCGGCCCGAGCTCGAGGCCAGCGCGGCTAAGCGATGGGCCGCGTCGGAGGGCGACGAGGCGTTGGAGATCTGCGCGTACACGGTGCGCGCGGCGGCCTCGGCGGTGGACACGTCGACGCGATCCGGCGCCCGCGCCAGGCCCTGGTGCAGCTCTCTCATCGCGGAGATCTCCCGCGTCAGCACGGGGTCGTCGGGGATCTGGCTCAAGTACGAGGAGGCCTCGTCGTACTGCCTCAGGTAGGCGAAGGCGCCGTAGCCGAGGGCGAGGGCCGTCAGCCGCTCCTTGGGCTCGGCGATGCGCCCGGCGCGGCGCAAGAATCCCTCAGTGCCCTGGCTGAGCAGCTCGAGCACTGTCTTGAGCGGCCCCTCGACCTCCTTGAGCGACGGCTCGGCGTCGAGCAGCGCGCGGGCGTCGTTCACCCGCCCTGCCTGGAGGTAAATCTCCAGCAACATCTCGATGGCAGTGCGGGGCGCCTCGTGGCGGCCGACCATCGCCTCGAGCAACCCGGCCGCCTCCTGGACGTCGCCGGTCCACGTGGACTCGGGCTCGCCGTTGGCGTTGCGGCGAAGCGTGTCGGCCAGGGCCACCGTCGCCCAGCTGTGCTCCGGGTCGATCTGCTGGGCCCGGCGCAGGCACTCCACGGCCCGGTCGCGCTGGAACGGCGCCCGGTAGGCCACCCCGTAGGCGTCGCGTCGGGCGACGTCGCCGCACACCATGGCCACCAGGGCGTCGGAGGGCGCGTCTTTCGAGGCCCGCTCGGTCTCCCGCTGGGCCAGCTCGCCCAGGCCGAGTTGCACCAGGATGCGCGCATACCGGGCTCGGGTGCTCCCATCGGCGGGCTTCTCGGCCAGCCACTTCTTCAAGAGCCCCATGGCCTCGGCCGGCTTCCGCTCTCGGAGCAGCTCCAGCGGGGCGAAGAAGGCCGTCACCGTCGGCATCGGCTCCTCGAAGCGCTTCCACAGGGCCACCCGAAACGCCTTCACGTCGTCGACCGACCAGTCCACTCGCTTCACCTCGAAGCGGAACCGCGCCTCCACGGTGCCTTCGTCGACGCGGGTGAAGGACTCGGTCCAGGTGGAGGGGCCCATCTCGAGCGCGCGGTCGGGCGGCAGCGGCGCGAGCGCGAAGCGCGGTGGGAGCACCAGGCGGTAGACCCGCTCGATGATGGGCCGGTTGTCGAGCGAGACCGCGCGCTGCTCGAGCTCCTCCTCGGTGTGACCGGTGCGATCGAGGGTGCGCTGCCGTTGGTCCTTCTTCTGCGCGTCGGTGCGAGGGTCGCCGCCGGGTCCTGGGCCGGGGAGCCAGGAAGGGAGCGCGTCGTCGACGATGCGCGAGGGCAGCCGCACTTCCATCTTCTGATCGCCCGTGTCGAGGGCGCCGACCTCGTGGCGTTGCACCGTCACGGTGACCGGCCCGTCGCCAGGCCGACAGCCCGTCACCGCCGCCGAGAAGGGCGTGTCGCCCATCACCTTCTTCACCGTGGGCTCGGCCAGCTCGTGGGCCACCCCGTCGTCGCACCCCGCCACGGCGCCGCGCACCGAGCCCTCGGCGGCCTGGGAGAATTCGAGGGTGGCCGACCCGCTCCCGCTCCCGAAGGAGGCGGCGGTCAGCTCGAAGCGCTGGGTGACGACGAAGCGGGACTCGGCCCGCGAGGGCGTGGGCGAGAGGCCGGTCGTGCCCTCCGAGATGATGAGGGCCCGCTGGTCTCGCTCCGCCGGGGGGACACTCCCCACCGGGAAGCCAGGCGCGGTGGCGTCGAGCCACGCTTCGGTCAGCGTGGGCGAGGTGGCGGGAACGTGGACGATCATGTGGTTGAAGGCACCCAGCCCAGGCGCGCCATCTCGGGCCGGGGGACCCTCGGCCATCACCAGGGCCACGTCGGCCGGCACGCCGGAGTGCCTCAACGCCAACGCCGCCAGCACGGCCATGTCCTTGCAGTCACCGAAGCCTCGGGAGAGGACGACGGAGGGCGGCGTGGGCGCGATGGCGCCGTCACCCAGGTGCACCGCGGTGTACCGCACCCGCTCCGACAGCCAGCGGAGGACGGCGGCGATGCGCTCGTCCCGGGTCTTGGCGCGGGCCACCACGGGCTCGAGGGCGGAGAGATCGACCCGGTCGGCGAAGGCTGGCTCGATGAGGTGCCGGTAGCGCTGGGCCACCTTGGCCCACGACTCGGCGGTCGACCAGGTGAAGCGCGGCGCCTGCTCCCTGAGCTCGGGGACCGTCAACGCGAAGGGGGAGAAGCGCAGCTCGTCGACGTCGAGGGCCACCCGCTGGGTGTCACCGTGCCGGGTGACGGGAGGCGATGGCACGCCGACGACCTCGAGCTTCAGTGGCACCGACGCCGGGGCCTCGACCGAGAGGCGAATTCGTCGAAGGGGCTCGAAGCTCCAGAGGTCCTAGGTGCCCATGGCGCCGGCGCCCTCGACCAAGGGCCGGGTGTCCTCGCGGGTGAGCTCGAGCTCGACGACGCTCCCCTGTCGGGCGTTGGGCAGCACCACCGAGAGCTGGCGCACGTCTGACAGCTCGAGCCCCGAGACGGTGACCGAGCCCTCGATGATGTTGGCGGGCTCCACCCGGCTCTCGGTGCCGTCGGGAGCCACCACCCGGCCACGAATGACCGGGCGCTTCTGTCGCCAGGGTGACCAGGTGAAGACCCGCGTCTGGTTCGGCGTGTCGCTGAGAATTCGGTGCACCGAGCGGACGATCTCCTTGGCGCGACCGGCGGCGTCGAGCACCAGATGGCTGTCGAACAGCAACAGCTCGCCAGTGTGAATGCGCGGCACGGCGCCCCCGGAGGCCAGCGCCAGCCGTGACGCCTCGAGACCGAACGGTGGGGCCGCCCAGAGGGCCTCGAGTGAGGCGCGAGCCGTGGGGCCTGGCTTCCAAGAGGCCGCGGTCTCGTCGGAACCGTCATCGGTGCGTTTCGCCGCGAGCACGGGCTCGGGCGTCGTCGGGGCGGTGGCGCAGGCCGAGAAGATGGCCGTGAGGACGAGCAGGGTGAGGCGCTTCGCTGGGAACGTCATTGCACCCTTCGTACTGGTGGAGTCGAGCGGGAGCAAACCTGCGCTGCGCTCAGCGCCGGGCGCGCGCGACCTCCCCGGCCGGCCCGCGTCGCTCCGGCTGGAAATCCGACGGGTGCTGCATTACTCCTGGTAGAGGAATCGCTGCGGACCTCGACGAGACACCACGCACAGAAACGGAACAGGGAAACGGTGGTCGTGGGCTCTGCGGACTTGTCACGGTGGTCTTCAGCGGTACTGGCTCTCGTCGTTCTCTGGGCCCAAGCGGCCGCTGGCGCTCCGACGGGCTCTGCCGAGGACAGCCCCGTGCCCGCGAGTCCCGCCGTCACCGAGAGCGAACTGCCCCTGTTGACCTTCGTCTTCGATGACGGCAACGAGACAGACTACTCGGTGGCCAAGAGCATCTTCGAGGCCGAGGGCGCGGTGGCGTGCTCGGCCATCATCACCGATCGAATCGACCAGCCAGGGTTTCTGCAAGCCGGGCAGGTCGTCGAGCTCCAGAGCGCGGGCTGGGAGATTCTCAGCCATACCGTCACGCACCGCAGGCTCAACAACCTGACCGAGGCCCGCCTCGAGTTCGAGCTCGAGCAGTCGAAGACTCGGCTCGAGTCACTCGGCGCCAGGGTGCACAACCTCGTCTACCCGATGAACATGAACAACGAACGCGTGCGCGCGGTGGCCCGCAAGTACTACCGCTCCTCCCGCGGCGGGGCGAATCGGTTCAACACGGGGACGACGGACCCGTACTGGCTGAAGGCCTTCCGCAATGGGCCCCGCCTCGACGACATGAAGGCGCTGGTCGACCGGGCGCACGCGGAGCGACGCTGGTTGATTCTCTACCACCACAACATCGACGTGAGGCTCGAGCTTGCCCACCAGCGCGGGCAGTTCGCGCGCGGAGAGGAGCTCGAATTCGCCCCGTCGGGCGCTCGAGGCATGTTCTCCTCGAGTCGATGGCTGTGGATGTTGGACGGGTACCACTTCGTCCCCACGTCGGGCCGGCCGGCGCCGGGCGACCACGTGCGCGGGCTCCAGAGCGGGGCCACCGCTGAGACCCGCTCGGTCACGTCGCCGGCGGGTGACGAGCTGAGGGAGCTGCTCCGCTACGTGCACGCGCGGTACCCGGACCTGCGCATCGTCACCATCGACCAGGGCCTCGACGTGCTCGAGCACCGCTCGTGGGGTCCTGGGCTGGCTCAGGGCTCGGCGGTGGAGCTCAACCCAGGGCAGCGACCCGGCGGGTAGCGCGAGGGTGCTCGCTCGCTCCGCCAGGCGGTGAGTGACCCGGGCCAGATGGGCAGCGCCAGCGCGTCGAGGCCGGAATCCTGGGCGCGGGAGGCCGGCTCCCACGGAAACCATGGGTACGTTCATGCTCGTCGCGGCGATCGGTTTCGTGGTGCTCATGCTGGGCATGCAGGTGCTCGTGAGGGCGCGCGCCCGCGCGATGCTGGGCAAGCCCCTCCCTCGCCTCTCTGGAGCGACGGGCACCCAGCTCACTCAAGCGGCGCGAGCCCTGGTGTACTTCTTCAGCCCTTCGTGCGGGGCGTGCGTGCGGCTGACCCCGCGGTTCAAGGCGCTCAGCGAGCGGAACCCCGACGTCCACGTCGTCGACGTCATGCAAGACATGGAGCTCGCCCGGGGCCTCGGCGTGATGGGGACACCGAGCGTCGTGGAGGTCGCCGAGGGGAAGATCGTCGGCTACCACGTCGGGGCGATCCCTCCCGAGGTGATGGCGCGCTTCACCTGAGCAAAGAGCCAGGCAGGTTCACACTGAAGCCCACGGTTCACCCCGCTGGGGGAACGATGTCGGCGAAGCTCGAGATGGCCGCGTAGGCACCCGTCGGCTTGCTCGGCAGGTGGGTGTCAGGCCGAAGCACGGCCAAGAGATGGCGGATGCCGTAGTCTCTCGCCGAGTCGAGCACCGGCAGGCTGTCATCAATGAGGAGGCTGCGCGCGGGATCGAACGGCTCTCGCGATTGCAACAGCGGCCAGAAGCCCCGGTCCTCCTTCGGGAGGCCCAGCTCGTGCGAGGTGATGATGCCGTCGAAGCGGGGCTCGAGCCCGGTGCGCGCCATCTTCAGCGTCACGCTCTTGTGGTGGGCGTTGGTGACCAGGAGGAGCCGCTTCCCGAGAGCGCGAGCGGCAGCGAGGAACTCGACGACGCCAGGGTGAATGGCGATGAGGTGCGCGACCTCTTCCTTGAGCCGCATGATGTCGAGCGCCAGCTCGGCTTCCCAGAATTCCACCGAGTACCACTCGAGGCTGCCCGCCCGGGCGTGGTAGCGGGCCGCCAGCTCCTCCTTCGCCGCCTCGCGACTCAGGCCACGCTGCTCCGCATAGCGGACCGGGACGTGGGCCTGCCAGAAGTGGTTGTCGAAGTGCAGATCGAGCAGCGTGCCATCCATGTCGAGGAGGATGGTGTCGATGGCCGACCAGTCGATGGATGGGGTCGAGGGGCTCAAGGGTCCTCGTATAGCCCAACCTCGGAACCTGTCCCAGCACGCCCGGGAGATCATGCGTCCGGCTCCTGGTTCTCTCATGGGCGTTTGGCTCGAAGGCGCTCGAGGCGGCGAAAGGCCATCGTGAGGGTCTGACGCAGCGTTGAACGGCCCCCGCCAGCCACCCAGTGCCAGATCGCGGCCTCGAGCGTGGCCACCAGCGCCCCCGCGACGACCTGCGCCTCGAGCTCGTCGCCCACGGAGCCAGCCGTCACCAGCAGCTTCGCCAGGGTGTCTCGCATGGCGGCGAGATCCGACGCCGAAGCTACCCGCAGCCCCGGGTGCGCCGCGATGAGCCGGCCCCGGCGGAGCACCCGCCCGGCATCCTTCGAGTCGACCGACGCCAGACCCGAGGCCACCACCGCCCGCAGGGCCTCGAGCGGCGGCGAACCCTCGAGTCGAATTGCCAGCGCCGCGAGGAGCTGAGGGTCGTACTCATCCCAGAGGACGAGCCGCTCCTTGGTGCCGAAGTGGCGATACACCGTGGCGACCCCGACCCGCGCCTTGGCGGCGATCTCCTCGATGGGCACCTCGTCGAAGCCCCGGCACTCGAACAGGTCGAGGGCCACCTCCTGCACCGCCCGCATCGTCTCGACTCGCTTGGTCCGGCGCAGATTCACGGGCTTTGACGGTTTGAGAGTCACACTCATATGATAGTGACTACCATGTCTATCTCAACTCCCTCGGTGAGACAGCTTTTCTCCTGGCATCTGGGCCTCGTCGAGGTGGGGCCCTTTGTGGTCGGCGGCCTCTTGCTCGCGGTGGCGACCCGCGTCGTCATTCCACGGCTCGTGGCGCAGGGCTGGGACCCGCTGATGGCGTGGTTCGCCTCGGCGAGCGGGCTGGTGTTCGCTCCGCTGATGGTGATGGGCCTGGGGCTGCTGCTGTCCGAGGCCGCGCCAGTAACCAGGGAACGCCTCTGGCTCCGGCGCCCCACGCGAGGTGACTGGAAGCTGGTAGCGCAGGGTGTCGCCACTGTGCTGGTCCTCGACGGGCTCCTCGCCGCGGCGCTGCGCCACGTCGGCGTGGAGCTGGCGCCGTCCTTCCTCCGGGTCGACGCCACGGCAGACCCCGCCTGGGTCCTCGCGGCCTGGCTCCCCTTCTTCGTGCTCAACGTCGGGGCCGAGGAGCTCGTCTGGCGCGGCGTGCTTCTCCCCCGGCAAGAGCGGGCGTGGGGAAGCAGGGCCTGGCTGTACCAGGCGATGCTCTGGGGTGGGTTTCACGCGTCCATGGGAGCCGCGGTGGTGCTGTTGACGGCGCCGGCGCTGATGGTGGTGCCCTTCGTCGTGCAGCGGTCGAGGACCCTGTGGACCGGCGTGGCCATTCACGCGATCTGCAACGGGCCGCCCTTCGTGCTCGTGGCTCTCGGCATCGTCTGAGCAGGAGGGACCCGCCAGTGGGCGCCGAGGGGCGGCACGACCCTCCTGGGCTCACAGGGGTGAGGGCCAAATGGAAGGGCAGCTTCCATCCGGGACGACGTCACCCCAAGGGCGTCATCAAAGCTGACAACCGAGGTCAAGAGAGCCTGGAGCCTGGCGCACCAAGAGCGCACCATTCTCACCGGCGGTACCGGGGTCTCGCTGTCGCGCCTCGCCGGTCGTCACCACGCCGCCGGTTCCCGAGGCCCACACACCCCGGGCGTCGAGCTTGTCGTCGCCCTGCCCCTGTGTGAGCTTCTCCCCATGAAGCGAACGCTCTACGTGGTGACCCTCGCGGTCCTCCTTCCCATCGGGGGCTGCTCGGGCCTCGGGGAGTCGCCGTGCCGCACCGACGCCGACTGCCACATTGGACAGGTCTGCTCGGCCTCGGCGAGCTGCCAGCCTGACGCTGGGGTCGACGGTGGGAGGCCCAGCGGTGGCGGCGCGGCAGGAGGCACGCCCCAGAGCACGGGTGGTGGCGGAGGGACGGGTGGAGCTGGAGGGACGGGTGGAGGTGGAGCGACGGGTGGTGGTGGAGCGACGGGTGGTGGTGGAGCGACGGGTGGTGGTGGAGCGACGGGTGGTGGTGAAGCGACGGGTGGCGGCCCGGCGACCCAGCGGGGCGCAACCGCGCGCGACATCGTGGCCGATGGAGGCCGCCTCGTGGACGTCAGGACGCCTGCGGAGTTCGACGCAGGGTGCATCGCGGGCGCCAGAAACATCCCGCTGGCCGAGCTCCCCTCTCGCCTCCTGGAGCTCGAGCCCAAGCAGAAGTGGGTCGTCGTGTACTGCCGGAGTGGCAGTCGCTCCGCTCAGGCCGCGGGCATCCTCCTCGACGGCGGCTACACCAACGTCTTCGATCTCGGGGCGATGTCCAACTGGTAGCGCGGGGACGTCGACCCCCCGCGGCTCGGAGGGCTGGTCGACGAAGCCACGTTCCGCATCAAGGGGCCGGGTACTGGCGCACCAAGAGCGCACCATTCTCACCGGCGAGCCACACCTCTCGGGTCGATCCGACCTGACGACCAGCGAGGCGCCACAGCGAGACCCTGGTGCCGCTCTCGACGAAGCTCCACCGCGAGCCATCGAAGTGCAGCACCACGCCGTCGCCGCCCGAGGCCCACACGTCTCGAGCATCGAAGGCGACCGCGCCCGAGAGCACCGAGTTCCTCACCGAGAGCTGAGGTTCCTGCCGCCAGGCCCCGGTGCTCGTCCGCGTGACGACGAGAGAGGGCCCGCCAAAAGCCCAGAGCTCCCCGGTGGGCGCCGCGGCGAAGGCCTCGACTCCGACGCTCGGCACAGGCCCGAACACGATGCTCAGGGAGAGATCCGGGTTCACCTCGTAGATGGCCCCCTGCGCCCGCACGCCGTCCCACGAGCCGGCGTAGGTGTGCCCCTGCGCGCTCACCACGGCGTAGAGGTCCACGGAGCCGCCGTCCGGGGGCACCTGGCTCAGCGCCCCGCCTTTGACTCTCACGATGCTTCCGCCCACCCCGACGGCGATGATGTCGCGCGGCGAGTCCACCCACAGCCCGTTGAGCGGCCCCGGCTGCGACGCGAGGACCTGGCAGCTCCCGTCGCTGGCGACCAGACAGAGCTGGCCAACGCTGTCGTAGTCCGACTGGATGCTGATGAGCGTCCCCTCGCCGTCGGTCCACAGGCGGGCCACGCTCAGGTCTCGTCCCGGCACGTCGGCGCCCAGCTCGGTGAGCGCGCCGGTGCTCAACGACACCGTCGCCTCGAAGGGGCCGCGGCCCCCGACGTACACGCGACCGGCCGCCGTGGCGATCGCGAGCAGGTCTCTCCGCAGCTCCTGGGTGAACCCGAGGTGTGCGTTGGCCGAGCTCCACGCGCCGCTCGAGGGGTCACGCCACACGGTGGCCGCCGAGTCACTCACCGCCACCCCATGGCCTTGTTCATCGACCCACACGTCGCGGTACGTCGGCGTGGTACCCGCGAGCCAGTCCTGGGCTGGCGCGGCGAAGGCTCCGCTGACGCCCTCGAGGATGACGGCGTTGGTGCCCACCACGACGTTGGCTCCGACGCCTGGCATCCAGCGCCCAGCCAGGTACGAGGGCGTGTCAGCCGTGCACGGCTGAACCGTATGGAGCAGCCCTCCGTCGAACAGGTCGAGGAAGCAGGAGCGGCCGGCCGCCCAGACTCCGACACCCGGTTGCTCCCAGAGGGCCGAGATGCCGGGCGTGTAGACATCGGTCGCCGCCGTGGTGCCGAGGAGCCCACCATCGAGCGACACCAGCGCGTTCTGGGCGCCTTGATGAATCGCCAGCAGCGGAGCTCCTCCGCCGAGCAGCGCGGAGCCGTCGGCGTAGAGGCCCGCGTCGTGCTCGCGCCAGCCCCCGTCTGGCTGCCGCACGGTGACCAGAAGCACCTCGTCTTCTCTCACGCCGACGCCGATGAGCGAGGTGAGCCCACGGCGAAGCTGCACGATGGACCGTTGGCTCGAGGCCGACCCGAAGGGAACGGACGACTCCTGTATCCACCCCCCGTCGGCCGAGGCCCGGCAAGGGCTGAGCTGATTCCCGGCGATCCACACGCCCTCCGGAGACGCGACGACGGTGTTCACCTCGCTTGGGCGATTGGCTCCCAGCACCGGAGCGCGATGATCGCTCCACGACGCGCCGTTCCAGTGAGCCACGAGGCCAGCTCGTCCGGTGACCCAGAGATCGTCGACGCTGGGCCCGTCGATCGCCAAGAGCGCTTCTCCGAAAGGTCGAGGGTGCACCCAGCAGAAGCCGCTGTCGACGCAGAAGCCCACGGGGCCCGAGTAGAGGCCGCCGTCCCCCTCGCCAACGGCGCCCGCGTCATTCGCGGAGCCCCCATCACCCGCTCCTGGCGCGCATCGCCCTCGGCCGGCGTCACACTCGGCCAGACGGGTGTCGAAGTCGATGCAGCCCAGCGCCATGACGGTGAGAGCACACGCGAGGCCCCTCATGGCCACTCCACGGTGAGGCCGAAGGACGCGCCTCGAGGGGTGAGGCTCACCACCGGGCGCATCGGCGCATCACCACCGAAGAGGGCCATCGCGGCAGCCACCACCAGAGCCGCCGCGCCCACGCCCACGCCCGCCCAACCGCCGGCCTGGAACGCCTTCCCATCACGGGCGAGCTGCGCGGCCCTCGGCGTCACGGACTGCTGAGACGACAGCTCCTGGTCCAGCGCCTTCGAGCTCGAGATCGCCAGACCGAGCAGGACGCCGCCAGCGAGCACCACCACCGCACCTGCCACCGCGGGGATCCAGGCCACTCGCCGAGCCGGTGCCCCCGCCGTCACGCCGGGTGGAGCGCCAGGTGCCAGCGCCGTGGCCATTCGAGCGGCCGCGCCGTCGAGCTCACGGACGAAGCCGTTGTCCGAGCTGCTCTCGACCTGGGCCTCGACCAGCGTCGCGCCGTCCTTCGACGAGAGCACCTTCAGGTTGGCCCGCCAGGTGCCGCTCAGCTTCGCCAGTGACACCATCAGCAAGCCCTCGCAGCCCAACGCGTTGCCGAGCTCGGCCAAGCACCCACTCTCGTCACAGCCCAAAAGTTGTCGGCGTCGCTCGGCTCCCAGCAAGGCAGCCATGTCCGACGACGTCACGACCTTGAGCCCCCGCTGGCGGAGCGCCCGAGCGAGCTCCTCGGAGAAGAACGATACCAGCTCGCGCTCCACGTTTGCCGCGGTCCAGTCGAGCGCCGCGAGCTTGGGAGGAGAGACGGGGGATGCGCCGCTGGTCAGCGCGAGGAGCAAAGAGAGCAACACGCCTCAGGTCATAATCGCTCACGGCACGGGCGCCAACCGACGAACGCCCGTCTGGCGTGGCCCGTTCACTCGCAGCGGTCTGGGAGGACGCCCTCGAGTGCTTCCTGCTGGGGCTGGGCGAAGCCCGACTCAGCTCGGCGACCGAGCACGGCGAAGAACCGCGACCAGCTCCCCTCGCAGGCCGAGAGGAGCCGCTCGAAGACCTCGGTCCCGGTGGCGTACGTCTTGAAGCCGGCGAGCGAGGCGTTGTTGAGCAAGCGGGTCATGCCGAGGTCCGAGCGGAGCGCCTCGAGAATTTCCTGCTTCTGGGCGCGCTTCTCGTCGGCCGTCGCGGTCGAGCGATACACCCCATCGAGGTCGAGCCAGGCGGCGCGGAGCCGGGCAACTCTCGCCTCCCGGGTGTGCTGGGCCGTCACCCACGCGGAGGCCTCGCGAGCGCCACTGCCCCGCCGCTCCTCGAGAAAGACGGGCGTCAGGCGGTCAGCCACGAAGCTGGCAAGGCTCTCGTTGAAGGCCGACTGGTCACGGACGTAGATGGTCGCGTGCACCGACTCGTGGAGGATGGTGTTCACCAGCGAGCCCAGCCCCGCGTCGCCGTCCGTGAGCATGGTCGACAACACCGGGTCTCGAAACCATCCCAGCGTCGAGAACGCGTCGGCCTCCCGCACCTCGACGTCGAGGGGTTCGCGCTCGGCGAGCTCATCGGCGAAGCGACGAGCCTCGGCCTGAGAGAAGAAGCCGAGGTACGGCACGCTGCCCACGATTGGGAAGTGCCAGCGGTGGACCTCGAACGAGAGCGGCGCACAGGCCTGGACGATCCACGCCGCCGCGGGCCGGTGGAGGTCCACGTACCGATCGTAGTTTCGCGTGGGCTTGAGGCCTCGGTCGCGACCCCAGGTCTTGATGGCATCGACCTCGATCAGCAACGCCTTCACCCGGGGCGGTGCCTCCGAATCTCTGAGGACCTCGTTGATCGGTCTCGCGCCGTGGAGGATCTCCACCTCACCCGCGGCGGCTTGGCCGAGGTACTTCAGCGAGAAGCACCCCGATGCGCTGGCACAGAGGAATACGAGGCAGACGAGGCGGCTGGGAGCCATGGGCACGCTTTGACCTTAGCCGGGCATGGGCCGCGGTCGTGCGGAAGTAGAACTGCCGGGTGGGGCGTCGGAGAACGGGTGTCGGGCCGGGTGCGGTGTCGCGACCGGATGCTTGCTGGGTCCTCCAAAACCGAGGAGACCCACCCCGATGCAACAACCAAGCCAGCCGGAGTCACCTGACCAGACCGGACTGCTCAGCTATACTCCTCCATCATGTGCACGAGCAGCCCGGATGAGCCACTCGTTTGCAGCTCGCTGTTTGACACAGGATTCCGAACCAGACTCGAGTGCTCGCTTCCCGTGGCACTTCTCAAGGCATTGGTATTCCAGAAGCGCGGACCGGAACTACCCGCCCTGCAAGCAATCAACTCCTCCCTGATCCTCGACGAATGCGCAAAGGACGCGGCCTTTATCTCGCTAGTCCGAGACGGAATAGTCAAATTCCGTGCACGCCACGACCGCAAGACCCCAAGAAAGCTTTTTGAAGCAATGCTCGACTCAAACGACCACGTGCATCTTGGTGCCTGGCCCGAATTGCGCATTGCCAACTCCGACAGCAAGGAAAGGCGCAAGCTCGCCCTCGACTATCTAAGTAACAAAAAGATAACACCAACCATAGCGCAATCGCTCAGCACCTCGGCCATCCACAGACTAGATCGCGCGATCGCGCTCCTTGACGCAATCGAGATCTCCGCCAAGCCAACCGGCGGCGAGCTCGCCTGTGAGAGATGCTACCCACGCCCCTTCAAGAGCGAGGTGGAGCAATCAATCGCCCGCGCCCTCAATCAGAAAGAACTCAAGATCGCAGAACCATTGCGGCGACTACTTGACAGCCTACAGAGCAACGCCGACCAACACCTAAAGACACGCACGGACGCCTACCGCGCGATAGACGAACGAACCCAGGACGACACCGTCACCAGAAGAGACGCACGAACTCTTGTCAGCGCCGCATACAGCAAGTTGGTAGCCGAGTCACTATCGGAGAAACCGTCGTTCCACTCCGCATATGACAGTCCGATAGCGATGTTCGCACACAAGGACGGGACAACCAAAGAAGACGTCGTCATAATTCCACAGGGCAAACTGCGGGACCTGACTTCGCTCGAGTTCACGTGGGCCGAAATCGAAGCAGCATGGAAGGCTCACTACGGGAACCACTCGGAAAGGATGCCCGGCCTCACGGGAGTCGCGCTCAGCAGCCTTGCTCAGAAATATGCGGAGCGAAACACCTACTTCGGCCAGCTGATCGGATCCGGAACAAGAAAGCTCGCTGCCCATGAGGCTGGTTGCTTGGTTCTGGCCGGCCACTGGACTCTCAGCGGAGACCTTGCCAATGCGCTTGCGGCCGGAACGGCGACAGCCATCTCGCTTGCACTTGGAAATCCCGTCGACAAGGCCTTCAAGGCCATAAGAGTCAAACACGCACAGCGAGTCCTCCGCGGCTTCTACGACGGCTGCGCATCATAGCCACCATCCACCATACATTTCAGTCAGTCGCACCTCCGACCCGTGCAAGCGCAAGTTCCGGCCGCGATCCTACCAACGGCCTGCGCCAGAGCGAAACCAAGCCGTCGCCGGGCACGCACTCAGGCCCCAGGAGTCTGCCTCCACCCCTCTGTTGGGCGCCCCCAGGCGCCGACAGTCCTTCAACAGCACGCCCGCGTTCCGCAGCCCCTCCTCTTGCTTCGGCGTCGCCTTCGTCTTCGCCCCGCTCCTCTTGACGATGGTGGTGGGCCCAACGAAGGCGAGCTCCGCCAGCGACGCGTCGAGCTCGATGTTCTCCGGCGGGACTCCTAGACGGATGAGCCCCTCCCCGCGCTGCACGCGGATCAACGCCTTCCGCTCCTCCTCGCTCACCCCCCGCCCTGGTGCTTCGCAAGCTCCGCGAGGAGGTCGCTCAGGGCCTGGTCCTTGTCGCTGCCGTCGCGCAAGCGCGACCTGTCCATCCACCCGCCTCCCGGCCGCCCCTCCGGGCGGCGGCCAGCTGCAAGAGGCGCAGAAACTGCGCAAGGTCGCAGTCGCGCCGTGGAGGTCGCCCAAATGTCGTAGCTTCCAGTTTGCGGCGCCTAGCCGGGCTGCCCCTGCATTGCCATGAGGATGACCATTGAAGATCACCACACAGGTAGTCACGCCGCAGGACGCGAAGCTCCTGTCGAGAGAGGTCGTCTCGGACGAAGCGCGACTTCGCCTCACCCGACTCTTGCGCGTCTGGCCTGACCGTCGGGATCTAGAGGTCGGAATCGTCTTCGTGAATCGCATCGTGAACATTGCCCGGGCGCCAATGGGCCTCCCCGTGTATGTCCTCGATAGCGGTGGCGAGGAGTACTACGCACCCGTCGAGCACGCATGGCACCAGGGCGAGCTTGAACTCGCGATGCGGCGCCCATCGACCGCCAAGCTGGCGGAGGCGCTTGTGGATCTCGCTGCGGCCCGACTGGTCGATGTCGATGACGTCAACGAGGTACTGGCACAAGATGGCGTCTCCTTTAGTTTGGTGGAGGATGAGGGAACATTCGGCGACATCGTCGTCTCTCTGAGAGTCACTTCCGATACTGAGATTGAGGCTGCGGCGGTGGACGACGCGCACCCGAACATCCGCCACCTCATCAACCGAATGGAGACACTCATCACCCAAGACGACTGGCCGGGAGTGCTTCACACCAGCGCGATGGTCTTCGAGACGTTGGCGAAGGTGGTTGTCAACCTCGCATCGGTCGAAAATCAGACCCTCGCCAGCTTCTTCGATAGGTACCGCAAGGACTCCAAGCTGCCGTCGCCACTGCTCGACTACATCTTGGAAATCTACAAGCGCCGGAATGTCGAACCACTAGCTGGACACGGGCAGACCGCGGCGCCCACTGTCACCAAAGAAGAGGCCCTCCTACTGGCCGAGCTAACCCGCGTCGCGGTGAGGCTTGAGCGCAGCCTCTCGGAACAAGACACCGCAAAGGGAAGCCGAAGCGCCTCTCCGGCCAACGCTGCAGCGGCAGCGATTGCCAAGCAGCCTCCGGCTCCGAATGCGCCAACGTCCACACCAGCAGCTTCGCTGTCGGCGGCAAGCGCTGCCGTGCCTCCATCAGTCGCACCGGAGAGGACCAAGTAGGCGCGAAGAGACTCCGGTCGCCACCGCAAACCCAACACAATGCCGACACGGCAAGCCATCTCTGCCACGCCGAGGACCAACCGAAGAGGCCACGACCGACCGCTGCTCGCTGGGCTGTCTCGCTCGCCGCGGTGGTCGTTCAAGTTCGCAGTTCTCGACCTCGAAGCCCGCAGGAGCTTCGCGGCAGCGCGAGAACAACTGCGCCTCTCCAGAGGCAGCGAACGCCTCGTCGTCGTCGCGCGCCTGGTCTCGCTGTCGCTTGCGCAGCACGGCCAGTGGTCCGCCAGCCTTCGAGGTGCTCCTCGCCGGCCATCGCCAGGCTACGCCTCACCATGCCATGCGAGGACTTCACCCAAAATTGCCTTCACCAACCATGGAAGGAATTCAATCGAGAGCCGAGGTGATTGAACGAGATGGAATCCCGCAATCAGCAAGAGGCACATCACTCACCGCCTCCCTGGCGCCCCAAGGCGCCGGCAGTCATTCAACAGCACGCCCGCGTTCCGCAGCCCCTCCTGCTGCTTCGGCGTCGCCTTCGTCTTCGCCCCGCTCCTCTTGACGATGGCGGTGGGCCCGACGAAGGCGAGCTCCGCCAGCGACGCGTGAGCTCGATGTTCTCCGGCGGGACGCCCAGACGGATGCGCCCCTCCCCGCGCTGCACGCGGATCAACGCCTTCCGCTCAGGGCCGGGTCCTTGTCGCTGCCGTCGCGCAGGCGCGACTTGTCCAACCACCCGCCCTCTTGCCCGCACTTCCTCGCGGCGGCCAGCAGCAAGAGGCGTAGGAATTTTGCATCGCTCTTCCGGAAGCCCCCCCGAAGTCGTGTCCGTTGAGCCCCACAACGTGGCGACTCCCTGGTCGCGTCGCGAGGCGGAGCCGCACGTAGTCGAGGTCCAGCATCGGCTCCTCCACCACCCGCTTCCGGTAGTCGGGCATCAATTCGTCAAGTGCCCGAGCCAGTTGCAAGTCGCCTCCAGCGTCGTCGGCCACCTCCGCCACGACGATGCGCTCCATCGACGAGAACGGAGGTGGCCGGCCTTCGCGGCATCAAGACAATGAGGCCGTCGCGCTTCAGCTGCGCCCGGAGGCCCCGGCAGAGCAACTCAACGCGCAGGTCGGACTGCAGCCACACCACCGCGACGGACAGCCCCCGTCTGCGCAGGAGCCCACCGGGACGAAGGGCGCCGGCACCGCCTCCTCCAGGGGCTCGATCCCGTTGATGGCGGCGAGCGCCGCGAAGACGTCCCTCGCCCGGCACGTGAGGGTCTCCACCTCGGCGCGCGGCACCCACGTCCACCCGGCCAGCACGCCGGCTGGCTCGGGCACGCCACGCCCACCAGCCCCTCCTTCTTCCGGGTGTCGTAGTCGAGATTCGGCAGACACCGGTGCTCGCACCCGGGAGGCTCGTACCCGTCGTCCTTGCGGTACTCGAGGAGGCGCTCCCTGACGAGGGCCTCGACCCCGCTGCCAGCACCTCGGCGTAGCTGACCCGTGCGTCGTCAGTGCAACGCAGCTTGGCCAGCAGCAGGCGCCACGGTTTCCCGCCGTTCACTTGCATCGATGCCCCACTCCCTGAGGTACTGACGGATGACTCGGTCTCGTTCCGTGTCATTGAGGTTGGTGCTGTTGGGGTTGACGAGGCTGATGGTTCGGCACTTGCAGCGCCCCTTCCCCTCGAAGAGGAACTGCAGCCGCACCCCCTCGATGGTGTCTGACAGGAGGTCCACCCCGTACGCGGCCAGGCCGTCGCGCACCTCGCGGAGGCTGAGGCCGGGCACCAACCCCACCGTCACCCGCCGCACCACGCGGCGCCCGGGCCGAACGGAGACACGGATGACAGACACTTGCGCTGCCCCGTCAACGCCCCTCGTCGGGAAGTCGAAGTCCGCGTCACTCAGCACGTCGAAGCAGGACTGGGGCCGCTTGCCGCCGTTCCCGAAGTAGCCCGGAGCGCCCAAGAGGACGTCAGCGAACAAGTCCTTCAGCTTCTCGCGCTCTGAGGTGCGAGCGGCCTTCACGTACAGCGTCGACGTCTCGTAGTGGAAGATGGCGGCCAAGCGGATGACGGGGCGCTGCCAGTCGGGCTCCACCACGCCCTCCTGGTTGGGGCGCTCCACAGGCGTCACCACGTCCTCGTGAAGGAGCTCCGTCTCAACCCCAAGGCTTGGCGGCAACGTCGTCGCTTCGACGGCTTCCATGTCATCGTCGCCCACCCCGACTCACTCGGAGACGCTGGCCAGCTCGCGTCCCTCTACCGCGAGAAGAACTGCGACGAGCAGGACTTCCGCCACATCAAGAGCGAAGTCGAGCTGCGCCCGGTGCGGCACCACACCGACGCCAAGGTGCGGGCTCATGTCACCCTCTGCATGCTGCTCGCCCTTCTCGTCGACCGCCTCCTCGAGCGCACGCTGAGGGAAGCCGGTCGGCCAATGACGGCGGCCGTGCTCTCGAGCAGCTGCGCAGAGTCCACCTCAACCGCTGCTTCGCGAAGGGCGCAGACCAATCCGTCTACCTGCTCACAGCACCGTCACCAGATTGCGAGGCACTCGTGCAGGCTCTGAACCTGAGCCATCTCACCGACAGCCAAACCGTCGCTGCCACCATCAAGCCGCGCTGATTTTTCACTACGGACCGGAACAAAGTCCTGGCGGGACGGGTGTTTGCCGCGAAGGGTGGTCAAGTCGAGGCACCCGCACCCGGTCCCCCCGTCCGTTCACTTCCCCAATCCGCGCCCCTCGCCTCCGACAAGCGCCTTCGCGAGGGCCGCCCGGGCCGCGCTCGTAACCCAGACCATCACCACCACCGTCGCGACGAGACCCACGACATAGAGCACCGTACCCACCGGCCCCGCGGTTGGGCGCGCCCCCGACAGCAGCTCACTCGCGCTGGTCACCAACGAGCCGAGGTAGAGGTACAACAACGCTCCCGGGGCCATTCCGATGATGGAGCCCACCACGAAGTCACGCGCCGACACCTTCGTGAGCCCCAGCGTCGGGTTCAACACATTGAAGGGCACCAGCGGAGACAGCCGGAGCAACAACACCAGTCGGAGGCCGCCACCGCCAACCGCCTCGTCGATGGCCCGGAACCGCGGGCTCGCCCGAACTCGGCCCTCAACCCACTTTCGCCCCACGCTCCGACTCAACCAGAAGGCAACCGTCGAGGCGAGGACCGCCGACGGGAGCACGATGAGCAGCCCCACGAGCGGCCCCCAGACAAACCCAGCGGCCAGCGTCAACACCGAGGCCGGGAGCATCAACACCGTCGCCACGACGAAGAGGACCGCGAAGGCGAGCACGCCCATCGCGCCGGCGCCCCTCCCCCACTCCACCGCGGCCAGCAGATGGTGGGGGCCATCGAAGCCACGAAGCGCCGCCAGCCCCGCCACCAGCACCAGCGCCCCTCCCAGGAACCTCTGCGTCGTCTTCGTCATGCGCGAGCTCCCTCGAAAGAATCACCGGACATGGCCGTAGAGCCTCGCCAGCGCGGCAGGTGACACACCCAGGCGATACAGCGCAGGGAAGACATTCATCACCGCCGAATAGAAGAACGGGCGGGCCACGAAGCGCCGCCCAGAGACCGTCACCCGCGCCGGTACCCGCGCGAGCTCGCCGACCCGACGCAGCCGCATGGAGAACTCGAGGTCCTCCATCAGCGGTTGCTGGGGAAAGCCGCCCACGGCCTCGAAGGCGCTCCGGCGCACGAAGAGGGCTTGATCTCCATAGGGCAGCCGGGTGTAGCGACTGCGGAGATCCGCGAGGTGCACCAGCGGCCCCAGCCACGTCCGACGCTCCGCAACCGTCCACGTGAGGAACGCCCCGCCCACCACCGAGGGCCGAGCCAGGGCCTGCGCCACGAGCCGCGCCGCGCCCTCCGGCAACCTCACGTCGGCGTGGAGAAAGAGCAGCACATCACCCGTGGCCGCCCTCGCGCCGTGGTTCATCTGCGAGGCCCTCCCCCGAGGCGCCGACAGCGTCCGCACCCTGGGGAGCGAGGGAATCCGCCGGGGCGTGCCGTCGGTGCTCCCGCCGTCGACCACGACAATCTCCTCGATACCTTCGAGCCTCGTGGTGTGCCGCACCTGGGCCTCGATGACCCCGGCCTCGTCGAGCGTGGGAATGATGACCGACAGCCGCATCACCCGAGCCCCAGTGAAGCCAGGGCCGCCACCGTGCACGGCGCCTCGAGGTGCCTCTGTGCGATGGCCTCCGTGAGCCGCGAGAGGTCCCCCACCTCGTCGACGTCGAACCAGGACGCTGCTGTGTCGAACGAATATCCCCGAGCTCGCAAGCGCGCGGCGGTGGCGGCGAAGGTGCTGGGGACGCTCCACGGCAGCTCGCTCAAGAGCCCCGGCTCCACGCGCCTCAGGCCCAGGAGGTAGAAGCCCCCATCGACGGCCGGGCCCAGCACCGCGTCGTGGTGGGTGAGCGACGCCCATGCCGCCTCGACGATCCAGGCCGGGAGCCCAGGGCTGTCGGTCCCCAGGGCCAGGAACCACGGGGCAGCCGAGAGCGCCCGTTGGGCGATGCGCTCCATACGCTGGCCCAAGTCGCCCTCCCCTTGGAGCCAGAGCTCGCCCTCGTCGAGCCCATACGCCCCGCGCTCGGCCACCGTCGCCGCCAACACCAGCCGAGCCCCCGACAGCCGACTCAGGGCCGCCCAGGTGTCGGCGAAGAAGGCCTGCGCCAGCGTCGCGGCACTCTCGGACCCGATGGTGGCCGCCAGCCGCGTCTTCACCAGACCCGCCAGCGGTGGTTTGGCGAACACGGCGATGACACCCGGCGCCGCGCTCATGCCACCGCCCTGGACGTCACCCCTGCATTGGAGCAGCGTGCCGACACCAAAGACGGGGAGCACATCGAATGCGAGTCGGCATCATCGGCGGTACTGGGCTGGGCGAAGCGCTGGGCGCGCTCGGCGGCGAGCTGGTCGCGGTGGAGACCCCCTTCGGCCCTCCATCCTCTCCCATTCGCCTCACCCGGGTGGACGGCGTCGAGGTCGCGCTGCTCGCTCGTCACGGAGACGGCCACCGATTCAACCCCACCCAAGTGCCTTACCGGGCCAACGTCTTCGCCCTCAAGGCCCTGGGCGTCACCCACGTCATCGCCAGCGGCGCCACCGGCAGCCTCGACGAGCGCATCGAGCCCCGACACCTGGTGGTGGTCGACCAAGTCATCGATCGCACCGTCCGCCGCCCCACCACCTTCTTCGATGACTTCGCCGGGCACGTCGACTTCGCGTCTCCGTTCTGTCCCACGCTGAGGAGCCTGCTCCAGGCCCAGGCCGCCTCCGTCTCGACGGTGGTGCACCAACGAGGCACCTACGTGTGCATCGAAGGGCCGTCGCTGTCGCCCCAGGCAGAGAGCCACATGCACCGGCTCCTGGGCGGCCACCTGGTGGGAATGACGGCCATGCCCGAGGCCCGCCTGATGCGCGAGGCGGAGATCTGCTACGCGCTCATCGCCCTGCCCACCGACTACGACTCCTGGCGCGCCCGCCCGGAAGACGCCGCGTCGGTCGACGTGCTCTCTGAGGTCATCGCCAACCTGAAAGCAGCGACCGAGAACGGGCTGGCCCTCATTCGCGCCACGCTGCGCCACCTCACCGCCGCGCCCTGCGCCTGCCAGTCGGCCCTCGCCAAGGGCATCTGGTCCTCGCCCGCCACCATCGGTCCCGAGGTGCGCCACCGGCTCAAGCCCCTGCTCGAGAAGTACCTGAGGTGACTGGTGTGGCCTCATGGAGGGCCGCCGGTGCCTCAGGCAGTGCGCGTCATCTGGAGGCCGGCCTTCACGAGCAGCACCGCCCATGGCGCACCGTGGAACACGAGGTCGAACCAGTCGATGGGCTTCACCAGCTTGCCCGCGAAGAGCATCCCCAGCTTCTCGACGATGTGCGGAGGAGTGAAGGGAGCCAGACCGAGCGTGAGGCACGCCACCACCACCCCACCCCAAGGGAGACCAACAATCGCATCAGCAAGAGCCATGCGACTTGGAGCCAGGCCCAGCGAGAAAGGCTTCTTCGAGGCTCGAGGAGCCCTCAGCAGCACTTCTTCGCACCCGGCACCGTGGAGCCGTCGGGCGCATACACCGTGAAGACTTGGCCATACGGCGGTCGGCTGAGCCGCGCGGCCACCTCGGCGCTCACCGAGACGGCCTGGTCCCGGAGGAAGAACTGCCCCCGCTCGTCGGACACACCCTTGAACGGGCCATTGTACACCGCTCGGTGATCGAGCACCGCGGCGCCCCGTTCCGCGGCCTTGTACGCCCGCACCGTCACCGACGAAAAGACGTAGCCGTCGACCGTCTTCCAGTGCGAGCGCTTGAGTTTCTCGAGGCCGTAGAACCCCGCCCGCTCGAGCTCGGCGTGCAGCTCGGCCTCGGTCAAGGCCCCCGAGAGACACTCGCCCCAGGCGTGGGCGTTGACGCGGAACCGCGGCGGCACTGGGCGGTCGACGACGATGTCGGCCAACACCACCCGGCCATGCTGCTTGAGCACCCGCCAGATCTCCCCGAACACCGCCCGCTTGTCGGCCGAGAGATTCACCACGCAGTTCGAGGTCACACAGTCGACCTGCTCATCGTCGACGGGCACCTTCTCGAGGAAGCCCCGGCGAAACTCGGCCACGTCGTAGCCGAGGTTCTTCGCCACGATGGGCTTGTTCTCCAGCGCCACGGCCAGCATCCGCTCGGTCATGTCGACGCCGATGGCCCGACCGCTGGGCCCGACGTGCTTGGCGGCGATGAACACGTCGATGCCCGCGCCCGAGCCGAGATCCACCATCGACTCGCCCCGCCGCAGCGCCGCGTCACCCACTGGAGAGCCGCAGCCGTAGAAGCGATCGACCACGCCCTTTGGAATGTGCGCGAGATCCTCCGCTGACGGGCGCACCGGACAGCACAGGGTCTCGTCGGGCGTCTCGGCGGCGGCGCCGTAGAACTCGCGCACCAGGGCCCGAGGGCGCTCCACGTCGAAGGCCAAGACGCAGTTGGAATGGAGCGTGCGCACCATGCCGGGCACCTCGTCGCCACAGGCCAGCGCGCCCTCACCCATGGCGTGGAACACCAGCGGGCCAGAGGGCCTCGAGCGGTGGTTCACCAGGTCGCGCCCCCGTCGTCCGAGCTCCTCCATCGCGTCCTTCACCAGCTTGGCCGCCACCTTGGCCCAGGGGTCAGCGCCTCCGAAGGCGCCGCTCCAGAAGTACCCGTGCTCCAGGTCACCTCCGCCGGTGAGGAACCGGAGCGGGTCAACCCTGGCGGTCGGGCTCTGCTCCAGCGAGAGCGCTCGGAGCTGGTGGGCGATCGCCGAGGCCTGCCAGACGTCGAGGAGCGACCGGCCTCCGTCGAAGGACCCCATGGCGAGCTCGGCGTGCTTGGCCATCGCCGCCGAAGGGTAGAGGACCCCATCGGAGGCGAGGCAGAGCGACTCCACTCCGGCCATGCCCAGGTCGTGCTTCACGCCCGCGACGGCGTTGGCCCGGAGCCGCGCGCTCTCGAGGTTGTCGAAGCGAATGCCCGACGCGTTCGCCGCGTCTCGAACCGCGCCGGTGAGCGCGAGGAGCTCGTCGACCGAGGGCACGTCTTCGAGCATGTCCATCGCTCGGCCTCGGCGGTGTGGCCACATCAGGTGAAAGGCCGCCGCGCCCAGGGCCTTCGCCAGGCGAGGGAGCTGAGGCAAAGTGCCGAGGTTCGAGCGGCACGGCACCGCGGTGAGCGAGGTCTCGAAGCCCATCGACGACAGGAGCTGGAGGCCCGCCGTGGCCTTCCCGAAGCTCCCCGGGCCTCTGAGTCGATCATTCTCGGTGGCACTGACGCCGTCGAGGGAGACCTGAAAGCGCACCTTCGAGCGATCGAGCGAGGCCAGGGCGGCGCGGTGGCGCTCCTGGGTCACCAGCGTCGCGTTGGTGAGGATGACCACCTCGAGGCCGTGCCGCGCGGTGACGTGCTCGACGAGGGCGAAGAGGTCTTTGAGCAGAAACGGCTCACCACCGGTGAGGAGCACCCGCTCGGCCCCCAGCGCGGCTGCCTGATCGACCGCGGCGCGGAGGGTGTCGAGCGGCAGGCCCTTGCCACCCTCGGGGCCCGACGACACCAGACAGTGCGAGCACTCGAGGTTGCAGGCGTCGTTGGTGTGGAGCCAGAGCTCCCTCAGCGTCCACCCAGTGAGGTGCTCGGCCCTGCCGGAGTAGGGAGCTCGCACGAAGGGCTCCCCGCTGATGAGCCCGGCCCGCCAGACGGCCTGCACGAAGTCCATCACCTGCTGATGGTTCTCCACCGGGTGAGGAGACAGCTCGGCCAGTCGCGCCACTTCGCCCAACGAGCGGCGGCCGTCGATGAGCCCCAGGACCCACGCGCCCCTGGCATCGGTCGCGAGCCAGTTCGGCCCTTCGGCATCGAGGGCGAAATGGAGCTCGTCGGCGCTCTGCCAATGTGTCAGCGCCGGGGTGTGCAGGACAGCCTGAGGCGAGAAGTTCATTCGAGACTGAGAGCCTCTCCAGCCGGTGCCGGTTCTGCCCGCTTCGCCCTGCGCGCGAACCGAAAGTACTGGAGAAACCGGCCCAGCTTCCCTCTCGCGACCCAACGCTCCGTCGAGCCGAAGGTCTCCTGGAGCACGTGGCGGGTGTCGAGGTCATTCTGGAAGCTGACCGTGCAGTGGGCGCAGTAGGTCACCAGCGGCTGCCCCGAGAGGGCCTCTCGACGCTTCATCGCGCTCGGCGTCTTGACGAGGCAGCACGCCAGGGCGTGGCTCTTGGAGTCGGCGTTCGACAGGCGCAACCCCAGGCGGGCGGCGAGGGCACGAAAGTCATCCTGCTGGCCCCGGTCGATGCGCGCCGAGCAGGGGTGATGGACGATCGCGGGGACGGCTGAGGCCCGAGGGCCCCACTCCTGCTCGGCCAAGAGCCGGTACAGCGAGGTGACGGTGAGCCCCGGCTCACGGAGCGCGTTGAACTGCACCGTGCAGTTGCCGCAGGCGGTGATGATCTCCTTCGTGTTCGCCGCTCGAAGCAACCGCCGGGTGCGTGCGTGGCCTCGCGCCGCGGCGGCGGGCGTGGAGAACTTCTCCAGCGGCATGCCACAGCAATCGGCCCACAGCTCGATGCCCGGGTCCCTGGCCTTGAGCCACTCGAACGTCTTCAGAGTCAACTCAGGGTCGGCGGCCGTCAGCGCGCACCCAGGGAAGAAGACTCTCCGGGCGCCGGAGCCCACGCGAAAGGGCCACCAGGTGCGCAGGCGGTACTCCAGCTCGGTGATCCACGCGGCGAGGAAGCGCTTGAAGGCCAGGAGGCGCTGGACGACCATCACTCAGCGAGAGCCGCTCACTCCGACGGAAGGTTCTCGCCGACCCTGAGCGCGCTCAGCAAGCCTCGGCGGCGGCGGGCTCACCGCGCGACTCCTGGGCCTGGGGCGCCGGGGGACTGAGCTTCCCCTTGAGGAAGTCCTTCACTGCCTTCTTCGCGTCGGTCTCCGCCGTGCACACGACCCGAATACCTCGCCGAGCCAGGCGCCGCGTGAGCCCCGCTCCCACGCTTTGGGTGAGGAGCACCTCGACCCCATCGAGCGGGTGGGCCTCCGAGTCGGAGTAGCCGTGCAAGATGAACTTTCGCGGGAGCTCGACACAGTGCAGCTCGGGCATCTCACCCTCGAGCCCAGGCTCGAAGACGAGAAATCGGCGCGCCCGACCCACGTGGGTTGCGACGGTGTTGAAATCCTGGGTGTTCACGGCGATGCGCATCGGCTGCTCCTCCACGAGCGACCTTGCGCACATTCACGTACCGCGCCAACGGGCTGCTCCTCGCCAAGCCCTCGAGGATGCAGGTGTCGCCCGACGAGACTGCCATCACTCCCCTGCCACGGTGGCAGTGTGACACTGCCAGTGACAGTCAGTCGCCGGCCAGACGCTTGAGCCGCCGGTAGAGTGTGCGCTCACTGACGCCGAGCTCCTTGGCAAGCGCCTTTCGGCTCCCACCATGGGTGGCGAGGCGGCGCCTGAGCGCGGTGAGCTCGGCGTCGACTGCGCCAACGGGCCCGGGCACTGCGTTGACACTGGCGCGGAGCTCCTCGGGGAGGTGGGCAGCCTGGATGACGTCGCCATCGCAGAGGAGGCTGGCCCGCTCGAGGATGTTGCGCAGCTCACGCACGTTGCCCGGGTAGTCGTGGCGCTCGAGGAGCTGGGCGGCTCGAGGAGCGAGGGACAAGCCGCGCCCCGGGGCCACTCGCTGGAGCAGCGCATCGACCAGGGGCACGAGGTCGGCCTTTCGATCTCGGAGCGGAGGCAGACGAATCGGGAAGGTGTTCAGCCTGAAGTAGAGGTCTTGGCGAAACTGGCCCGCGGCCACCATGGCGCGGAGGTCTCGGTGCGTGGCCGAGACCAACCGCACGTCAGCGTGCGAGAGCTCCGAGGAGCCGACCCGCCGGTACGTTCCAGTCTCGAGGAGCCGCAGCAGCTTCACCTGCATGGCCAGCGGAACATCGCCGACCTCGTCGAGGAAGAGCGTGCCGCCGAGGGCCGCCTCGACCAGGCCGGTGCGTCGGGTGGTGGCGCCGGTGAAGGCCCCACGCTCGTGGCCGAACAGCTCGCTCTCGATGAGCGCCTCGGGCAGCCCGGAGCAGTCGACGGTGACGAAGGGCGCCGAGGCCCGGCGGCTGGCGTCGTGAATGGCCTTGGCCACCAGCTCCTTTCCGGTGCCCGACTCGCCTTGAAGCAGCACGGTGGCATCGGCCTTGGCCACCCGCGCCACCATTTCGAGCATCCGCTGGAACGCCGGTGCCCGCCCGACCAAGCCTTGGATCGAGCCCGGCCCCCGCGTCACCTCCATGGGCTCCATCTTCTCGATGAACCAGGCGACGGCGCCCTCGGCGTTGCGCAGCGGTGACAGCTCGATGTTGACGTACGCCTCGCCGGAGGGCGTGTGGTGCAGGTGCAGCACCCGCTCCCGCTGGGACGAGGCGAGCGCCTGGCGGAGCGGGCACGTCTCGCCGGATTGATCGCACGGCACCGCGGTGTGGTGAGACACCTCATAGCAGGTGCGCCCGATGACGCTCTCGCCGCGGCCGAAGGTGCGCCGGTAGGCCGTGTTGGCCGAGACGATCCGCAGCGAGGTGTCGCAGAGAATGAGCGGCTCGGGCAGCGACTCGAGGTACGACACCAGCTCAGGAGGAGGCACGAGGTTGACGACTGGGTTCACCAAGCGGGCGACGCTACCGCCCTTCGCCCGGCGCAAGCCAGTACTGGCCCATGCGGCTGCTCTCGGTCACCGTTCCGTCGTCGAGCACGACCAGGCCCGCGAGCGAGGCCTGCGCTTCCAACCACGCCATGCCTGCCTGGGCCCCGAGGATCAACACCTGCTTGGCGGCGACCTCTGCCACCAGGGCGCTCGGGCCCACGACGGTGGCGCTGATCACGTCGGTGCGCGCCGGGCAGCCGCTCCTCGGGTCGATGAGGTGATGCTGCCAGACGCCGCCTCGTTGCCACCTGCGGTGAGAGCGGCCCGACGTGGCGACGCCTCCTCGATCGAGCGCGAGCACGCCGAGCACCTCGCCGGCCACCAGCGGCGACTCCACGGCGATCTCCCAGGCCCGCCCTCCATCGCGTGGCCCACTCAAGGAGATGTCTCCTCCCGCGTTCACCTGAGCTGGCCCCAGCGGCGCGAGCTGAGCCGCTGCTTGGTCCGCGGCCCACCCCTTGCCAGTGCCTCCGAGATCCAGCCGGAGTCCCGTGGGCAGCGTGACCATCCGGCGAGACTCGTCGAGCTCGATGGAGCGAAAGTCATTCGAGCCCTTGGGGGCCGGAGTCACCGCGGCGCCGCTGGTGGGGACCCGCTCGAAGCTGTCGGTGTAGCCCGCGGACTCGAGCGCCTCGAGGATCGTCGGGGTGACCAGCCCGCCGGTGGCGTCGGCGGCCGCGAGGGCAGCGCGCAAGACCTGCCACAGCGTCGGGCTCACCTGCCAGGGGGCCCCGGAAGACCGGTTCAGGGCGCACAGCTCGCTCGCGGGATCGAAGCGGCTCAGACGACGCTCCCACGAGCGAAACCACTCGGGAACCTCGCTCAGAGGCGTGGCGGGCCCAGCCTCGACGACGACGGAGATCTCGCTTCCCATCGCCCGAAAGACGAGGCGAGACGAAGCGAGGGCGCTCACATCGAGGCCCGAGTGACGGCCATGGTCTGGTTGTAGGCCGCGGCGCCTCGGGACCACGCGGCGCTTCCACGAGCCTCGGAGCTGTTCAGCAGGCCCTTGAGGTCGCCGGTGTCGGCCGCGGTCTGGAGCCGGTCGGCCAGCTGCGCCTTGCTCGAGTCGGTCCCTCCGGCCTGCGAGGCCTCGCTGCGCAGCGTGGTGGCCAGGTCTGTCAGCATCTGCTTGGCCTGCCCCGGATTCGTCTGCGCCAATGACTGGAGCTGGCTGAGAAACTGCGCCTGGCGCGACATCGCTGGCGCGGCGGCGGCTCCACTGCCGTCACGGTCGCCGTCGGTGGCGATGGCCCCGCTGCCCGCGGGCCTCGCTGCCACACCACTGAAGAACTGACTGCTCCCGACACTCTGGATGCTCATTGGTCGATCTCTCTGGGGTGCAGGAGTGCTCCCCGCGGGTCTTCGTCACGAGGTGTGGCCGGATGAAGCCAGCAGCCATGAAACGTTCTGGAGCCGTGAGCCCTCGGAATAAGGAGCGAAAGAGCGGTTCCTGCTATGTCTGGCTTGATGCTCCGTGTCCTGACAGTCGCCTGTGCGCTCTTCGTCCTCGGTTGTTCTTCGGCCACCCCGCAGCGCGTCGCCGTCGACCTGGGTGACGCCCCGGCGAGCGGGCCGACCGACGCCAAGGTCGTGCTGGTCGAGTTCGCCGACTTCCAGTGCCCCTACTGCGGTGACGTCGAGCCGACGCTCCAGGCGCTGCACGCCGCCTACCAGGGTCGGGTGCGCTTCGTGTTCAAGCAGTTCCCCCTCTCGTTCCACCAGTACGCGCAGCTCGCTGCCGAGGCCTCCCTGGCCGCTCATGCACAGGGTCACTTCTGGGAGTTCCACGACCTCCTCTTCGCCCATCAAGCGAGCCTCGCCCGGGCGGACCTCGAGGCCACCGCCCAAGGCCTCGGCCTCGACCTGGTCGCCTTCACAGCAGCCCTCGACCAACACGCCTACGCGGCGGCCGTCGGCGCTGACGAGCAACAGGGCCAGAGCCTCGGAGTGACCGGCACTCCGGCCTTCTTCATCAACGGGAGGCTGGCCATTGGTGCGCTTCCCTACGACACCTTGCGTGGACTCATCGACGAGGAGCTCGCTCGGTAGCTGGGGTGTCCAAGGACCCCCTGACGAAGCCATGAATCCGTGACTCATCGGTGAACGCCCCCTCGGTAGTTTGCGTCTTCGAGCAAGGCTCCCGACGGCGAGGGAGCGTCAACGAACGGGAACCGCAGCAGCATGACGACGCACCCGCAGTCTTTTGAAGGAGCCTCGGCGGAAGCAGTCCGCGCCTCGACGGCTCCCTCGTTGCTGCGTACCGACCAGCTCGCTCCTTTTGATGCACGCAGGGAAATCGCCTCGAGTCGAGGAGCCGTGACCCCGGCCAGCTGAAGGGGGGGGCCCGCGGGACGGCACTCGATGTGACGAGGCGAATGGGAGGGGGAAACGGGGTGGGTGGGCGGAGCGCGGGGGGGCGCTCTCGCCTGCCCACGCCGTCGGGGGCAAGCGCTCAGCGATCGAGCACGGCTTTGACCCGCGCTCTGAGCGCGTCCCGTGCCGAGCGGAAGGTCGGCTCCTCACCATCGAGCCCGAAGAGGTCGCCGCGGTAGAGTGAGCGCACTCGAGCCCGGAGTGAGGCCGACGGTGGGCTTCGCGTCTCCGCCCGCTCGAGGAGCCGCTCCAGTGCCCAGACGTCAACGAAGAGCCCGCTGGCATTGAGCGCCACCCGCCCGTCGGCCTGCACGATGGCCTCGGCCCTACCCAGGAGCTTTCGGAGGCGGTAGACGGCCGTCCCCAGCGCGTGGGAGGCCATGTCACCATCGGCATCGGGCCACAGCGCCGCCGACAGCGCATCGTGGCGGATGCCTCCTGGGCCGCGGAGCACCAGCAGGCGGAGCAGCTCGAGGGGCTTCTTCTGCGCCTTTCGACCATGGGCGATCTGCTCGCCCCGGCGCACGATGGCCAGCCCACCCAGCGCTTCGATGCGGAGCTCCCACGGCCAGCTCTCGAGCTCGACCCCGCGCGGGCCGGGCACGAGCCGCATCGCCGAGATCATCGCCTTGGCGATCTCCGGCTCGATGCCTCGCTCGAGGGCCAGGGCGCAGCACTCGGACACCTCGAGGCGCGTCAGGGTGACGACGTGGAGGGCCCCCGACTCGCGAGCCAGGGCGAAGGCCTCCCGCAGGTGGGCCTCGGCTTCGTGCTCGTCGGTGCGCGAGGCGTCGAGGGCGAGGGCCGCCAGGGCCGCCAACTCGACGAGGCGCTGGCGACAGCGGCGAGCGAACGACAGCGACTCGCGAATCTCCGCCTGCGCCAGCTCGGGCGGAGCGGCCAGGGCCGCGGCCAACCTCGCGCCCGCCTGAGCCAGCGCGAGCCCAGCCGTGTCAGCGTGCGCCAGGGCCGCCAGCGCGTGCTCTCGGGCGACAGCGCGATCACCCAGCGCGCGGGCGTGGAGCGACGCGACGAGGTGGTACATGGTGTTGGCGAGGCGAGGCTCCCGGGCCGCGGCGGCCGCCAACCCCACGAGCGCCGCGCCCGAGGTGGCGAGGTCGCCCAGCGCCAGCGCGGCCCAGGCGCGGGTGCCGAGGAGCAACGGCTCCCAGCTCAGGAGCCCGCTGTCTCGTGAGGCCTTGAGCCCGCGCTCCACCGCCGTCAAGCACGCCTCGATGCAGCCCCGGTGAAGCTGGGCCATCGCGTCGGCCGCGCACCAGACGATGGCGCTCATCGGCTCTCCCTCGGCGGCGAGCGGACCGAGCGCGTCGAACAGCAGGCGGGCCCGGGGCAGGTCGGCCCCCCACCACCCGTAGAACATCGCCAGCCCCCGCCCCACCGCGAGGCGCACCACGGAGCGCCCAGGGCTGAGGGCTCGAGAGAAGGCCAGCTCCTCCCAGTGCCGGAGCGTCTGGTCCCACGGCCGCCGACTCATCAGCGCCCCGAAGGCAGCGCCAGCGAGGCGCGCCTCGACCTCGGGGTCCAAGGGCTCGGTCGCGTCGGCCCTGAGGTCGTCGAGCTCATCGAGCCACCGGTCGAGCGAAGCGACGTCGTCGAGCGCGAAGAGGTAGCTGCCCGCCGAGAAGGCCCAGGCGAGGGCGGCGCCACGGTGGTCTCGCGCGGCCCGGAAGAGCGTGTACGCGCGGGCCAGCGCAGCCCGACCGGCCGTCGGCTGCTCGCTCCAGGTCGAGGCACCGAGCCAGAGCATGAGCCAGGGGTCGGCCGCTCGCCGCGCCTCGGGAATTCGCGCGAGCCACCGCGAGAGGGTGAGGGTGCGCCCCTCCACGCAGAGCGCCGGGGCGACGCGCTGGATCGCCGCCGCGCCCTGGTCCCACGCTTGAGCGTCGAGGAAGAGGGGGATCGCCGTCTCGAGGGCACCAGCCTCAGCGAGGATCGACGCGGCCTCGACGCCGAGCGCCGCCAGCCGAGCGGGGCTGAACGTCACCTGAGCGCGCTTGAGGAGAAAGTCGCGGAACAGCGCGTGCATCTGAAACGTCGGCACCGCGAGCTCGTGGCGCATCACGAAGAAGCCGCGGCGCGCCAGCGAGGAGAGTAGCTCGGTCGCCCGGGCGATGCCGGTCAGCCGCGACGCCGTCTCTCCTTCGACCCGAGGGAGAATGGCCGTCTCGAGCAACAACCGCTGCGTCTCGGGCTCGGCGCGGCTGAAGACCTCCTCGGCGAAGTAATCGAACAGGCGCTCGTCGCGACCTTGGGGCGGCGCGCTCGAACCTCCACCGCCGGCCAAGAGGAGCACCAGCCCAGCTGGCCACCCTTCGGTGCGGGCGTGCATCGCCGCCACGCCGTCGTCACCGCGCCCCGAGTAGCGCCACAGCCGCGCCACGCCCGCGGCCTCCCGCCGGGTGAGGGCCAGCTCGGGGTTACGCACGACCTCGAGCTTGCCCCTCGCCAGCCACCGGGCCATCTCTTGGGGTGGCTCGGCGTGGCTGAGCACGACGACGGTCGCTTCTTCGGGCAGCTCACCGAGGCCGTCGCGCAGCGCGCCGTGCAGGGGAGCCGCGGCCGGTACCTCCTGGTAGTCGTCGAGCACCAGCACCTCGGGCGGGTGGCGCATCGAGAACAGGGCCCGAAAGAACCGCCGCGAGAACGTCGCCATCGACGAGAGGCTCTCGGAGCTCAACGGCGGCAGCGTGGGCTTGCCCTTGAGCGTGCTGGCCGCCATCGCCAGGTAGTGAAAGAAGCTCGCGACGTCGCCGTCTCCCTGGTCGAGCTGGATCCACAGGTTCTTGACCCGCTGCGCCTTGAGCCAGCTCGCCACCAGCGTCGTCTTGCCTGCCCCCGGTGGGCCGACCAGCCAAATCACCCTCGCGCGGCGCGCCCGGTCGAGTCGCTTGAACAGCCGGGGACGGCCGAGCACGCGCGAGAGCTGCGGTGTGGAAACCTTGGCGAGCATGCCGAGACACTGGAAAGATAGCATGCCAGAGGAAACACGAGCGACGCCTCGACGCTCACTCGCCGATGGCGGCGCTCAGCGGCTGGCCCATCGCCTGAGCGCGAGGCAACGAGATGTAGAACGTCGCGCCACGGTCGACCGCGCCCTCGCCCCAGGCCCTGCCTCCGTGGCGGCCCACGACCCGGCGGACACTGGCCAGGCCAAACCCCGTGCCTTCGAACTCGTGCACCCCGTGCAGCCGCTGGAGCACGCCGAACAGCTTCTCGACGTACCGCATGTCGAAGCCGACCCCGTTGTCGCGCACGAAGATGATCGCCTCGCGCTCCTGCTCGACGCGGCAGCCCACCTCGATCACCGCGGTGGCGCGCGGCCGAGTGAACTTGAGCGCATTGGAGAGCAGGTTTTCCACCACCAGTCGCAACATGGGTCGATCGCCGACCACCAGGGGAAGCGCCTCCACCCGCCACTCCACGACGCGACCCTCGCATTCGGGCGCCAGGCTCTGGCGAACCTCGTCGACCAAGGCGTTCAAGTCGACCGGTCTGGTGTGGAGCTCGACGCGGCCAATACGGAGGAAGGCCAGCAGGTCGTCGATCAACGCCCCACCCCGCTTGGCCTCTTCGGAGATGCTGGCCATGTAGCGGCGGCCTTCCTCGTCGAGCGACCCGGCGATTCGCTTCTTGAGCAAGCCGAGGAGCCCGTCGATGTGACGCAGCGGCGCCCGGAGGTCGTGCGAGACGTTGTAGGCGAAGGCCTCCAGCTCCTTGTTCGCCGACTCCAGCTGCGCCGTTCGATCGGCCACCCGCTGCTCCAGCTCTTGGTTGAGCCGGCGAACCTCCTCCTCGGCCAACTTGCGATCAGTGATGTCTCGCGCGACCGCGTAGACGCGGTGGCCCGAGGCGAACGACCGCCACTCCAGCCACCGGTAGGCGCCCAACTTGTTGCGAAAGCGGTTCGCGAAGCTGAGCACCGCATTCTGGGCCGCCAGGCGGGCGGTGGCGCTCAAGGTCGCGTCGGCGTCCTCCTCGTGAACGAAGTCGAGGAAAGCGCGGCCCTCGAGCTCGGAGACGGAGTAGCCGAGGGTCGACTCCCAGGCCGGGTTGAGCCGGCGGAAGTTCCCATCGGTGTCGGCGATGCACAGGAGGTCGAGCGCGTTGGTGAAGTAGCCCTCGAGCTCGGCGGTCTTTTCCTGCAGCGCGGCCTCGGACGCCCGCTGCTCGGTCAGGTCACGCACCAGGCCAACGAAGCCGGTGATCTGATCGCCCTTCTCTCGCAGGGCGCTCACCGTCAGCAACGCAGGCACCCGGGCCCCATCTCGTCGAATGAAGGTCCACTCCCGCTCTTCCTGCAGGTGACGCTGGGGCCGCGCGGTGAACACCTCGAAGCCCGCGGAGACGGCCTCGCCCAGCTCCTCCGACAGCTCCGTGGCCCGCCGCGTCATCTCCTCGGGCTCATGCCAGGCCGTCGGGACGCGCGTGCCGACCACCTGGGAGGCTGGGTACCCCAACAGCCGCTCGGCCGCGGGGTTGAAGCTGGTGACCAACCCGTCGGGATCGGTCGAGATGATGCCGTGGGCGATGTTGTCGAGGATCGTCTGCTGAAACACGCTCAAGCGGCTCAGGGCACGGTCGCGCTCCTCGATGGCGCCCATCATCGCGTTGAAGCTCGCGCCCAGCCGCCCCACCTCGTCAGCGCTCGAAGCGGGCACGCGCAGGGAATAGTCGGCACCGGCGCGCACCCGGTCGACGGCCTGGGCCAGGGTCGAGATGGGGACGACGACGGTCCGCTCGATCAACGCCAGGAGGAAGGCCGAGAGCGCCAACAAGGAGACCATCACCGCGGCGAATGTTTTGAGGACCTCGTCGGCCTGGCGAGCCAGCTGATCGAGGCTCATCACCAAGCGCAGAGAGGCACCCTCTTCGAGGCTCTGCGTCAACTCCGCGACCTCACCCTCGAGGGCGACGCCGTCGGGTCGCCGGGGCCGCGGAACTGGGGGAGCGGTCAGTCGGGGGCTGTACCGAGCCAAGAGCTCCCCATCGCCCAGGACGATCTCCGCCTCGAGTATCTGCGGGTTGGCCCGCAGCGTATCGAGTATCTCCTGAGCCCGCACCGGGTCCCTGAACGCCACCGCGGATTCCGCGCCGACCGAGACCAGCTCCGCGTACGGAGCCATCGCCTGCTGGGCCCGGCGCTCCAGCGTGAAGTGCTCGTAGAGCAAAAAGGACGCGCTCCCCACCGCGAAGGCGAAGAGGGCCGCGCCCCAGAAGAAGAGCGCCAGGCGGCTCCGAATGCTCAGGCGCACGGGCAACCACCACTCAGCACGCCGATGGAGGGGGAAGCGCGCCAAAGATGACCTGGCATGTCCGCGGGCTGCCCCCGTCAACGAGTAGTGCGACGAGTCCAGTAGAGGCGCGGGCTGAAGTTCTTGTCAACTTCAGCGCCACACCACGGCAAGCCGACCCGCGTTAGGCTTGGCGAGACGACTCAGCGAGGGGGCAACGACATGAAGCGCGCGTTGACGACGGAGCGCTCGAACGGACCCATCGTCGTGGTGCTGCTGTGTCTCACCTGGGCCGACCCAGCCGGCGCGGCCGAGCCGACCACGCCCGCCAGCCAGGATCGCGACGTGGCCGATATGAACCTCGAAGAGCTGATCAACGTGCGGATCTCACCCTTCGACGTCTCGTCGAAGCTCGACGACGGCTATCGGGCGTCGAGCTCGGTCTCCGGCTCGCGCTTCGACGCCCCCATCAGCCAGCTCCCGTTCGCCATTCAGGCCTTCACCAAGGCCTTCATCGAAGACCAGAGGCCGGTCACCATCTTCGACGTGGCCAAGTACTCGCCAGGCGTCACGTACCGGAGCAACGACTTCAACGAAGGCAATGCCAACCTCGCCATTCGCGGCTTCGCAGTGAGCGGGACCATGGGCAACATTCAGGTGCTGCGAGACGGCTTCCACGGCCCCTCCATCTTCGACTTCACCAACGTCGATCGCCTCGAGGTAGTCAAGGGCCCTTCCTCGTTCCTCTACGGCCAGGTCGCTCCCGGAGGCATCGTCAACATCATCACCAAGAGCCCGCAGGCCCAGCTCGCCGCGACGGCCCGGGCGACCACGGGCTCCTACGGGCAGTACCGGGTCGATCTCGACGTGACCGGGCCACTCACCAAGCAGCTCTTCTACCGCGTGGCGACCTCGTACGATCAAGACCTGCACTACTGGAAGCCCTACGACGCCCACTCCACCGACATCGCACCATCGCTCCTCTGGCAGCCGTACGAGTGGCTCAGCCTCTCGGCGAAGTTCGAGAACTTCCACAAGGTCGAGAGCCCGCAGGTCATGCAGAAGCCCGGCTACCCTCGCCAGAAAGGAGTGGTGCCGACCGACTCCGACCCCAACCGCAGCGGCGTCGACGTGCCAGGCCTGGCCGACGACTGGAACAGCATGGCGCTCAACGACTTTCGCGTGAGCGACACCACCAGCCTCAACCTCGCGGTCGAGATACGGACCAGCGAGCAGTGGTACCTCCGAGCCTGCTACGCGCACCTCGACTACCAGGTCGACATGCTCTTTTCCGGCAACTTCGGCATGTCGAACGACTTCCCCTTGATGCAGGGCCGGCGGGTCAAGCACACCATCTACGCGAACTCGGGCGACACCTTCGAGGTCGACGCGACGGGCACCTATCGCGTGGGCTTCCTGAGCCTCCGGTTGCTCTTCGGCGCCCAGTACATCGACCGTCAATTCAAGACCTCCAACGCCCAAGCCCCCAACGACCCGGCGGTCGGCCCCATCGCCTCACCCTTGCCGAACTGGGACCTGGGCGACTCCTCCACCTGGGACCGCACCGGGCTCCCGCTCTCGGCGCTGACCGCCGGAAAGACCGAGCAGACCACCAAGTTCCGCGACGAGGCCGTTCACGCCGGAGCGACCGTGGGCCTCTTCGATGATCGCCTGCTGCTCCTGGCCGGCGTGCGGCTGACCCAGGCCGAGAGCCAGCTCGTCGACACCCTGACCCACGTCGCCGGCACCCAGTTCTCGGCCCACAAGTTCACCCCTCAGTTCGGAGCCCTCGGCAGGCTCCCCTTCGGCCTCTCGGTGTTCGGCTCCTACTCCGAGTCCTTCGTCCCCGGCTCACAGGTGCTCTTGGTGCGCAACGTGGCGACGGTGCCAGCCCAGCCGACCCAGGGCCGAGGCGTCGATGTGGGGGTGAAGGCCGAGCTGTTCGGCGGCCGCGTGTCGGGCACGGTGACGGCCTTCGAGGTGTGGAACACGAACATCGTCAATGACATCGCCGAGCTCGACCCCTCGACGGGGGTCCAAGTCTTCACCCAGGTGCAGAGCGGAGAACAACGCTCTCGAGGGTTCGAGGTCGACGCCACGCTCACCCCCGTCGACCACTGGCAGCTCTACCTCTCGTACAGCTACGACGACGCGAAGATCACCGAGTTCAGCGGCCACGACGCGGCCATCCTCGCGGCGGGTCCGTCGGCGCCCGGCTACAAAGAGGCCTTCCTGTTTCATGGAGCCCCCTTGCAGATGAGCGCGCCACACCTGGCCAACCTCTGGTCGCGCTACACCTTCACCTGGCGTTTCCTCTCCGGGCTCTCGCTGAGCGGCGGGGCCAACCTCGTCGTCGATCAGACAGTGCTCCCCGACACCCCGAAGTTCGCCCACCAGACCTACGTGCTCATCAACGCGACGGTGGGGTACGCGTGGCGTTTTCAAGGCAAGCGAATGAGCCTGGACCTGATGGGCAAAAATCTCGCCGATCAACGCTACCGGCCCTCGCAGAGTACCCGCGCCCGGCCCCGCGAGTTCCTCCTGTCGTTCTCCATCACGCTCTGACCACGGAGCCCATGCGCCGAGCGCCGTTCACAGAGCGTCAGGTGGGCCCGCGGGGGACTTCCCGGGCACTCGTCATGCTCCTCGGGTGGCTTCTTGGGTCCAGCCTCGCCATCGCGCAGGCGCCCGCTGGGGTCGACCCCAACCGGGTCAAGGCCGCGTTCCTTCGAAACTTCGCCCATTACGTGACCTGGCCGTCGGGCACCTTCGGGAGCGCCCACGCCCCCTGGCACGTCGGGGTCCTCGGCGACGCCACCTTCTGCGAGGTCGTCGAGAAGACCCTCAAAGGTCGCACCGAGCGTGACCGCGAGTTCAAGGTCGAGTGCGCCGACTCGCTGGGCCGACTGCCGCCGTGCCAGATCGTCTTCGTCGCCATCAACGACGAGGACAGACGCCGCCTGGTGCTCGCCGAGCTCAAGGACAAGCCGGTCCTCACGGTGGGTGACGCGCCCGAGTTTCTCCGGGAGGGCGGCGTGGTCCGGCTCGATCTCGGCGAGCGCGTGCAGATGAGCGTCAACCTCGACCAGGCCCGCTCGGTCGCGCTGACGATTCAGAGCGCCATGCTCGAGGTCGCCCGCGAGGTGCTCGAGAACGGGGCGGTGTCGAAGCGGCGGTGACCCGAGGTCACGAGAGGCTCGAGGCCCGCGACTTACTTGCTTCATGCAAGTGACTTCGACTAAGCCGTGCGACACATGGAGCGCACCTCGCTTGCCCGACGACCCTGTTCCATCGCCCGCGCTCTCGACCAGCTCGGTGACGCGTGGAGCGTGCTGATCCTCCGCGATGTCTTCCTCGGTGCGCATCGGTTCGCCGAGCTCGAGGCCGAGCTGGGCATCGCGCCGAACATCTTGTCGCGGCGACTGGCGACCCTGACCCGGCACGGGCTGCTCGAGCAGCGGAGGTACTCTCGGCGCCCCTCGCGGTCGGAGTACGTGCTGACCCAGAAAGGCGAAGACGTCTTGCCGGTGCTCCTCACGCTGGCCGCGTGGGGAGGCCGCTGGCTGGCTCCCGATGGGCTGCCGCTGGTGACCATCGACCTCGAGACGGGCAAGCCGGTCGACCCGATCCTCGTCGACCGAGTCACCGGGAAGCCGCTGGTGCCCGGAGGCGTCGCCGTGGTGGCGGGCCCCAAGGCGCCACGGGCCATGCGAGCCTTGCTCACCACGCCGCGAGTGTTCGCGGGAAGGGAACCATCATGAGGCGCGTCGTCATCACCGGCATGGGCCTGGTGACACCGCTCGGGGCCGGCGTGGAGCACGTGTGGCGCAGACTCGTCGAGGGGCACAGCGGTATCAGCCCCATCACCCGCTTCGACGTGAGCGACCTCCCTTCGAAGATCGCCGGGCAGGTGCCACACGGGAAGGCCGAGGGAGCGCTCGACCTCGAGGCGCTCTTCGACTCGCAAGAGCGGCGCCGCCTGGACCCGTTCCTGCTCTATGCCATCGCCGCGGCCGTCGAGGCGGTGACGGACGCGGGCTGGCAGGCGCCTCCCGAGCACTCACGAGAACGCACGGGAGTGCTCCTCGGCTCGGGCATCGGCGGCTTCGAGCGCATCGCCGAGAACGCCCTGCTGTTGCGCGACAAGGGCCCGCGCCGCATCTCGCCCTTCTTCATTCCCATGACGCTCATCAACGAAGCGTCCGGCCTGGTGTCGATGCGGTACGGCTTTCGCGGACCGTGCCACGCGGTGGTGACGGCGTGCGCGACGGGGGCCAACGCCATCGGCGACGCTGCCCGCCTCATCGAGTACGGAGACGCCGAGGTGATGATCGCCGGAGGTGCCGAGGCGGCCACCACCCGGCTCGCCCTCGCCGGCTTCGCGGCCATGCGAGCTCTCTCCACCGAGTTCAACGCCACGCCGGCCGAGGCCTCGAGACCGTGGGACAAGCGACGCGACGGGTTCGTCTCGGCGGAGGGCGCCGGGGTCGTGGTGCTCGAGGAGCGAGCGCACGCGTTGGCTCGAGGCGCGAAGGTGTACGCAGAGGTGACGGGCTACGGCCTCTCGGGCGACGCCTACCACGTGAGCGCACCGGATCCCGAAGCTGGCGGGGCGCTCCGAGCGATGCGGCGGGCCCTCGAGGTCGCCCGGCTCCGCCCCGAGCAGTTGGGCTACGTCAACGCCCACGCCACCTCGACGCCGGTGGGCGACCCGGTCGAGCTCAAAGCGCTCCGGCAGTTGCTGGGGGAGGCGGTGGGAAAGGTGCCGGTGTCCTCGACCAAGTCCTCCATCGGGCACCTGTTGGGAGCCGCGGGCGCCGTCGAGGCCATCTTCACGGTGCTGGCCCTGAGAGACCAGGTGGCGCCGCCGACGCTCAACCTCGAGGAGCCCGATGGCGCCGAGGGCTTCGATCTCGTCCCCAAGGTGGCGAAGGCCATCAGCCTCGAGCACGCGATGTCGAACTCCTTCGGCTTCGGCGGCTCCAATGTGTCGCTGGTCTTCAGCCGCGGGTGATTCTACTTCACGTCGTCCGTCACCCTGGCGAGGATCTCCACGCCCAGGGCGCCGATGAGCACCGTGCCCACCACGAACTGTCCGCCGAGGCCCAGGCTCAACAGCGAGCCGCCCACCGCGTCTGGGTAGAGCATGCCGCCGATGGAGAGGACGGTGACCGCCAGCGCCACCACTCGCAACACCCGGCGCCAGAGGGGAATCGATGATGGCACGTCAAGGAGCATCGCCACGACAGGGGCCGGGCGCAAGCACCAACGGGCGACTGAAGGCCTTGGGGCTCCGGTCCCGCGTGACGTCCGGCAATTCTTGCCTGCCCCCTTCTCAGTACTTGAGATTCTACGAAAGCTCGCGCGGTGTATGAGAAGAGCGCCCGCGGACCGCGCGGTGTCTGACCTGAGAACACGAGTGGGCACCCCGATTGGCGACGAATCCCATCGGCCTTACCACTTGACAGCCCAGCACCGGGGACCCGAGGCTCACCCTCAGGAGAATTCCACATGAAACACACCCGTCGAACCTCTGCCGCGCCGTTCATCGTCGCTCTGGCCTCCGCGCTCCTCGCCGGGTGCGATGGAGGTACTCCAAGCGTGGGTCAGCCAGGAGCGGAGGCCGCGACCTCGGAGGCGTTGGGCGACCAGACCGTCGCATGGGTGATGTCGTACTTCGGGCCAGACCAAGACTTGCCGAATGACTCGTTGCACCTCGCCTACAGCACCGATGGACTGCACTGGACAAGCCTCAACGGTGGCCAGGCCGTCTACCAGGCGCCCACCACCATTCAGAGCATCGCCGGCTCAGGGCATATCCGCGACCCCTTCATCCTGCGCAAGAACGACGGAACCTTCGTCTACCTCGCGACCGACTGGACCTTGGCCGTCAACGACGGGAATTACTGGAATCACCCGAGCGGTCGAATCTTCGTCGCCGACTCCAAGGACCTGGTCACCTTCACGAACCCCCGCTTCCTGACGCTCGCCACCACCTTGGGGACGAACACCCAGCCGCACGCCTGGGCCCCGGAGGCCACCTACGACTCGGTGCGAGGCCAATACGCCATTGTCTGGTCAGGCAACGCCGACCGGAATCGCACCTACGTCAGCTACACGAAGGACTTCGTGAAGCTGGTGAATTCGACACCCCAAGTGCTGTTTGACCCGGGTTACGACGACATCGACGCCACCATCACCCAATACAATGGCCGCAACTATCTCTTCTACAAAGACGAGACGGGCACCGGTAAAGACATCCAGGTCGCTCGCTCATCGGGAGTCGCCCTCGCGCCGGGGACCTTCACCCGCATCTCGCCCAACTACCTGACCCGCGGGAACCAGCAACAGGTGATGCAGGGAACCGAGGGCCCGTTGGTCCTCGCGGTTCCCGGGCAGCGCCGGTGGTACCTCTATGCCGACTACTACGGCAACGGCGGCGTCTTTGGCTGCTGGACGACGACCGACCTGAACGCGGACCCGGCGACCTGGACGAAGTTGGTCAGCGGGACCGACTTCTCGCTCCCCGCCGGGGTACGCCACGCGAACACGGTGCGGGTGACCAAGGCGCAGCTCGACACGCTCAAGGCGCAGTACCGGGTCACGCTCCTGAAGACCAGCTACTCCGAGGGCGGCGTCCCCTTCTACCTGGCCCACTCATGGTCACACGGGATGATCACGACCCTCGGCGACCGGAGCAACGGCCAGCTCTCAGGTGATTTCGTTTGGCGCGCGGTACCGGGGTTGGTCAACCCGGCCGATGCCAGCCTCGTCTCGTTCGAGTCGGTCACCTACCCCGGGCACTTCTTGCGGATCGACAGCGCCAACCCCATCCGGTGGCCCACTGGAAGCAGCGCCTCGGCAGCCAATCGGGGCTACGGCCTGGATTGGTTCGCCGCGGCCGAGAAGACCGACCTCCTCTGGCTCGACGCCTCCGACGGCAGCGCGGTCTTCAAGGGCGACGCCACCTTCCGCCGGGTGCCGGGGCTCAACGGGAGCACCGGCATGGTGTCGTTGCAATGGTACGCCGACAGCACGCGGTACCTGCGCCACGCCAACTACCAGGTGCTGGCGACCCCGACCGTCGATGCCCAACAGCAGACGGACGCCTCGTTCACGCTCGAGGTGCAGTAGGAGCGATCCACTGCTGCTCAGCGGCCGCGCGGTCCCTCCGGCAGCTCCAGGTCAGAGCCACCGCCGCACTGAGAACCAGGAGCGCGCCACCGGTCGCGAGCCGCCGCCGGGCTCCGGGTAGGCCCGTTGCGCCCTCGAGTTGCCTCGTCGAAGGCCAAGCCCTAACGCTCGGGCCCCCTCGGTGGTCTTGATGGCGGACCCGCCGCTCCGGGGGCTCAAAGAGCACTCCACAGCGCCTTTCGTCCCTCGGGGCGCGCGGATCCGCTCGTCGGTGTGTGTCCAAACTTCCGCGTCAGACGATTGACACCCCACAGCTCAAGGCGCCGCGGTTTTGTGCCGATGATGCTTGTACACGACAAGGCGCTGTGGAGCGGCGGAGCTGACGTGCAGCTCCACCCTGTCGGTAGGAGCTCCCATGCAGTTGAGCATCGTCGGAAGCAGTGTCGCCTCACAGCAGGTGTCGTCCGCCCAGAGCCTCGCGATCGACCAAGGGCCTTCCGTGCCCTCGGACCAGGGCTCGACGTCCGGCCCCGCGGGGCTGTTCAAGAAGCTCGAGGCGCTCGCCAAGAGCGACCCGGCAAAGTTCAAAGAGCTCACCGCCCAGATGGCGGAGAAAGTGAAGGAAGCGGCCGACGCGGCGACCGACACCAACGAGAAGAAGATGCTGACCGGGCTGGCCTCCAAGTTCTCCGAGGCGAGCCAGACCGGCGACGCCAGCGGCCTCAAGCCCCCTGAGAGCGGAGGGAGGCCGAGGCCGTCGGGGCCGCCACCGGACAACTCGGCCAGCGCCAGCTCCACGTCGTCCACCTCGAGCAGCAGCACGCAGACGTATGACCCGGCCGACACCAACGAAGACGGGTCCGTCAGCGTGGCAGAGCAGTTGGCGTACGAGGCCAAGCGCGCCTCCCGCGCCGAGCAGGCCTACACGCACACGATGGACTCGGCGACGGAGAGCCGTGCCCACGAGCTCTTCGCAACGCTCCAGTCGCTCCAGTAGGCAATTGCTGGGCCCGGCCCTGACTCCTATACTCGCGTGAACGCCGCACGCGCCCGCCCAGCAGACCGACATGGACGGCGGGCTCAAACCCATCGGAGTCGACCGTGATTTATCGCGCCCCAGTCAAGGACATGCTGTTCACCATGAAGGAGCTCGCCGGCCTCGACGAGCTCACGAAGCTGCCGGGCTTCGAGGACGCCGGAGAAGAGACCGCCGCCACGGTCCTGGCCGCGTCCGCCAAGCTCACCGAGGACGTGGTGGCTCCCTTGAACGCCACCGGAGACAAGAACCCCTCGTCCTTCAAAGACGGTCAGGTCACCACCACCCCCGGGTTCAAAGACGCCTTCCAACAGTACGTCGAGGGCGGGTGGCAAGGCGTGCAGCACCCGCCTGCGCTGGGCGGCCAAGGGCTCCCCAAGCTCATCAGCGCCGCCTGCATGGAGATGCTCGACAGCGCAAACCTGAGCTTCGCGCTCTGTCCGCTCCTCACCGACGGGGCCATCGAGGCGCTCCTGGTGGCGGGCACGCCGGAGCAGCAGCAGGCCTACGTGCCGAACCTCATCGCCGGGAAGTGGACCGGCACGATGAACCTCACCGAGCCGCAGGCGGGCTCCGACCTGGCGCTGGTGAGCACCCGAGCCGACCCGGGTGGCGACGGCACCTACCGGCTCCATGGCACCAAGGTCTTCATCACCTACGGAGAGCACGACCTCTCCGAGAACATCATTCACCTGGTGCTGGCCCGCGTGGCTGGGGCGCCAGAAGGGGTGAAGGGCATCAGCCTCTTCATCTGCCCCAAGGTCCTCGCCGACGGCACCCGCAATGACATTCAATGCGTGAGCATCGAGCACAAACTAGGCATCAAGGCCAGCCCAACCGCCGTGCTGCAGTTCGGAGACGCCGATGGCGCGGTGGGCTACCTGGTGGGCAAGGAGAACCGGGGGCTGGAGTACATGTTTGTGATGATGAATGCCGCTCGGTACGCGGTGGGCGTGCAGGGCGTTGGCGTGGCGGAGCGCGCCTACCAGGGCGCGGTGGCCTATGCCCGGGAGCGCATTCAGGGGAGGCCTCTGGACGGCTCCCTTCCCGGCGCCGGGCCGATCATCAACCACCCCGACGTCCGCCGAATGCTGATGACCATGCGCGCCCTCACCGAGGGGAGCCGAGCCATGGCCCTGGTGGCGGCGGCGATGCACGACGTGGCCCACGCCCACCCAGACGAGGCGGTGCGGGCTCGCAACCAGGCCGCCTACGAGTTCTTGGTCCCCCTGGTGAAGGGCTTCTCCACCGAGATGAGCGTGGAGGTCGCGAGCCTGGGCATCCAGGTGCGCGGCGGCGCCGGATACATCGAGGAGAGCGGCGCGCCGCAGCTCATGCGAGACGCGCGCATCCTCTCCATCTACGAGGGCACCACAGCCATCCAGGCCAACGACCTCGTGGGGCGCAAGACGATGCGCGACGGCGGTCGGACGGCGCGGGCGCTCGCTGGCATGATGGAGGAGACCGAAGCCGCGCTTCAGACACAGGGAGGCACGGCCGTGGTGGTCGCTGCCCGACTGGGAACCGCCCGAAAGGCGTTCCTCGAGGTGGTGGACTTCGTGCTCAAGCACGGAAAGAGCAACCCCAACGCGGTGTTCGCCGGCGCGGTGCCGTACCTGATGCTGACCTCCCAGCTGGTCGCCGGCTGGCAACTGGCGCGCGGGTTGCTGGCCGCCGAGCGGAGCCTCGCCCGAGGGGTAGACGCCGACTTCATGCGGGCCAAGGTGGTGACCGCCCGCTTCTTCGCCGACCACGTGTTGAGCCAGGCACAGAGCTGGCGAGACCGGGTGGTGGAGGGCGCCTCCAGCATCACGGATCTTTCCCTGGACTCCTTCTGAAGTCGAGGCTGATGCGACGGAGCGCTTCCGTCGCGGGGCCCCGGGTCACGACTGGTTCATGACCGGGCGAGGAGCGCGGCCATCGATGGGTCATGCTCCTCGGCCAGGCGCACCAACGTCGCCTCGAGCGCGCACGAGGGATCGCTCAAAGCGGTATCCACACCCTCGCCCCGAGCCAGCACCACGTCGCGGTACACGATGAGCTCGCGCCAGGGGTCAAGCTCACCTGCCTCGAGCGAGACGGCGAACCCGCGATAGCCGAGCCCGTCGGGTCGCTTCGACGGCCGCGAGGTTCGCGCGTGTCGCCGAACCACGGCGACGACCCGCGCGGCCTCGTCCTCCCCGAGTAGCCAGCTCGGATTCGGGCGCCCACTGAAGATGTCGACGACGATGCGCATGTCGGCCTCGACACCCTGGTCTATGCGATCTGCTGGCTCTTGCACCCGTAAAGATAGCCACAGAAGACCGTGTAGTCGCCCCGGTCGGCGTTCTCGGGGTCATTGATGACGTGGCCGCTGTTGTCGGTATTCTTTGCAGCGTCATGACCCGGCTTGTGTCCCCAGAAGCCCTCGGTGCACTTGCGGTACCAGTGGAAGTCCTGCCCGGGAGCGATCACGAGCGCCATGAGCCAGCGAGGGTACTCCGACGCGGGGAAGCAGCTGCCGGCCTGATGGAGCCCGTCGGACAGTGACGCGGCCGTGAGTGCCGCGCAGGTGAACGCCGTGTATTGATGCCCCGTCGCAAGCCCTGGCTGCGCGAAGGTATTGGTCCGACGGTTGCTCGCGTAGTTGTAGCAATTGTTCTTGTCCATGTAGGGCTGGGAGTTCCAGGGAGTCGTGTCGTAGGCCGCCGTCTCGATGGTACACGCGTCGAGAACGCCGGCCTTCGGCGCCCCTGACCCGAGCGTCGACCTGGTCGAGCCCCGAGGAGACCAGGCCAACTGCTTGTGAAGGAGTTGCTGCAATGCGGCGTCGAGCGGCGTGGCCCCGGCCGCCGCGCGCCCCCCCTTGGCGAACGTGGTGCCCAGCATGCCCGCAATGAAGCGCTCGGCGACCTCGAGGGCCTTCGATTCGTCATCGGAGGCTCCGTGCGCGATCCTGAACGACGGCGGGAGCCCATAGGCGCGCGCCTGGTCATCCCTCTGAAATTCAATGTCGATGCCGCGAAATCCGAGCCCATCGAACCCAGCCTCTCGGTTCCTCAGCACCCCCCGATGGAGCGCGATCTCCTTCAGGAGCGGCAGCGCCTCTCCCTCGTCGAGTACCCAGGTTGGATTCGGACGACCTGAGAAGACACTCACGGTCACGTTGATCATTGGCTCCCCCTTTGTGTTAACGACTGACTGACTGCCCATCATGGCCCTGCGACAGCCGACCACCTCGACTCAGAGGCTCTGCTTCCTCATGACCTGAACGCTCTCGTCTGCGTTCCTCAGATCCTGAAGCAACTCGATCATCCGGGTGCATTGGCTCTTGTCCATCTCGAGCACCAACCCGCACCCGGGGCAGTCGATGGCCTGAACGCTCAGAAACGCAGGGAGCGAGAGTCGAATGTGCAAACCACATTGCGGGCACGGAAAACCTGGCGCGTGCGTCAGCTCCCGTTGCGCGTGTTCTTTCTCAGCCATGGTGCCTCCTTTGACGTGTTTGACCTGCTTCAGCCCAGGGTCTCCACGACCGTGAGCGACTCCACAAGAGTTCCCGAGCCAGTCGACGCACGGAACGCCACCGTCCAACTCGCGCCACGGCGAGGCACCGCGGCGTCACCCCGGGCCACGATGACGGCGATTCGCCCAAGAGCGTCGGTGGCGATCGACTCCTTCGCGAGCCACGCGTGACCCTCGACCAAGAGCTTCACGTCGGCGCCCGAGGGGACCTCGGAGACCACGGAGACCCCAGCGAGCGGCTCCTGGCGGGCATTTGTCAGCGTGAGCGTGACCGGGTGGCGCCCGCCTCGCCCGAGCTCGACCCGTGGTGGATCAACGGTGAGTCGAGCCGCGCCCATCTGAGTGTTCTCGTTCATCAACGCCAGCAGTCGGAGAATTCCCCCGGGAATGTCGGCCTGTCGAACGTGAATCTGTGCCTTGATGTTGGCGTCGAGGCTCGGCGCCGCCTTCGATGCACCCGACGCTCCGGGCTCGTGCGCTCGACTCGGCGGCTCGGACACCAGCATCGCCTGCCACGCAATCGGCTGCTCCGGCGTGGCGGCCTCATCGGTGGCAGACGTCAGCAGGCGAATCGGCTTCGGCTCGACCCGCTTGACGCCCTCGAGAACCCGGACAGCGAACTTGAACTCCGCGGACTCAACATGGAGGAGCGGCAGGGGTATCAGCGACAGCGCCGGAAGCTGCACCGTGCGGGGCTCGGGTCGGCCATTGGGCCCAGGCTGGTCCAACGTGAAGGACACCATTCGCAAGTCGCCGAGCGACCGCGGGTCGACCGAACCAGCCCCAACGGGCGACGGCGCCTTCGTGAAGCCAAACTCCTCGATGTACCTGGCGAATTGGCGCGCGGCCATGAAGTCTGCGTTGATGACCGCCGTGATCGGCGCCGAGAAGAGCTCGGAGAGATCGACGATGCTGACGTAGGTATCCTGGGCCATGGTCGCTCCTCTCGTCAGCCGTCCTGCGGCACCAGTTGCTGCTCACCCGAGACCAGGACCCACCGGAAGTTCCGGAGTGCCGCCTTGACCTTCAAGGTTTGAATGGCCCGCTCCTCGAGCCCGGAGAGGGTCTTGTAATCGAGGAGCACGTTGATGGACGGGACGGTCTCGTCATAAGCGCTGGCCTGCTCTCGAACCGCCCCCGCGATGATGACCTCGATGGCTTCCTTGTGGGGCGACGCGATGGCCTCATCGATGATCGCCCGCGAAGTCCCTCCGACGTGCTTCTGGAAGTCTTCGTCACTCGAGAGCGCATCGCGAATGGCCATCTTCAACTCTTCGACCACCTTGGCGACCTCGACGTCGCCCGTGGCCGCGAGCACCAGGGCCCGCTCGACGACCGGAAAGATGTGCTTGGAAAACTCTTGCCGAATCTCGCTCGAGGCCAACGCCGCGACCAGCCGCTTCCCGCTGTCCGCGCCATCGGGCACTTGACGGTCAACGACGCGGGTGAGCCCCCAAGCGACGTGTTGCGAGATGCCGTGAGAGAGGGACCAGAGCCACTGTTGGCTGGGTGCCGACCGACGCGTCTTCTGCGCGACGTGGGCCAGCGGCTCGTCGGTGACCGCGAACCGAAGCGTGAGCTCGATTTCCTCGAGCTCGGCGTTCGGCACCGGAAGGTACTGGAGCACCTTGTCACGTTGATACTCTCCCGAGAGACGGCAGGTGAGCTTGTTGGTCTAANNTGGTCAGGTCCGCCAAGACGGAATAGACAACATCAGTGAGTTTGGGCACGACTCGCCTCGATGAACGACGTGACGTCGAAGAGCATCAAAAGAGCGAGCCGAAGGCGTGCGCTGCCGCTCGGCTCGCTCACTCGAACAACGACGACCTCAGCTCACGTCGAAGACAATGGGCTGCGTTCCCAACGTCGCCCCCGCGCTGTTGACCACGGTGACGGTGACCGTGAAGTGCTGTGTCGTGAGGCTCGTCTTCGCGGTGATATCCAGCGCCAGCCCAGCCTCGACGAGCGGAACCTGCGTCCCACTGACGTAGGCGTTGCCACCACTCATCACGGTCACGTCCCCAACGTCCCAGGCTGCCGAGATGCGGGCGTTGCTCGGGAGCGAGCCTCCACTACTCGCCTTGAAGGTGACCGGCTTGGCGGTCCCCTTGGTGATGGGAATCGGGCCAGGCGGAGTGATGGTGACGGTCGCCGGGGGGAGCGCGCCAACCACCTTCAGCGGGAAGACCGCGGTCTTGTTCGCCTTGCCGATCGCCGCCGTCACGACGAGCTGGAATGGGTCGGTAGACGCCGTCTTCTGGTGTTCCTCTTTGATCCAGAACTGCAGGCTGAGGTTGCCCTTGTCGTCGGCCGGAACCGTGATGGTCGGCGCTTGGCCACTCGGAACGACGCCCAGAGGCGCCAGCCCGAACGAGAGCCACGCGGGGATCTTGTCGATGGTCACCGGAGCGCCCGGAATGCCGAGCCCATTGGGGTCAACCACATTCACCTGCATGTTCTGTTTCTGCGTCGGGTCGGTGAGGCTGAGGGTTCCGAAGCTGGGCGACGCCTTGACGAGCCCGTCGCGGCTCCCCGTGCCCGAGGCGTTCGAGAGGATATTGAGCACCGTCGCGAGGCCAGCCGGCATCCCCGCTTGGCTGGCGTGAACGTGGACATCCTGCGTGTACTCGACCGAGTACTTCGAGTCTTGGGTTGCCTTGGAGTCTTTCTTGCTGGAATAGCTTGCCTTGACAGTCGCCGACAAGCTGAACGGCCCCCAACCGATCGATCCGGTCGCGGTCAATTCCCCAGCCATGGCGGAGGACTCCGTCTGCTCAGTTGACTGCGAAGCCGAGGCGTTGATGTTCGCCTTGAACTGTATGTCGACCTCGTCGATGATGATCAGCGGAATCGGCACGATGGTGAGTATCGGCACGATGAGCCGCACCATCTCGCCGTCTTTCTGGTACATGAACGTAACGTTCACGGCCGACTTGTTGCCATCTTTGTCGGTGTTGAGGCCGACCTCCTGAATGAACTCCCAGGTCGAGCGCGCGGCCATGGCCTGCGCCTTGATCGCCGCGGTCAGCGGCCCTCCGATCAGCGCCCCGTAGTCGATGCCATTGAGTAGACTCTGTGCATTCTGTGCTGCTGCGTTGTCAAGTGCCATACACTGCGTCCTTTCTGTGTTGGTACTGCCTGTACATCAAGGTCTCGCCTCATCGGCGCCAGTGGCCGAACCTCACGCAGAGGAATGGCGATCAAAGGCAGTACGCTGATGTGTGGAATGCTCCCGTCGCAGAAGACTTAAGGTTCGTGATGAACGCACTCAGCCCGCGATCAGGTCCGCTCAGTGCCCTTCCATCGGACGCGGACGCTCCCCCCCAGGGACGCACTTGGAGAGAATAATGACCAGACAGGGAACCCTTCGCCACAAATAGTGGAAGCCACCGCGCACACCATTCGAGGCCCTCAGTCGAGGCCGCCGAGCCAGCGCGCCTCGAGCGCCCGGTCAGCGAAAGACACCAGCTCGAGAGGAATCTCGGTGAGCTTCGCCCACTCCGACGGCCCCACCTCGCCCACGATGCGAGCCCGCGGCGCCGTGACGCCCAGCGCCTCGGCACCCTCGATGGCCTCCCGCGCCAGCTGATCTCGGTACACCGGAGCCAGCGTGCTCACCGCCTCGAGCCAGCCATCGGAGACGGCCGCTCCCTGGGGGGCCACCACCGCGACACGGCGCTGCAGGTCCTCGCCGCGACCCGAGAGCATTCGAGACAGACACGACGGCGTCCCGGCGTTCAGCCGCGCCCGCACCAGGTCGACCAGGTCGAGCGGGAACTCGCGACGAGCCACCAGCACCACGTCGAGGGTGGCGTACGGGTCCACCGCCAGCCGGGCGTCGATGGCCCGAGCGACGGCGTCTCGTCGAGCGAACAGGTCTCCTCCGTCGAACCACAGGGCGACGTGCTGGGCGCCAGCGACCGCCACGGAGGGCGGCGATTCGACGTCGACGCGCAGCACGTCAGGCGAGCTCGCGTCTCCGGGGCGCTCCACCAGGTGCGGCCGGGGCACTTCGTCGATGCGCCGGTCGAGGTGACGCTCGGCCCAGGCCAGCACCTCGGCCAGCGCCTCCTCGTCCATCGTCGAGGTCCGCAGCACCCGGTACGGCGGCGCCTCGTCGTACACCACGCCATCGGCGGCCGCCGTCGCCCTCATCGCCGTGCCTGGGAGCAGCGACAGCCCGAAGACCTGGGCCTGGTCTCCCAGCCCGTGCTCCACCAGCAACTCCACACCGCGCTTGACGTCGTCGGCGGTGTCACCCGGGAGGCCGACGATGAGGTCTACCAGCAGGTCGATGCCGTTGGCCCCGAGCCGCTTCGCCGCCTCGAGCACCTTGCCCACCTCGCCGCCGCGTTTGATCCGCTGGAGCGTCTCCCGCCGCGCCGACTGGAGCCCAATCTCGAGCTTGGTGAAGCCCGCCCGGGCGAGCTGCTCGGCGTGCCGGGCCGTGAGCCCTTCAGCGCGAACCTCGGCGAAGAACGACAGCGAGCCGCCGGCGTTGGCTCGCTCCAGCCCTTCGAGGAGCTGGGCGAAGTCGGGCCGGTGATTGAAGGTCGGGTCGAGGAAGACTATCTCTCGCGCCCCTTTGTCTCTCAGCGACTCGACGAGCCGCACGCTCTCCGCGACGCTGAGGGAGCGGAGCACCGGACTGCTGCGAGGGTAGAAGCAGTAGGTGCAGTGCGACCGACAGCCGCGCACCGTCTCCACGTACGTCGACCTCTTGGGGTCGACCTCGACGAGACCCTCCACGTACGGCGACGGGTAGCGCGAGAGGGGAAAGTCGGCGCTCACCGGCGGGCCGAACCGCGAGAGCCCCCCAGCGCCGCGCACCGCCACGCCAGAGAGCCCCGACGGGTCGCGACCCTCGACGAGCCGCTCCATCACTGTGGCGAAGGTGGCCTCGGCCTCGCCCGTCACCGCGACATCGAAGCCGTCTTGCGCGAGGAGAAAGCCATTGTCGTGGGTGACCTCCGGCCCGCCGATCAACACCTGAGTGCGAGGCGAGCGACGCTTCACTTCCCGGGCGAGGTGCAGGCTGCGCTCGGTGTTCCACAGGTAGAGCGAGAGCCCCAGGAAGTCAGGCTCGTCCTTCGCCAGCGCGTCGGCCAGCAGCGTGTCACCCAGGGTGTCGGTTCGCTCCGCCGAGACGACCTCCACCCCGAGGCGATGCTCGAGCCCATGGACCCGCGCCGAGACACCCAGACACCCTGCCGCCAAGGGCGCGTTGCCAGTGGCGGCCAGCGCGGCCGGCGGGGGCACCGGGAGTTGCACCAAGCGAAGACGTTTCACGGCGGCCACGATGCCACGAAACTGGCGCTTTCATCGCCCCGCCGAACCTGGCCCTTTGGCGCGGCTCCAGCTTCGGCGTGAGGCTTGCTCCTCGGCCAGGCATGGCTCCTCTCCCGCGTCCTTTCGGCCACGCGACGCGGCCGCGCGCACTCGGCTCCGGCCCGCATCTCCAGCCCCCCATCGGGGCCTTGGAACGCTACAGTGGTCGTCCTCCGATGGCTCCGCAGCGTTCCAAGCTCTGGCGGTGGACGAAACGTCTCCTCGCTCTCTCTCTCCTCGCTGTCGTGCTGGCCCTCGGCGCCGTCGGCGGGGTGTACTGGTATTTCTCGCGCGATCTCCCCAGCGTAGAGGACCTGCGAACCTGGCGGCCCCCCCAGGTCACCAAGGTCACCTGCCGTGACGGCAGCACCTGCGCCGAGTACTTCGTGCAGCGCCGGACCTGGGTCGACATCGCCACCGTTCCCCGGCACGTGCGCGACGCCTTCCTCGCCGCCGAGGACGCTGACTTCTACCAGCACGAGGGCCTCGACTACCTTGGCATCGTGCGCTCGGGCCTCAAGAACCTCCGCCCCGGGGGTATGAAGTCGGGCGCCTCGACCATCTCGCAGCAGACCTGCCGCCTCTTGCTGCTCAGTCAGGAGCGCACCCTCTCGAGGAAGATTCGCGAGTGGATCCTCACGCCCCGCATGGAGCGGGCCCTGTCGAAGGATCAAATCCTCAACCTGTACGTCAACACCGTCTTCTTCGGCCACCAGCGCTACGGCATCGAGGAAGCGGCCCTGTTCTACTTCGGCAAGCACGCCAAGGCCCTCACCCTCGGAGAGGCCTCGGTGCTGGCCGGCACGGTGCAGCTCCCCCACCGCATCAACCCACTCACCAACATCGTCAAGGCCAAGAAGCGCCAACGCTACGTGCTCACCCAGCTCGCCCGCCACGGCTTCGTGAAGCAGCCGGTGATCGACGCCGAGCTCGACAAGCCCATTGTCTTGGGCCCCAAGGCCCCGGTGCAGGTGGGCCAGTACTACGCGGAAGACGTGCGACGGGTGTTGTCGGCCCGCTACGGCTCCAAGCGCCTGCTCGAGGGAGGCCTGCGAGTGGAGATCGCCATGGACCCGCGGCTCCAGGCGGCCGCCGAGGCGTCTGCCAAGGCCGGGCTCGAGGCGGTGGATCAACGCCTGGGCTACCGCGGCCCGGTCGGCACCTTCGACCTCGCTCGCTTCAAGAGCCTCGAGCCGTTGCTCACCCAGCGAGTGGCCGAAGCGGGCAAGCGGCGCCCCGACGAGCGGCTCATCGCCGACCTCACCGTGCTCCGAGACCAGGCCTCGGCCGAGGAGCCGACCGAGTCGCCCTCCGAGCCCGAGGAGTCGGTCGACCCCGACGAGCCGGCCGCCACCGAGGATCAAAAGCTCGCCCGCGCCATCACCGTCAAGGCGCTCCAAGAGAACGTCGAGACCGTCGGCTTCGTCTCGGCGGTCGACGACGCCAAGGGCACGGCCCTGGTCGAGCTGGTGGGCGCCCAGGCGCAAGTTGACTTTCCAGCCGTCAAGTGGGCGCGACGGCGGGCCGATGGTCAGCTCGGGGCCCCTCCTGCCAAGATGTCTGACGTCTTCAAGGCTGGCGACCTGGTGCGGGTGCGCGTGGGCCGGGCGCTGCCGGCCTCCCAGGTGCTCTCCGCCACGCTCTCGCAGGTGCCGGTGGTGCAGGGCGCGCTGGTCTCCATCGACCCGAAGGATCGAGCGGTGGTGGCCATGGTGGGGGGCTACGACTTCGCCACCTCGTCGTTCAACCGCGCCACCCAGGCCCGGCGACAGCCTGGCAGCTCGTTCAAGCCCTTCCTCTATGCCGCGGCGATGGAGAGCCGGAAGTTCACCCCTGTGTCCATCGTCAACGACGCGCCCGAGGCTATTCGAGACCCCTTCACCGGGAAGACCTGGAAGCCTCAGAACTACGAGCGCGGAGGCTTCGAGGGCCCGATGACGATTCGCCAGGCCCTGACCAAGTCGAAGAACACCGTCTCGGTGCGTCTCATCGAGGCCGTCGGGCCCGACGCCGTCATCGCGTTGGCCTCCCGCGCGGGCATCCACAGCGCGCTGCCCGAGAACCTCACCCTGGCGCTGGGCACTGGAGAGGTCTCGCCGCTGGAGATCGCCAACGCCTACGCCACGCTTGAGAGCAACGGCCGCTACGCCGAGCCGGTGACGCTGGTGAAGGTGTCCGACGCCAACGGCACGGTGCTGGAAGAACACCACGCCGCCCTCGAGCCCGCCGTGTCGCCGGCCGTCGCCTTCCTCGCCACCTCGCTCATGCGCAGCGTCGTCGAGGAGGGGACCGCCACCGCGGTGCAAGAGCTGGAGCGCCCGGCAGCGGGCAAGACCGGCACCGCCTCGGAGTACCGCGACGCCTGGTTCAGCGGCTACACCACCAACCTGGTCACCACCGCCTGGGTCGGCTTCGATGACCATGAGCCCATCGGCCCAGGAGAAACCGGCGGGCGGGCCGCCCTGCCCCTCTGGCTGGGGTTTATGAAGGTCGCGAGCCAGGGGCTGCCGGTGAGCGACTTCACTCCGCCCTCCGAAGGCGTGGAGCAGGTGCGCATCGACCCCCAGACCGGGCTGTTGGCGGGCCGCGCTGTCCCAGGGCGCAACGAGTACTTCCTCACCGGGACCGCGCCCACCGAGGAGACCCGGGCCATCGACCCCAACGACTTCCTCCTCCACGATCAAAAGGGGGCTCGGTGACGAGGCCTGGCCCCATCCGTCACTCGATCAGATGAACGCGCTCCTCCTCGCGGTCCTCTTGGCAGACCCTGGCACCTCCACCGCGCTCGAGCAGATGAGCGGAGAGATCGCCGCCGCCGTCTCGGCCAAGGGCTTCCCTCCTCCCGTGGGAGTCTGGGTCGAGGCCCCGAGCGCTCCACTCGGCCGGGTCGTCTCGTCGCTGGTGACCTCGAAGCTGGCGGCCTCGCGGCTCGCGCCACTGCCGGTGGAAGGCAAAGACGCGGCTGAGGCCGAGCGAGTGGCCAGGGAGCGTGGCGCGGCGAGCGTGCTGCGTCTGTCGTTGACGCTCGAGGGGCCCCGGCTGGTGGTGCGCGGTGACGCGCTGGGCACACGGGTCAACTTCTGGTCGGGCGCGGTACCCACTCGCTCGGGCCCAGCCGCGGGGCTCGCCTTCTCAGTCGCCGCCGACGCCCAGGCGCTGATGCTCGCCGGCGGCCCTCCTGCTCCGGCAGCGCCGCTCGAGCTCTGGCTCTCGTCGGTGGTGCGCTTGCCTCAGGTGCCCGCGGCCGTGGCGGTGGCGGATCTCGACGGCAACCGGCACGGGGAGATCCTCGTGTTGATGCACGATCGGCTGCTGGTGCTGGGCGCCGACGGGAAGACCCTCGCCCACGCCGAGCTGGTAGGGCCGGTGTCGAGTCGCCCGTCGCGCGAGCCCTTCGGTGCCATCGCCGTCGTCCAGGGCCGCGTCGTGGTCTGGTCGGGGCGACGAGACCGGCCCGAGGCCTTCGAGGGAGGCCTGGCGCTCAAGCCCATCGGCCCCGTCGACGGCTTCAAGCTCGACGGCCTGGGCCTGGCCGTGGAGATGGGCTTCAACCGCTTCCTCCCCGAGGTGAGCTGGGCCGGGCGCACCGGCACCATGCCGCTCGGCTTTCAGGCCGTGTCCCTCTTCGGTGGCGTGGGCCTGGTCTGCTTCTCCGACGGCTCCGGCGCCATCACCCGCGGCACCATCCCCACGTCGAGAGTGGCCGGCGTCGGCACCGGTAGCGCGCTGGCGGACCTCGATGGCGACGGGAGCCCCGAGGTGGTGGTGACCTCGGCCAGGACCGTGGGCGAGCTCGACGAGGTGCGGGTGCTCTCGCTCGGTGCCTTCGAGGCCGCGCAAAGTCGCGGTGGAGCGCTCGGCGAGGCGACGCCGCTCTGGCAACAGGGGCTCAAGGGCCGGGCGGTGGTGGCCGCGGCGGGCGACCTCGACGGGAACGGCGCCGACGAGGTGGTGCTGGGCCTCTGGCAACCCGATGGGACCGGTGAGCTCCTGGTGCTCCGACGGGTGACGCCATGACGACTCGCGGCCTCGGAGCCCTCGCCCTCGTCGCGCTGAGCGCTGCCGCTGGTGGCCGAGCCCGCTCCGGAGGGACGCTCGGCGTGTGCCTGGTGGCCAAGACGATCGAGGCGGATCCGCTCTACGCCGACGCCCCCACTGACGCCGCGGCGCTGATGCTGACTCACCTTCCCCTGTGCCGCCTGGCCGAGCTCAGCCGGCCCACGCCCTCGGTGCTGAGGTTGACCTTCCCCTCGGCGGTCCCTACGGGTCCGATCGCGGCGCAGCTCCGCGAGGTGGCGGCCGAGCGCTCACCGTACCGGGCGCTCCTGACCGGCCTCGTGAAGGTGGTGGAGGGCAAGTCGACCATCGATCTCATCGGAGCCCCACCCGACGCCGAGCGAGTCCTCTGTCACCCCGCGTTCGCGGTTCCGCTGGGGCCCTTCCGCGGCTCCGAGCTCCTCGCCGTGCCGGAGCTGCCCGAAGGTCGGCCTTTCTTCGACGGCGTGACGCTCTCGGTGGCCGATGCCCGGGGCGCCGAGCGGCTCCTCGCCCAGCACCGGGTGCAGCTCGTGCTCGGGTCCACCCAGAGTGACGACGCGCCCCAGCTCTTCGTCCTCACGCTCGTGCTCCCTCCCGCCCTCGGGCCACACCTGAGGCAGGCCCTCGACGCCACGGTGGATCGCGCCGACCTGGTGCGCTTCTTCTTGCGGGCGCCGGCCAGCCCGATGCCCGGGCTCCTGCCTCCAGCATTGGGTGGGCCGGTCACGCCCACGCCGCGAGCGCCCCGCCCACCGCCTCGCGTGCCGGCGCAAGAGGTGTCACTCCTGTTCGACGACTCAGCGGAGGATCAGCGGGCCATCGCCGAGCGACTCCAGGTGAAGCTCCAGCCCATGGGCTACCGGGTGGCGCTCAAGGGGCTGAGTCGGCGGGCGCTGCGGAGCCATGCGCAGGCGGCGGACGAGCTGCTCCTGGTCGGCGTGTTGGTGCCACCCTCTCCGCTGGGCGCGCTCCAGTTGATGCTCGACCTGGGCCAGGCCCGGAGTCGCCTCGGTTCGCTCCAGGGTTGGGCGAGCGCGGAGCTCGACGGCAAGGTGAGAGACGTGGCGACGGCGCTGCTCCCCGAGCTGCCGCTCTGGCCCCTGGCCACCCGAGGGCTCGGCCTCACTCAAGCCAAAGACGTGCAGCACGTCACCCGCGATCTCCTCGGGCTCCCCCGGTTGGATGACGCCTTCTTCGCGCCGGAGTGAGCCATGCGGCTTCGCTGGGTCCTCACGCTCGCCTTCCTCGGCCTCGCCGTCACCCAAGTGGTGGTGGTGGTGCCGCTGGCCTTGAAGAACCTCACGGCCCTGCTCGACCAGCAACTCCAGGCCCGCATCACCCAGCTCATGGTGGCCGCCGACGCCGAGCTGGCGCGCCTCGAGAGTGACGTGCGCCGCCGCATGGACGAGCTCGCCTCGAGCCAGGCACTCGAAGACGTGGCCCGCGACGCAGCCAAGGTTCCTCCGCCACCCCACGTCACCCGGGCGGCCACTCAGCTCATGGAGCCGCGCGGCCTCGACGTGCTCGCGCTCCTCGATGACGAGGGCCGGACGCTGTCGTCAGGGCACCTCCCGGCGCGCCTGGGAGAGCCCGATGATCCGCTCTTCGAGGTGACCCGCACCCCCAAGGTCGTCCGGCCGGCGTCGGTGGACGTGTCGAGCGCCGCCGGGCTGACCCAGGCGCCGGCCATCGTGATGGCGCGAGCGGTGGACTACGGCGATCGCCGGGTCTGGGCCGTGGGTGGCCTCCGTCTGGGAGAAGCGCACGCCGCGGCCCTCGCTCGCCTCACCGGGGCGACGGTGGAGATCTCCTCGGGTGAGGCCCTCGTGGCCCAGGTGGGCGATGAGACGGGCGGCGTGGTGCGCAGCCGCGCCCTGGGCGATGTGGCTACCGTCACCTTCCATTTCTCCCGGGACGACTTCTTCGCCACCCGGAGGCAGGTGCTGGGGGCGTTCCTCGCGCTGGCGGTGATTGGCCTGTGCTTGTCGGTGGCCCTGGGCTTCGTGGTGAGCGCGAGGGTGTCTCGCCCAGTCGACGCCCTGACCGGCGCCGCGAGGCAGATCGCCGCTGGTGCCCCGGGCGTGATGGTCGACTCCCGAACTGCCTCGGGAGAGCTGAAGGCGCTCGTCGAGACGTTCAACCGCATGACGACGGATCTCAAGGCCGCGACCGATCGCCTGGTCGCCTCGGAGCGCGTCGCCGCGTGGCAGGAGGTCGCTCGCCGGCTGGCCCATGAGATTAAGAACCCACTGACGCCGATTCGCATGTCCCTCGAGACGCTGCTCGCCGCGAGCCAGCGGGGACCTCTCGATGATCGCTTTCGTGGCCTGTTCGGAGAGAGCGCCCGGGCCGTGCTCGAGGAGGTCGACCGCCTCAAACGCATCGTCGATGAGTTCAGCCAGTTCGCCCGCCTCCCCCACCCCACCCTCGCCGAGCTCGACCTCGCCGAGACAGTGCAGCCGGTGATGGCGCTCTACGCTCCGCACCACGGCCTCACCTACGAGGTGAACCTCGCCCACGACGTGCGGGTGAGGGCCGATAGAGATCAGCTCGCCCAGGTGCTGGTCAACCTGGTGAAGAACGCCGAGGAGTCCATGGGCGACGGCGGGCGCATCACCGTGCGCGTCAAGGTGGAGGACGGCGCTGGCGTGCTCGAGGTCGAAGACGAAGGGCCGGGTATTCCTCCCGAGCTGAAGAGCCGGCTGTTCGAGCCGTACGTCACCACCAAGCCCCAGGGCACTGGGCTGGGCCTCGCCATCGCCCAGCGCATCGCCATGGAGCACGGCGGCCAGCTCACGGCCCGCGACGGCACTCACCGAGGGACTGTGTTTCGACTCGCGCTGCCGCTCCTCGGGAAGCCGAAGCCCACGTCTTTGCATTGAAACGGGCACGGCCTGACGCAGGCCCCGTCGGCAATCGGGCCCTGTCCGGCTCGTAGTCTGAAGCACGATGACCACGCCACGTGAGACAGACGAGGCCTTTGCCGGAGCTCGAGGCCTCCACCGGCCGAGCGCTCCTGGCCGAGCTCCGGCGAACCTTGATTGGCCGCGGGGTGTGCGTCCCCACGCAGGACGGCCCCAAACCGTTCATCAACCTCGACAACGGCGCCAGAACACCCACCTTCGGGCCCATCTGGGATGCCTTCCTGCGAACCTGCCGCCAGCCTGACGATGCGCAGCAAGAGATGGTGAGAGAGGTGAAGGCGGTGTGCGCCGAGGCGCTGCGGGCGCCGCCGACGATGTACGACGTGCTCTTCACCTCCAACACCACCGAGGCCATCAACCTCGCGGCCGAGAGCCTCGGTCGGGAGCCGCAAGGGAGCGTCGAGCCGGTGATCCTCACCACCCTCCTCGAGCACTCCTCGAATGATCTCCCATGGCGGACGGTGCCCGGCCATTCGCTGCTCCGCCTGTCGGTGGATCACGAGGGGTTCGTGGACCTGCACGAGCTGGAGAAGGTCCTCGACGAGTACAACCGCGAAGGGCGCCACGGGAAGAAGCGCATCACGCTGGTGGCAGTGAGCGGCGCGTCGAACGTCCTCGGCACGTGCAACGACCTCGCGGCGATCGGGCAGATTGTCCATCGCCACGGAGCGCGTTTGTTGGTGGACGCGGCCCAACTGGTGGCCCATCGGCAGGTCGACATGGAGCGCTGGGACCTCGACTCCCTCGCGTTCTCGGCTCACAAGGTGTACGCGCCGTTCGGCTGCGGGGTCCTGGTGGTGAAGAAGGGCCTGCTCCGGTTCGACCCGGCGGAGCTGGAGGCCATTCGCGCCTCGGGTGAAGAGAACGCGGGAGGCATCGCCGCGTTGGGCAAGGCGCTCGTGCTCCTGCAGCGGATCGGCATGGAGCTCATCGAAGGTGAAGAGCGAGCGTTGACGGCCCGGGCCTTGAACGGGCTCGCGCACGTGCCGGGCCTCACCGTGTACGGAGTGAAAGACCCTGCTTCGCCTCGCTTTGCCCAGCGACTCGGCGTGGTGGCGTTCAACCTCAAGAGCCCAATGCCGAAACGGGTGGCCGACAAGCTGGCCATGAGGGGAGGTATCGGCGTGAGGCACGGCTGCCACTGCGCCCACATCATCATCAAACACCTCCTCGACGTGGGCCCTTCTCTCGAGCGCTTTCAACGGGTGATTCAGACGCTGTTCCCGCGGCTCCGGTTTCCGGGAATGGTGCGGCTGAGCTTCGGCATCGAGAACGAAACCCACGACGTCGACGAGCTGATCTCCACCCTCACCGCGGTGGCTGCCAAGCGCTCCGGGAAGGCCCTCGTGTCTCGGGGGCAGGTACGCCAGCAGATGACCGAGCTCGCCGAGGCTTCAGCCCGACGGGTGTATTCCCCGCCCTCGACCGAGTGGAGTGAGCTCCGTGCTCCCCAGGGCTTCGGGCAGGTGGCGGGCCCGGCCTCGCTCGCCTACCGCCCGCCTTCCGCGTGAGCCGAAGCACTCGACTCCGAAGCGCGCCAGCTCCCCGCCGCTGGTCGCCTCCGACCAGGAGCAGCCAGGCGAGCGTTCTGCTCGATCGGCGCTTGTGTCCTTGAATCGAGTGAGGTGAAACGTCAGGGAACGAGCCCTGGAGCGCGAGCCCGATGTCCCCGAGCGAACAGGCCGAGTTGCCGCGAACCAGGATGAGTGCGACCAGGGAGGAAGTACCACGGCAGCGCGTGGGCCGGCCTGGCCTCGCACCGGTTGCGCCGCACCTCGAGTAGGCGACACGTGTCGAGGGCCGCACCGTTGCAAACTACGCCCACATCAGAGGCGCTTGGGCCGAGCCACTCCGCCACGACGTTTCAGATTGAGCCCCTTCAAATAAAGATCGCCGACGTCAACGAGACCGTTGCTTCGAACCGACCCGATACCGAGTTCTACCAGATATTCAAGCAATCTATCCGACTCCGTCTCTGGCGGCAAATCCTTTTCGTGCGACCAATCAATATTGAGCGACTTCAACACAACACGGCGTTCCGCAGGAACGCGAAAAGGCCGCTCTTTGAATGAGGACTGGATGCGTTTTAGCCACGGAAACTCTTCCCGCACCAATTCCTCCACGCGAAATTCGGATACCTGGTCGAGGGCGCCGCGAATTGCTGTGTGATGTATCAGGTGTGGTCGGGCTGCTTGCCGATCACGCTTCTCAATCCGGGTTGAATCCTGAATTAGTCGAAGAAGCGGCCTGGGAAAGATTCGCCCGTGCCCATCCTTCAAATGATTAGGAATCCAGCGCAGCGTAGCGCCCTTTGAAGGGTCGCTCCCCATGTGCTCGCTAAATACGTGCTTAACAACCGAGGCGAACTGATCCTCCTCGTAGGCATTAGGCACCCAACCAAGTAATTTCTCCTCCTTAAATGCGAGTCTTCCTCTTTCCAGATAGGCCCGAAGATCCGGACTAGCATTCGCCAAGCGCTTAAACAGCAGTCGATAGAGTTCGCCAGAATTCCAGAACAGATCGGCCGGATTCCAGGCGATCTTGGCTATATCTGGGCCGCGGAGCGCGGCGCGCTCATACAGGTCGCGACGCAGGAAAATCTTGCACCGAATACGCTGCCACCGCCGCGAGTAGACGGCCCACAATTGAATAAGGCCTTGGAGAGTCGCACGGACCGTCTCCCAATCCCCAGGGCTTACGCGGTCGAGGTCATCGTAAACGACGGCAACGTAGCTATCCTTTTCAGACAGACGCTTGTCCAGCTCGTCGATCGCCGCGAGAATCCGTCCTTCGTATTCCTTGGTCTGCTGTATTACGGCATTAAGATCCCATCCACCAAAAGCGGGAGCCACAGCGACCGTGTACGCATTCACGTCATTGGCGAATCCGCCAGAATCATCCTCCAGCACGCGGACCAGAAGAGCCAGCCAGATTTCGCGCAAATCACCAACCTCCCGCCCTTTTATGGCATCAAAGGCACCGGAAGGAGGGAAGGCCGTACCCTGTACCTCAAAGCCAACTCGCCACGTCAATCGCTCAAGAGGAAGAGTGAGGTGTCCGTGATCTGAGGCCACCTTCGCCAGTAACTCTCGTCCCTCTGGGAACTTGAGGGCCTGGAATAGCTGCGTCTTGCCTGCCCCCTTGTCTCCGATGATGAGACGGACCTGGGGATCTAGGGCACGCAGATGCCGAGGTATCGGCAAGAATTGCTGAAAGAAGGGGGCCGCGCTCTGGGGGGCGTGATCGGCAAGCCCTTCACCCATCATTTTGTTGATATCCTCCAACAACTGATCAGCATTGTCGACGCCGCTCATGGCGCCGTCCTTCCGAGACGTTCAAGCACCGCGTTACGAAAAGACAGGTAGTCGCCCTCGGTTAGCAACGTGGCGACAGCCTCAATGGAGGACGCGCGCTGAATATCAGTATTAAACCCAATAGGAATTGCAAAATGAGGCTCGGCTGTATCGTCAATTGCAGGGACGGGCCAAGCGGCGTCAGGTATAGGCGTGGCCCACCCCCCATCTGGCTCTTCGTCATAGAAGCAGTCGGAGAGCAGCAGATGCGCCTTGTCTCGGAACGCATTCACCTGGCCGAGACGCTCAGCGCTTCCGGGCGCGGGAGCCATTGAGAACGCGAGCACGAACAACTGATGCATCTGCCCTCGCTCAATTCGGCGTCGACCAAGTTGAGAAACAATAAGTCGAAGACCCTGCCAGCTCTGCTCAGAGTCCAACCCAAAGACGACATCAAGATGAGCGACTCCATTCAACGCAAGCCCACCGATGTCATGCAGACCAGACCTCGAGTCGAGAAGCACGTAGTCTGCCTCACGCTCCCTCCGGAGTGAGTCCAGAAGAGAGGTCAAGACGTTCCCACTCTTAGTCGGCGAGGGCGACAAGATGCCCTGATAATCGACCCGAGCCAATTTCTCTAAGTAATCGTCATCGAGAGTGCCTGCAGGAACCACCACGATAGGTGGACCATCGCCGACGATGCGCGGGTCATCGCAAAGATGAAAGTAGTCCGCAATATCGACCCGTCCACGTCCAATGGAGGATTCAAGCAAGGTAACCGTTCACGGGGATCAC
>PMBV01000399.1 GCA_003153055.1 Myxococcales bacterium
CGAGCACCTGCTGGCTCACCTCGAGCTTCTGGGCGCCGAGCCCCGCTCGGGCACTCGCCAACTGACCTTCGGCCTGGGCGTGCTTCCCGTAGCGGAAGCCACCGTCATACAGGGCCCAGGTGAGGTCGACCGACGCCCGCCAGCCGACCTTGTCTCCCGTGACGTAGGCGATGTTCGAGGCGAAGGCCGAGCCGCTGGCCGACAGTTGAGGCGCGAGCCGCCACCACGCCGAGTCNNCCTGCCACTGGGCAGCACGGAGCGAAGCCTCGAGTGAGCGCAGCTCTGGACGATGATCGAGCGCGTCGCGGGTCAACTGCTCGGTGGTCGCCAGGTTCGAGGCCGGCTCGGCCGGGAGCGTGACGCGTACCGGTCGCGGCTCGCCCAGAAGCACACCGAGGGCCAGCCAGGACCGCTGCCGCTCAGCCCTCGCCCTCACCACGTCACTCTCTCGCCGCACGACGTCGGTCTGAGCCTGCAGATGGGCGAGCGGCGCGGCGGTCCCGGCATCCACCGAACGGCCAGCGCTCCGCTCGTGCTCCTGCGCGATGGCAAGGGCCCGCTCCGAGGCGTCGGCGGTCTCCTCGGCGGCGCCGGCCCACCACGCGGCCTGGAGCAGCGCACCGCGGAGCTGCAACCGAGCCGNNCGCCACCGAGGCCTCGACCGCCTTCGACGACTCCTGCGCCGCGAGGAAGTCGGGGTAGGCGTTGGCCGCGAAGATGGGCACCCGCACCGAGGCCTGCCCACTGAACGCCTCGAGGGGCTGAATCACCGTTTCCCCCGGAACCTGGCTGCGATCGAGCTGCACCGGCCTGGGCGAGATGGTGTTGATGCCGCCTTCGATGGAGTCGAGGATCGCCCCCATCGACAGCTTCGCCGAGGCGCTGTTCCTCAGGTACTGGCCGCCTGCCGAGACAGTGGGAAGAAAGGCAGACATCGCCTGCCTCACCACGCCCCGCGCCTCATCGGCCCGCCCCTTGGCCTGCGCCAGGGTCAGGTTCTGCGCGTCGAGCCGCTCCATGGCCTCATCAAGCGTGACCGACGGCGGCGGGCCCTCTTGGCCCCAGGCGGCCCTAAGCGCGACGAAGAGAGCGACGAGCGGCAGGTGAGCGAAGGTGTGCTGGCGAATCATGGAGCCTCCACCGCGCGGCAGAGCAAGCTCGATGCCGCGACTCGCGCTCCCTCTTCTCGGGGGCTTCACGTCGCCAGGCCCACGACTCCCGTTCGAGAGGCCGAACCGCCCTGTCGGCTTCCTTTACACCCAAGGGGAGCCCCGCCAACCCAACCAGCGGAGAACCGGCGAACCGCGATGCGGCACGGCGTTTGCGAAGGCTCCGTGGCGACCGGAGAAGGAGCGAACGATGCGGCGGATCGCAGGAGTGCTTGGAGTGTTGACCGTCATACTCATCGTGCTGCTGACGGCGAAGCTGCGGGCGCAGGCGGCCCAGCTCAAAGGCCCGACGGGTGGCTCGGCGGAGATAGAGGGCACCGAGGTGCGGGTCGCGAGCAAGCTCTCGGCTCGGCTCGTCGAGATACGGGTGAAGAAGGGCGACGTGGTGAAGCAAGGAGATCTGCTCGCCCGGCTCGACTGCGCCGAGCCCGAACAGCTCCTGGCAGAGTCCCAAGGCCGCCTCGCCTCCTCCGTGGCGCAGGCCAAGGCAGCGCAGGCCCAGGTCTTCGCAGCGACCGGCCAGCACCAGGCGCTGTCGAAGGCGGTGGCAGGCGTGGAGGCTCAGGCCGACGCGTTGGTCGCCCAACGAGACGCCTCGAAGCGCCAGGCCGAGCGGCTCGATACGGTGGCCGGCGACGTGGCGTTCTCGAGCCGTGACCAGGTGCGGGCGAGCGCGCAGGGCCTCGAGCACCAGGTCGAGGCGGCCAGGGTGTCGAGCCAGGTGAGCCTTGCGCAAGCCCGGGCCGCGGGAGGCCAGGCACGGGCAGCGGCGGCACAGGCCGAGGCCGCGGAAATCGCCATTCGCATCGCCGAGACGGCGGTGGCCCGGGCCAAGCTGATGGTGGCCGAGTGCGAGCTGAAGGCGCCGCGCGACGCGATCGTCGAAGACGTTCCCTTCGAGGTGGGCGAGCTGGTTGGCCCCACGGCCGTGCTGGTGAAGCTCATCGACCTGAGGGAAGTGAAGGCGACGTTCTACTTGCCCAACGCCGAGCTCGCGCAGGTGAAGGCCGGGGCCCGCGCCTCGGTGGTGGCCGACGCGCTCCCCGACGTGTCGTTCGAGGCGACGGTGCGCACGGTGGCGCTGAAGGCCGAGTTCACGCCTCGCAACATCCAGACCCGCACCGACCGCGACCGCCTCGTCTACCCGGTAGAGGTGGCCGTCGCCAACCACGACCTCAAGCTGCGCGCCGGAATGCCGGTGCAGGTGACCATCACGGGGACGGAGCGATAGCCATGAGCGGGCCCGCGCTTCAGCTCGAAGGGGTCACCCGACGCTTCGGGAAGGTGGAGGCGCTCCGTGAGCTGTCCTTCGAGGTGCGCCCGGGCGAGCTCTACGGCCTCGTCGGGCCCGACGGCGCGGGCAAGACCACCGCCATTCGCGTGCTCGCCGGGCTCCTCGACGCCGACACGGGCAAGGCGCGGGTGCTGGGCCACGACTCGGCGAAGGGCGGCAGCGCCGTGAGAGAAGGCCTCGGTCTGATGCCTCAACAGTACAGCCTCTACCGAGACCTCTCGGTCGAAGAGAACCTCCGCTTCTTCGGTCGCCTCTACTGTCTGCCGGCGGGGCTGTACCGGGAGCGCAGCACTCGACTCCTCAAAATCACCCGGCTGGGCCCCTTCGTCGATCGCCGGGCCGAGGCGCTCTCGGGTGGCATGTACAAGAAGCTGGCCCTGGCCTGCGCGCTGTTGCACCAGCCCGAGGTGCTGCTGCTCGACGAGCCCACCAACGGCGTCGANNATGGACGAGGCCGAGCGGTGTCATCGCGTGGGGCTCTTGCATCACGGCCGGCTGCTCCTCGAGGGGGCTCCGCAGGCCCTGCTGCGCGACTTCGACCACGAGAGCTTCGAGGTGCTGGGAGGCAATCGCGACCAGGTCGACGCCGTGCTCCTGGCTCGCCCTGAGGTCCGCGCGCTGTCTCCCGCGGGGGCGCACCTCAAGGTCACCGTGGCTCCGGGTGGGAAGGCCGCGGTGGCCGAGGCGTTGGCCGGGCTCGGAGCCCATCTCACTCCCGCAGCGCCCGACTTCGAGGATCTCTTCCT
>PMBV01000212.1:0-23362 GCA_003153055.1 Myxococcales bacterium
GGCGGTGCGGCGACTGGCGGTGCGGCAACTGGCGGGGCGGCGACTGGCGGTGCGGCGACTGGCGGTGCGGCGACTGGCGGCGGAGCGACTGGCGGCGGAGCGACTGGCGATGCAGCGGCTGGTGGTGTGACTTCTGGCGGTGCGGCGGCTGGCGGTGCGGCGGCCTGGGGTGCGGCAGCTGGCGGTACGGCGCCCGGCGATGCGGCGGCTGGCGGTGGCTCGGGGAGCGGAGGCGGCTGAAGCTCCACAAAGGCCCCTAGCTCAGGCGGTGGTCGTGAGTCGGGCTGGGTGGGCGGGATCCCTACAACCGGAAGCTCCGCGGGTGCCACTCGAGTGGAAGGCGGGGCGGCCGCGCCGCTGTGGCTGTCGGTCGGCGCGATGACGAACGAGTGCGGCGGAGAGAGGGGCGCGGAGCTCTGCGTCACCCACGAGATCCCCGACCAACCAGGGTTACTGGCGGAGGGCAACGAGGCCGCGCGCGGGGGCGATGCAGCGGGCGCGGGTTTCGGAGGGAGCGGAGGAGGCAGCTCTCGCGGAGGGAGCCCGATGCTCGCGTCGTAGGTGGCGCGCCTCGGCTCATTGGCGAGGATCTCGAGGGCCTCCTGAAGGCGGCTGCGAAGATCCGCCGCTTGCCCCGGCTCGATGAGCCCGTAGAGCACCACCTGATCGTCGGAGTACAAACGGCTCAAACGCTCAAAGGCGTTTCGGATCTCCTCGCTGGTCGCGCCGACGGAGATTTCGAGCAACTCGTAGTAGGTCTGGGCTTGAAACGACTTCACCCGCCCAATGCAATCAGGTTTTCAGCGACACGCAACACACCACTCGCGGCGGGGCACTCAGGAAACGCTCCCAGCAACGATTTTCGCTTTCGCACCGCCTGCCACACGGTGTCGTCCTGGCTGACCGCGCCGAGGTAGCCAAGCTCAAGCCCGAAGAACTTCTTCCACGCGGCCGCCACCGTCGGGCCCACGTCGAAGTCTGGTCGATTCCGCGCCTGGTTGACGACGATCCAGGGGTGAAACCCACTCAACAAGCGCTCCAATCGGTTCGCCTTCTGGGGATTCGACGCCCTCAGCTCGGCGACGACCTGCCAGGGTGAGCGCGCGGGGGCTCCATCGCGAGGCGCCAGCGCTTGGCCGATGATCTCCGCGAAGCCATCTTCTGGCGCGGCCTGGAGCCGGCGAAAGAAGGCGGCCTTAATGAATCGATAGGCGTTCTCGATGGAGGTCGGCTCGGGCAGCAGGACCACGACCCCAGTGTCAGCCACCAAGAAGAAATCCAGAACGTTGAAGCTCGTGCCGGCCCCGAGATCCAACACGACGTAATCGACGTCGAAGGAGCGCAGCTGGCGAATCAGCTTCACCTTCTGGGCGTGGTGGGGGTTGGCGGCGTCGAGGCTATCCATCGCTCCCGAGACCAGCGAAAGACGCTCATAACCCGTTGGAATCAGAACCTCTTCGAGCCGTTGAACGCGGCGATCGATGAAGTCGGAGAGGGTAACTTGGGGCTGACCGATGCCGAGGCAGGTGTGGAGGTTGGCGCCCCCCAAATCGACGTCGACCAGCACCACCTGGGCTCCGCGGCGGGCGAGGGCAATGCCGAGGTTGGCCGACAGCATCGATTTGCCGATGCCACCCTTCCCTCCTCCGATGGCCACGACCCGCCGAGCGCGCACCTTCTTGGGCGCGACGGTCGGCCTTGCTCTCGAAAGTTCGATGACCCGTGCTTCTTGGTTCGCCATCGCGGAATGAGTAGCGCCTCTCCCCCCTTTCCTCCACATTCCAGCAGACACTCGGTGCAAGATCGAGTTCCTCCTCGCACGTCAAGGAGTTTGAGGCCTTGTCGGTGCTTTTTTCACTGGGCCGCCACCGGCCGAAAATGGAAGCCGCAGCGCAACGCGTCGTCGCTCCGATTGTCTAAGCTCCGCACGGAGGACGAGCCCCTCATGGAAGAGCGCGTCGCGCAGCTCGAGCGGAGGGTGTCGGAGCTCTCGGCCAGAGTCGCCGAGCTGGAAGGCCGGCAGGCTCAGCTCACCGCCGCGGAGCCGACTCCTGCCGCGATGGTCAGCGCCGCCAAGGAGCCACTGGCCGACGCCTCCGTCCTCCCCGACATCAAGAGCCTCGCTCCGGTCGTGGCGCAGGTCGGACAGAGCCTCGTGATCGTGGGCGGCGCCTTCCTCATCCGGGCCGTCACCGACCGGGGCCTGGTGCCGCCGGGCCTCGGGGTGGGCCTCGGCATCGTGTTCGCCACCACCTGGGTCGGGGTCGCCTGGCAGCGGGCCGGCCGTGGGGATCGACTCGGCGCGACCTTTCTCGGTCTCACCGCGGCCGTCATCGGCTACCCCTTGGTGGTCGAGTCGACGACCCGCCTCGGGCTGATGAGCCCAACGACGGCGGCGCTCATTCTCGGGGCCTTCACCGTCACTTTGTTGGCGGTCGCCGGCCACCGGCAACTGAAGCTGGTGGGCTGGCTGGCGGTGTTCGCCGCCGCCGCGACCGCGATGGTGCTGATCGGCGCGACCAACGGCTCACCCTTCTGGTTCGCCGCCGCGCTGGTGGCGGTGTTCGCCACGACGCTGGTGCTGGCCGACGGGTTCGGCTGGCCCGGCCCGCGCTGGGTGGCCGCGCTGGTCACCGATGGCGTGGTGATGCGGGGCCTGGTCTCTGCCACGAACCAACCGGAGACCGCCGACCGAGTCGGGCCGGCGCTCCTCCTGTGCGCCCTGGTGGTCGCCCTCACCTTGGCCTTCGCCGGGCGCCGGGCGTTCCTCGCCTTCTCGGCCGCCGCGCCGGCGGGGCTCGGCGTCTCGTCGAAGCCCGCCCCCTCGCTCGGCGCCTTCGAGTGGGTTCAGGTCGGGCTCGCCATCGCCCTGGGCCTGGGGGCGGCGGGCCGAGCGAGGGACCTGCTCCCGTGGGTGCCGCCCCTCGCCGCGGGGCTCGCGCTCGTCGTCGGAGCCGGCTCGGTGACCGCCGGCAGAAAGCTGTCAGAGCGCTCGGAGGCGGCCGGCGCCGTCTGGTTTCACGCCGCGGCAGGCCTCGAGCTCCTCCTCGGTGGAGGGGTGATCCTCACGACCGGCGCCTCCCTCGGCTCGGTGTGGGCAGCGCTCGCCGTCGGAGTCGCGTTCCTCGGCCGCCGGTTTCACCCCACAACCCTGTGGACCATGGCGGTGGCCCTGGGGTGGGCCGCGAGCATCTCCGGCGGACTGTTCGGCCTCGCCCGGCTGGGGCTGTGGGCAAAACCGGAGGCCCCCCTGGAGTGGCCGGCGACCGGAGTGTGGGTGGTGTCGACGCTCCTCTTCGTCACCTACCTGGAGATGGCGTTTCACTCGCCCACGGGCAAGAGGGGGATCGGTGCCATTCGCGCCGCGCTGCTCGTGCTCTTGTGGCTGGCCACGGTCAGTGCCCTGGCGTTGGCTGCGAGGACCCTGGCCGGCGACGACGACGGGATGTTGGCGCTCGGCCGAACGTTGCTCTTGGTGCTCTCGGCGATCGTCCTCGCCCTCGCCTCGCGGTCGGGCGCTCCGGCAGAGACCGGTTGGATCGCCTGGGGCGCGCTGGGAGCCGCGGGCATCAAGATGCTGGTCCAGGATCTCGAGCTCGGGCGCCCGAGCACGCTCTTCCTCGCATTCCTCGCTCTCGGCGGCGGAGTCCTGGTGCTGCCGAGGTTGGTGCTCAAGGCCCCGCGTCCGGCGAAAGGTTGAAGGTCCACGCCAGCCAATCGCTGCCAGACACCTCGACCGCCTCGACGCCAGGGAGCTGAGAGAGGACGCCCCGGAGCCGCGGGAGGCACGTCTGGGCGTCGCACGCGGCACGGTGGGTGACAAGGCCCGAGAAACCTCGGGTCCGCAGCGCCTGGGCGAGTGCGTCCTCGGGCATTCGAGCCGCCTCCACTGGCCAGTCTCCCGCCGGCCGGCCCCGCACACCTCCGAAGCTGAGCTCGGCGCGCTCCGAGGTGACGAAGAGCTCGAGTGGCAAGTACGGATCACCGAACGGCGGCCGGGGATCCTCGGGGAAGCTCTGAGCGGGGTACACGAAGATCCTCGGAGCCTGGCTCGTGCCCTCGAGGCGTCGGACCAGCGCGCCGGCCGAGGCGTACGTCCGCGCCGTTCGTTCGCGGTACGTCAGATCGACGTCGGGCTCAGTCAGCGGCACTTGCTCGCCGAGGCCGAGAGACGCGACCACGCCGGCCACCAGCCACGGCGCCGCGCTCCCTCGGCGCGCCGACCACCGCGAGAGCCGGTGCCCGAGCCAGAGGAGCGCGACGGCGAGCAGCACGATGCTGACGCGGTTGTTCGACCGGAGCACCGCGAACCCGGTGCTTCGCCCGACCATCGCCAGCACGCCCCAGGGCATCGCCAGCGCGAGCCAGAAGAGGACCAGGCCCGCCGTGCGCCCTGTCGGGCTCCTCCACGGTTGGGCGCGCCACGCGCCTCGGAGGAGGAGCCGGCGCCCGAAGGTGAACAGCAAGGCCAAGAGCGCCACCGCTCCGACGAGGCCGAGGTACGCGCTTCCGTACTCTCCCCTCAGGCCAAACCTCGTCGAGTAGGAGCTCACCGCCGCCCGCACCAAGGGCCATCGATGGAAGTCGCTGGGAATGAAGAGCTGCTCCGGCCAGAGACCGAAGTTCGTGGCGTCGTTGGTGCCCCGGAGGACGGCCTGTCGATTGAAGCCTTCCCGCGCGACGAGCCAGAGCGTGTCCAGGCTCCCCAGGGCGAGGACCATCAGGGTCACCGCGACGCTCAGGCCGCACCACCACGCGAGCGCCGGGCGTCGCCAGCGCACCTGCAGCGCCCCGACGAGGACGAGCCCGATGACGAAGTACGCGGCGTAGTAGACCGTCTGGGTCCCGAGGAAGGCCGAGGCCAGAAGGAGGAAAAAGCGCTCCATGCCGTCGGGCGCGCGGGCCTGCGCCAGTCGTCGCCACACGAGGATGGCGATGGGCACCGCGAGGTACAGCGTGAGGGCGAGGTGCTGCTGGTTCCTGGTGAAGAGGTAGGGCGAGAGCGCGAAGAGGAGGGCGGTGGCCGCGGCGATTGCGGGGTGCGCGAGGAGCCGGCGCGCCGCCAGGTAGAAGGTCAACGCCGCGCCGATGGCCGCGCCGAGGAAGAGGAGATTCACCGCCCACCCCAGGCCGAGCCATCGAGCGAGGAGCCCCCCGACGAGCCACCACGCCTTCTCGGTTCGCGGAAAGTCGGCCCAGTCGGCGACGCCTGGTGCGCCGAGCCGCGGAATGACCGAGCTCACCAGGCAGCGGGGGCCGGCCTCGGCGCAGTGCATGACGCCGGCCTCGGCCACCAGCGCGTCGCCGGAGAACTGCATCGGCGTCTCCCAGTCTCTCGGCTCGAGGTGGAACGCTGCGATGAAGGCGAAGGTGACCGCGAGCGTGAGAGACGGCACCATCAACGCGTCGAGAAGCCACCGGGTTTGCGTTCTCCGCGATCGAGCCACCAAGGGCATCTGCCAGAAGCGGGAGGGGACTCAAAGGCCCAACCGAGCGGCCAACGACTCCACTGAGCTCGCGTCCTCTGTGGCGAGATGACGCAGGCGGCCTGTGTGTCGGGGGTTCCCTCACCAGTCGCGACCAAATTTGGCCAAGGGACCTGCGCCGTGAATCATCGACGAGGATGTCGACACCAAGCGCAGCGGTCGAAGGCCTACCGAATCCCCCCCCACACAAGAGGAGGTCCAATGTCGAGAGATCGAGTTCTCGGGTCCATCGTCGTGCTCATCGGAGTCCTGCCGTTCGTCAGTGGGTGTGAACCCAACGTCTCGGCCACCGACACCGCCGTCAGGGAGGACGCCATCACGGGCTCCCTCACGGACACAGAGCACCTCGGTCGCCATCTCTTCTTCGACACGAACCTCTCGGAGCCACGCGGGCAAGCGTGCGCGTCATGCCACGGCGCAGACGTCGGCTTCACCGGGCCCAGCGCGGCGGTGAACAAGACAACCGTCGTTTATCCTGGCGCCGTGCCCACTCGCTTCGGGAACCGCAAACCACCCGCGGCGGCCTACGCACCATCGGCGCCGCTCTTCGCGCTCGATCCGAGCACCGGCACCTTCACCGGAGGGAATTTCTGGGACGGCCGCGCGACCGGCGAGAAGTTGGGCAACCCCGCGGCGGATCAGGCGCAGGGCCCCTTCCTCAACCCGCTGGAGCAGAACAATCCGAGCGCCGCGGCAGTCGTCGCCAAGGTATGCACGAGCTCGTATGCCTCGTTGTTCCTCAAGGTCTGGGGCAATGACGGGTGCGCCGACACGACCCGCGCCTACGACTTCATCGCGCTGTCGATCGCGGCGTATGAGGCTTCAAGCGAGGTCAGCGCTTTCAGTTCGAAGTACGACGCCTGGAAGGCCGGGCGTGCGAAGCTGTCTGACCCCGAGCGAAGGGGCCTGGCGCTCTTTCAAGGCAAGGCGAAGTGCGCGAACTGCCATGTGCCTCCCCTGTTCACCGACTTCTCCTTCGACAACCTGGGCGTGCCCAAGAACCCGAGCAACCCGTTCTACTCCGAGACTGACGTGAACCCCGCTGGCGAAGCGTGGATCGACCCGGGATTGGGTGGGTTTCTCGCCACGCGCCCCGAGTGGGCGTCGCTCGCCGGTGCCAACATGGGCAAACAGCAGGTTCCGACACTCCGCAACGTCGACAAACGGCCCAGGCCGTCGTTCGTCAAGGCCTTCGCCCACAACGGCTACTTCAAGAGCCTCAAGTCAATCGTTCACTTCTACAACACCCGCGACGTGCTGCCCACGTGCAGCGCAGTCGCCGTGGCGGCGGCGGGGAGGAACTGCTGGCCAGCCCCGGAGGTCTCGGAGAACGTCAACCGCAAAGAGCTCGGCAACCTCGGCCTCAGCGTCCACGAAGAGGACGATCTCGTGGCCTTCCTCGAGACGCTCTCGGACGGCTTCAGGCACTGAGGAGCACCCGAGAAAAGCAATCTGGAGCGGCTCAGAACGCTCGGCGGCTCACCATCGTGCGGTCTCCTCATTCCTTCTCCACCGGGATCATCTTTCGGCCCTCCAGCGTCACCTCCCACGCGACCCCGCGCCGGCGCAACTCGGCTCCATACAGCGAGTCGGCGCGCATCGCCCGCGACAGCGCGGTGGCGATGGCCGTGGCCAGCAACAGCGGCACCACGATGGCGTAGTCACCCGAGAGCTCGAACACCAACACCGCGGCCATCATCGGCGCGTGTGTCATCGCCGCGGTCGTCGCCGCCATGCCCACCAGCGCGTAGGCGCCGGCGCCGCCCACCGCCTTCGGGCCCAGCACCGCGACGAGCGCCGCCTGCAGTGCCATGCCCACCGCGGCGCCGAGGAGCAGCGTGGGGGTGAACACCCCGCCGGGGCTCCCCGACGAGACTGAGGCGGTGGTGGCGAAGGCCTTGGCCACCAGCAGCCCCAGCACCAGCGCCAGCGGCACCGTGCCGTCGAGCATCGCGTTGAGCGGCTCGTAGCCGTTGCCAGTCACCTGCGGCAGCCCGATGGCGATGGCGCCTACCGCCAGCCCGCCCAGGCCCGCGCGCCAGGGCTGCGGAATTTTCGAGCGTGCGAAGAAGTCCTCGCCGCCCGCGAGCAGGCGCATGAAGGCCTGGGCGGTGAGCGCGCCGAGCACCCCCAGCGCCGCGTAGGCCAGCAGCTCGGCCTGGCTGGCGATGGTGAAGCCACGCTCCTGGTAGATGGGCCCTCCGCCGATGGCCGCGCGCGTGATGGCGGTGGCGATGGCGGTGGCGACCACCGTGGCGAGGACGGCGTCCAGAGCCACCAGGCCGGTCACCACCTCGAGCACGAAGAGCACCGCCGCGAGCGGGGTGTTGTAGGCGGCCGCGAACCCGGCGGCAGTGCCGGCGGCCATCAGCATGCGCCCGCGGGTGCCGTCGATGCCGAGCAACCGGGCCACGCTGCTGCCGAGGCCGCCGCCGAACTGGATGAGCGGCCCCTCGCGACCGATGGAGCCGCCGGAGACGATGGCCAGCCACGAGCCGAGCGACTTGAGCAGCGTGGTGCGCATCGACAACTGCCCGCGGCCGTAGGCCACTGCCTCCATCACGTCACCCACGCCCTGGCCCTGGGTGGCGCGACTCACCGCCAGCGCCACCGAACCGGCCAGCACGCCTCCGGCTGCGGGCAGCGCCAGCCGGCCCCACCACGGCAGCGCGGTGACCATCGACACCACGTCGGTCACTCCCGCTGCACCGGTGAAGACGGCGCGCAGCAGCCAGCGAAACGCGATGGCAAAGGCCGCGGCGCCGACGGCGACCAGCACCAGCGCGGCGACAAACCGCAGCCCGGCCTGGAGTCGGGCGCGCGCCGAGACGATGAGGAGATCGGTCACCAGCATCGGCTGTAGCTGCTGGCGGCGACGTGCGATAGTCCCTGACGCCTCGCGAGCATGATGACGTGCCGGTTCGCGGTCTCCTGCCTCAGAACCTGGCGATGGCGGCCAGCTCGATCGCGTACCTCGAGTCGTTGGCTCCCCCGGGGGACGCGGGGGCACCGCCCAGGGACTGGTCGCGGCGAAGCTCGGGGCGGAGCTCGAAGTTCGCCGCTCCTGCGAAGTGGAGGCCTACCCCCACGGTCGCGGTGATGAAATCCACCGGGGCCCGGTTCGAGCCCAGTCCCGAAGCGAGCCGATCCGCGAAGTACTCCACATGGCCGACCAGACGGATGGAATCGGTCACCGGCATCTCGCCATGGAGGACCTGAGTGACGACCACGTCGAAGAGCAGCCTGAGATCGGAGTTGACGTTCGGGCCACCCGAGAAGTCGAGGAAGACGGAGGTGCCGGAGAGGGGCTGGTGGACGGTGGCAGACAGGTTGAACATCTTCCATGCCTGGGAGGCGAGTACGCTGCCCCTCAGGGTGAGGACCTCGCCGACCGGGAGGGCGAACCGGAGCCCCGCCTGGCCCGAGGCGTCTGCCAGTCGTTGGGCCCGGGAGCCCAGCCAATCGCTCGTTGCCTCGATCACCCCCGGGTCAGCGACGTTGACGAACTTCCCCACGTCGACCGTCAGCAGGTTGAAGAGCATCACGGTGGCGTAGGCCTGCCGAACTCGCTTCAGGACAGCCGACGCGATGGCGTTGGTGCCGCCATCCGCGGCCGCGTCGCCGCCCGGAACGAAGCGCAGGTCGAGGTGAAGGCCCGCTGGCTGCGCTGGCAGCGAGAAGGCAACCTTGCCAGGGGTGACGGAGAGGGCGCGATCACTCGCACGGAAGGCCCGCCGCGTCGACGCACCGCCTCCGCTCGCGGTGTGCCGCGGGCGTAAGCCGAGGGAAGGGTCTCGGGTCGCTTCGATCTCGACCCGCTCGTACCAGGGAGGCGCGAGCCACCACGCGGAACCGATGGCCCGCACGGGTGGCGAGGTGGGTCGATCAGCCGGCGCGCTCTCGGCCAGCGCCACCGTCGAGACAAGAACGAGGCTCGCCAGGTGCAGCCCCTTCACGCGCCCGAGGGCAATCTTGGTTGAGTCCACGACGTGTCACCTCCTCGGGCTTCGCACCCAGAGCCGCACACCCTCCGTAACGACTCACGCCAGCACGCGCACCTCGGAGCCTCCGCTCGAGACGCGCCGTGATTCGCTCTCCCATGGTGAGCTCCGCTTGCTGAGTGGTCGGACCTTGAGCCTCGGCGCACTGGGCGATCGGTTCGGTTGGCCCCTGGAGGGCCCAGACCGGGGTCGTCCCCTGCGCCACCGCGCGAAAACTGCTGAGCTCCGGCCCGGAGGAAGCCCAAGCGTCGACTCACCGGCGCCCGCTCAGTGGTTCGTCACGATCGGCGGGCCTCCCCCGGCGTGCGCTGCGGCCCGCTCTCGCTCCCGTTGCTTGCTCAGATCGCGAATCTTCAACGCCATCGCCAGCGCGAAGAAGCTCATGAAGATGATGACCCAGAGCAGCCAGCGCAGCCGCACGGTCTGCTCGTCCTTCGCCGCGGCGATCATGCTCTCGGTCTTTGCCACCGCCTCATGGCCGACCTTCGCCCCCACGTCGAACCCGCTCTTGTCGAAGGTGTGCATCCGCACGGCGGCCTGGACGATGGCCTCGTCGAGCTCGTTGGTGGCATCGAGGATCTGGTCCGTATCGAGACCGCGTTCGGCGAGGTGCTCGATCTGCGCGGGGAACGACTTCGCCTTGGCGTCGAAGTCGCTCAACGTAGCGCGGAAGTAGCGAGCGCCCTTGTTGCAGTCCTCGTTGTCTTTGGCGTGCTCCGCGTGACACCCGCCGCATAGGCCCGTCTTGGCGTCGGAGATCATCGCGAACGTCGGCTTCTCGATCTCATGCTTCCCGTGGCACTTCTGGCACTCGGGCCACTTGTGCTTCTCGAACGCCTTCTTGTGCTTGCTGCCGTCGAACAGGGTGCCGTTCATCGAGTGACAGTTGCGGCACACCTGGGCCACCGCGCTCGCAGCGAGGGGGAGCGCGGCGTGGTTGCCGTGACACCCGTTGCACGCGGGGGCTCCGAGGTCACCCTTCTCGAGCAGCGCCTTGCCGTGCACCGACTTCTTGAATTGCTCGAGCTGGTCGGTGGGCAGCGGCTTCCCCTCCTCGTCCTTGTAGCCTGCCATGTACTCGGCGTTGGCGTGGCAATGGCCACAGGTCTCCGGGACGTTCTGCGGGTGCACCAGCGAGGCCCGACTCTTGGGCTCGCGGATTCCGTGCGCCCCGTGGCAGCTGACGCACTGGGCGGCCTTGGAGTCCTTCTCCTCGAGGAGGAGGCGGCCGTGCTTGCTCGTCTTGTACTTGGCAAGCTGATCGGTCGGGAGCGCGGGGTTGTACCCTTGCATGAACGTCGGGTCGCCGTGGCAGCGGGCGCAGAAGGCGGGGATCCAGGTGCGATCCGTGTGGCGCACGTCTTTGTCCGGCCAGCGGTCGCCCAGGTCGGGCATCTCGGTCGCGGTGGGCTTGCCCCCGTGGCAGCCGGAGCACGAGAGCCCGCGGCGGAAGTGCACGTCGGAGAGGAAGCTCTTCAGGTTGAGGTGCGCGGGGGTGCCGGAGGCCTTGGGGTCGAGCGTGAAGCGGAGGTTCGCCTTGGCCTCCGGATCCGAGTGGCAGAGCACGCAGTTGTCCGCCAGCACCAGGTCAGCGCTCTGGGGGGTGAGCTCGAGCGCGAGGAGCACCTTCAAGTGAGGGGCGCCCCCCACCACGCCGTCCTCCAGCCCCTTGGCGATGGCCTCGAGGCTGTGGCCCGAGAGCTTCTTGAGCGCGGCCCGCTCCGCCGCCCCGAGGATGAGCTTGCCCGAGTCGTCCTTCTCTTCGAACAGCGCATCGACGGTCGGGGGGATGGCGAGCTCGACGCTGCCCTCCCCGGCCGGGGCGGCGCTCGCTCGAGGAAGCAGCGCGAGAGCCGAGGCGAGGGCCGCCGCGAGGCGTAGCCCACCGGCGCGTCTCACGGCGCACCTCCCCCGGCAGCTCGGGCCCGACGGCGATCGAACGCAATCCCCGCGATGGCGAGCACGGTGGCGATGAGGCCGGCCAGCAGGTAGTCGAGCCCCACCACCCCATTGAGGATGACGTGGACCACCTCGGCGCCCGAGAGGATGAACCAGCGGTGGCGGTAGGCGAGCGCCCGGAGCGTCACCACGCAGGCGCTCACCGCCAGGATGATGAGGGCGCACACCCAGGAGGTCGCCCGAGGGTCCGGCAGGCCGACGGCGCCCGCCTTCATACCGCCGATGTCCCAGGCCTTCAGGGTGAGGTAGCTGAGGAAGATGAGGGCGGCGACGGCGAGGTCGGTGTAGAGCGGTGACGGCCGCTCTTGGCTCGACGCCTTGTCGTGAAGCGGAACCAGGGCCCAGATGCCGACCAGCACGGTGACCATCAGCACGGCCCCCTGCGGACCTTCCATCCCGAGGACGTGCGGGGGGAACTCCTTGAGCAGTTGGTAGATCCACAGGAAATACCACTCGGGCTTGATGCCGGGGTACGCCGGAGTGAGCGGGTTGGCCTTCTTGCCCAGCTCCCACTCCACCCCGGGAATGCCGGGGCCGTAGGGGAGCGTGTACACCAGCGTGGCGAGGACGATGAGACAGCCCGACCAAACCAGGATGTCCCGCATCAGGAAGTCGGGGAAGAAGCGCAGGCCAGGCTTCATTGGCGGTGGTGGGTGGCCGGGGAGCGGGGGCGCCGCCGGGGCCATGCCTTGTACTTGGATGAGCGCGAGGTGGCCCCCGATGAGCCCGAACGCCACCAGCGGGAGAATGACGATGTGAAGGGCGAAGAATCGGTAGAGCGTGTGGATGGTGACGTCAGGCCCGCCACGCATCACCTCGAGCAGCCACTGGCCGATGCCGGGCACGCTCTTGACCGAGTCGGTGCCGACGGCGGTGGCGAAGAAGGCCAGCTCATTCCACGGCAGCAGGTAGCCCGAGAACCCGAAGCCGAGCGCGAGCCCGGCGAGGCCGAAGCCGGTCAGCCAGGTGAGCTCGCGAGGGCGCCGGTACGCTTTGAGCACCATGGTGGAGAACATGTGGGTGACCGCCGAGACGATCATCAGATGGGCGCTCCAGCAGTGGGTGGAGCGAATGAGCCAGCCGAACGGGACCTTGGTGGTGATGAAGCGAATCGACTCGTACGAGGTCGCCTCGCCCGGTTGGTAATACATGAGCAGCAACACGCCCGAGGCGATCTGCACGGTGAAGAAGAAGAGCGTGGTGCCGCCCAGGTAGTACCAGAGCATCGAGTGGTGCCCGACCGGCACCTCCTTGTGTCGGCTCCACTCCACCACCTTGGAGATGGGGAGGCGGTCGTCGAGCCAGCCGAACAACCGCGCCGAGAGCGACGACCCGGCCGCGCTCATGCCTTCTCCTGCGACAGGGTGATTTGTTCGCCCTCCTTCGTCATCACCCAGCGTTCGAGCGGCCGCGGCGGCGGCCCGGAGACCACCCGGCCGTCGAGGTCGTACTTCCCGTTATGGCAGGCACACCAGATGACCGAGTCACCGGCGACGTACTGCACCGTACAGCCCTCGTGGGTGCACTTGGCGCTGAGCGCGCGGTACTCGCCGCCGGCGAGGAACACGATGACCCGCTGCGGACCGGAGCGGGCGATGATGAAGTGCTCCTTCTCGACCTTGGCCAATTGCTCGGCGGTGAGCTTGATCGGCCCGCCCGAGGGCTCGTTGAGCGGCCGGAGGTAGCGCAGCACCGGATAGAAGAGGCTCGCCAGCCAGCCCGTCACCGCCGTGCCCAGCATCGCGTTCAAGAAGGTGCGGCGCTTCCTCTGAGACTCGGAGTCGTTCTCGGTCTGGGTGAGGCTGGTCATGGTGGGTTCCTCGAGGAAGGCTGGGGGAGGGAATCGAGCCACGTGGGCGGGCCACGCCTCACGCTGATGCCGGGTCAGCGGCGAGCGGAGGTCACTTCTTGAACGCCCGGATGTAGGCCACCACCTCGGTCAATAGCTCGCCGTTGACCTCGTCTTTGAAGGCGTCCATTTCCTTCTTCACCCCGTCCTTCTCGGTCTTGACGCCGTCGGTGATCTGCTTCCTGATGTCCTCGTCGGTGGTCTTCTGGAACTCGGCGGTGGTCATGTCGGGGATCTTCATCTTCTTCCCCTTCTCCGTTTCGCCCTTGCCGTCACGGCCGTGGCACGACGCGCACTTCGCCTTCCAGAGCCGCTCCACCTTCTTGTCCGCGCCGAGCGCCGTCGAACCCAGCACCATCGAGGCAGTCACGAGCCACACGATTCGCTTCATAGATGTCCCTCTCCTCGAACACCGGCCGCTCGCGGTGTTCGCCCGTTGGTTTGGCTACTTTGACCAGTCCCGATCACGACAAGACCTCATGTCGCGATCCATTGGAATTTTAGCAAGACAATGCCCCACAGCCAAGACACGCGTGGGACGTTTGTCTTAACTGTTGATATGACTGACCAACGAACCGGTTCGATCGCGAACCGGGGGGTTTTCCCTGTCACCGGAGCGACGCGTCACGGAATGCCTTTGGACGCTGACGCTGCCGGACTTGACGTTCGTACGAGACTCACCGCGTCGATCAGGCCCCCATACCCGTCGTTGGCACCTGACTCGGCGAACGTCACGGTGTCGTTGCCTGTGGCTTGCACGGAGTACGTCTTCGTGGTCCAGGCGGGAGCCGAGAGGCCGCTCCCGTCGGGCGAGAGCGTGTCGATCACGGCTCCGTTCCAGATCACGTCGAAGCGGTTGCTCTGGGCCGAGACACCCGGCCGCGCGGAGTACGCGAAGCTCAGGGCCAGGCCCTGCCCCGCCGTGGTCTTGACGGCCTGGGACACGCGGTCCCACCCCCAGGCGGCGTCCAGCTCGATCCATGAGCCGCCGTTCGCGCCGGCCCAACCCATCAGGTTGTGCCAGACCTCGATGACGCCAGCGCTCCCCTGCCAGCCCGCCAGTGACGTCACCTGGGCCCACCCTCCCGCGCCGACGTCGTTCGCCTCGAAGCTTCCGTTGACCAGGAGGTTCGCCGGAGGAATCGGTGGGCTCGCGCCGCGCACGAGGCTCACCGCGTCGAGCAGGGCCCCGTAGCCGTCGTTGTCACCCGACTCGGCGAACGTCACGGTGTCATTGCCCGTGGCCTGCACGGTGTAGGTCTGCACTTTCCAGACGGGCGCCCGGAGCCCGCTCCCGTCGGGCGAGAGCGTGTCGATCACGGTTCCATTCCAGATCACGTCGAAGCGGTTGCTCTGTGGGGAGACGCCAGGGCGCGCGGAGTACGCGAAGCCAAGCACGAGCCACTCGCCCGGCGTGGTCGCGACGGTCTGGGACAAGCGGTCCCAGCTCCAGCCGACGTCCAGCTCGACCCACGAGCTACCGTCGGCGCCGGCAAAGCCCCCGAGGTTCCGCCAGACCTCGATGAGCCCGCTGCTTCCCTGCCAGCCGGCCAGCGAGGGGACCTGAGCCGCCTCTCCCGCCTGGGCGGTGTTGTCCTCGAAGCTCCCGTTGACGAGGAGGTTCGGCGTGCCCGTGCTGGTGCAGGTTCGGCTGGAGGTGCCGTCGAGCACGCTGTCGAGATCCTCGTCGATGCCGATGCGGCCCTCCGTCCCCGCCCGGACGGCGGTGAAGGTGATCGCGCCGTTGGCCGACGCGGCGCTGCGCAGCGAGGTCAGCGTGGCCGTCTCCCCGTCGCGATCAGACTGGAAGACCCCCGCGCCACGGTACACGTAGCCGCGCCGCTCGCCAGCCATGCAGCCGCTGGCGACGAGGCCAATGGCCTGAGTGTTGGCCAGGTCTACCAGCCGTTCGAGCTGAGCGTCCGCTACGCCGGCCGACGAGATCATCGCCTGCTTCCCGACGGCGGCGTGCGAGTCCACCGCGACGGTGTGCTCATCGAGGCCGGCCGGGGTGTAGGGGAACGAGCCATTGAAGGCGAACATGAACGCCATCAGGTTGTCGCTGCGGGTCTGGTTGTGCGTCGAGTCGAAGGTCCCGTCTGGTTGGAAGCCGAAGCCCGAGGTGCTGCCGGTGGCGTCGCCGAACCACAGGCCGGTTCGTCGGTAGAAGTTCTGCCATCGGGGAGGCAGAAGGTAATTGCCCCCGGCGAAGTCCTCTGTGTTCTTCAGCACCTTGCCGCGCCCGGTCTGCCCCAGGTGGCACCCCCGGCAAGACCGCTCGAATTCGGCGGCCCCGAGCACCGCGTCGCCCACTCTCGACGGTGTGTCGCGTGCACCGGGGACCACCACGGTGGTGGGGAAGGAGTTGTCGAGGTTGCGGTACGGATTGGGCGGGAGCCGCACGGTCTGCAGAAACGCTCGCAGCGCGGCGATCTCTGACGGCGTGGCCGCCTGGTCGCGGCCGAGCAGGCTCTGGAAAGCGCCGGAGAAATGCCCCAGGTCGACCATGTCACCGCGCCAGTGCAGCAAGTAGCTCTGCATGGTGTCCTCGAGTGACTGGGTGAGGAACGGGCCCTTCATCGGATGGTGCTGCACCGTCTTTCCGCTGGCGTCGGTGACCGTCACCATTTCGCCAGCCGGGTTCCCACGATCCCAGGCGAGGCGATCGGTCTTGCCGTCGACGTGGCAGGACGCGCAGGCGACGTGTCCCAACCCGGAGAGGCGATGCGTGTCGTACAGCATCGGCCTGCCGTCGCGCACGACCTGGGGCGTGGGATCGTACGACAGGGGCACGGTGTCCGTCACCGTCTCGGAGTCCAAGTTGACGACCGAGATGGTCGCGTCGAAGCGGTTGAGAACAAACGCCCGTCGCCGTGCCTCCTGGAGCACCACACCGGTCGGTCCTTGGCCGACGTCGATGGTGGGCGCCAGGCCGGCGCGCTGGCACGACGCGTCGAAGACGACCAGGTTGTTCGAGCCCATGCCACTCACATAGGCCCGCGTCCCGGCGGCGTTCCAGGTGATGGCCCGCGGGTCACCGATGGACTTGTTGCGCTCGCTCACCGGAACGCTCGGCGTCGCGTAGGTCAGGTGCGAGTTGAGGTCGCAGGTGGCGCTGGCCTGCCCCTGGAGGAACCCGCCGGACAGCACACGAAGGAACCGGCCGTTGAGGATCGGCTCGAAGCGCACCTCATTGGTCGCGTCGGTCCCCACCACGGTGACCCTCCCGCTCGCCGGGTTCACCGCGATGGCCATGACGATGTTCATCATGCCGCCCTGGTAGCTCACGACGCTGGTCGCGGTGTCGATGATCGCGACGTCGCGGTCGACGAGGTCCCAGCCTGCGGTGCGGGCCCGTGCGCCATAGGCCGGGTTGCCTTCGGTGACGAAGCGCTTCCAGCTGCGGCCGTTGTCGTCCAGCCAGTCGCCGCTCGCCGTGCGACGGACGATCACGCTCACACCCGACGGCGGGGGTGGGTTGGCCGGATTCATCGGGGGATTGAAGGTGGTTGCATTGTTGGCGTTCGGCGGTGGGTTCACGCCCCCGTACGGGCCGGTCGGGTCGCGCACGATGTTGGGCTCGACCGGGTTGTCCTTGCCGCTCAGCACGGTGGTGCCGTTGCCCGATTCGAAGATGGCAAGGTACACCTTGCTGCCGTCTGGGCTCGTCGCCAGCGCGCGCGGCTGCTGCCCCAAGATTGGAATGCGCGCGAGCACCTGCGTCGGCTGCGCTGGATCGATCACCAGGAGGGTTCGGGCCTGGGCGCACGAGACGTACGCTCGGCGTGGGGATCCGGCAAACACCACATCTGCAGGCTCGTCGTCCGTGGCGAGCGTGGTCTTGACGGTGGCCGCGGCCAGGTCGACGACGCTCACGCTGTCAGAGAGCACATTCACCACCCACGCTTCGGTGTTCGACGCAGCCCGCACCGTGACGGGGTCGACGCCCACCTTGACCACGGTTGTAAGGCTCACTGCCTGCGCGCTGAGGTCGAAGATCTCAAGCGTTCCGTTGGCGGTGTTCACGGCGAGCAACCGCTTGCCGTCAGGGGTGACGTCGAGGGGGTGGACGTGCGCCGATTCGTAATTGCTGAACACGTTCGCCGAGACGCCAGGCTTTCGCGACGAGAGTGCGGCCGTTCCCTGACCCACTCGCTCCGCGTTACTCCCTCGCCCGGTACACCCGGCGAACAGAGCGCAAACCACCAACGCACCGATGCCCCTGGTCTGCATGATTCCCCCTTGAAGAAATTCGAGACGTATGAACTTCGACTCACGACATTTCATTCAGCAGAGGGCAGCTACAGTACAATGTTCCATTTCCACAAAGCAACACTCGTTTCCGTGTTGCAACAAAGCAAGACGACGTGACCCAGGAATGAGTTGGGTGTGATGCAAGTCAAGCAAAAGCCCGACCTTTCGCGCACTCAATGCGTCCAGTCCCGCGGGAATGACCGACAACAACTGGTGCTGTCTCTTTGCTCTGTTTGTCATTGCCGGAGCGTGATGTATTGCTCTGTGCTTCGGGGCTTGGCGATACTCCAGCGCTACGAGGCGCCAGACACTCGTTGTCAGGTCGCGTTCTCCTCACACCTCAAGGAGTTTGAGGGCCTGTTCGGTGCTTCTTCACCGCCTCGACAACACACCGGGCCACCACCTCGAGCTCAGCGTCAGCCAGACACCGAACATCGAGCACCACCTGATCATCGACGAGCCGCCCAACGACAGGGGGCGCCCCACCTCGGAGGAGCCTCATGAGGTCGACGCCCCGCTCGCATTCGAGGGCCACGCCGCGGGACTCCAAGACGGCCAGCGGCAACGAGCCTCCCCCAACGCGGCCTTCGGTGGAGACGCTTCGATGTGACACGCCCTCGCGAGTGAGGAGCGCCGAGAGCTTTGCCGCGCGCTGGGCGAGGGACTCAAGGGGGGCCCGCATCAGCGCCCGAGCAGGAACGGCCTCGTCCTCTACCCCGTCACGATAGAGCTCGAGGGTCGCCTCCAGGGCCGCCACGGTGAGCTTGTCGATGCGGAGCGCGCGGTTCAGCGGGTGCTTCTTGAGGCGGGCAACGAGGCTCGCTCGGCCGACCAGCACTCCAGCCTGAGGCCCGCCGAGCAACTTGTCACCGCTGAAGGCGACCAGATCGGCACCGGCACGAACGAGCGACGCCACCGTCTGGAGGCCCGCCGGCCCGGCCTCGGGCGACGAGCTCAAGGCCCCGCTCCCCATGTCGGCGAAGAGGGGCAGCTGGTGACGCTGAGCGAGGCGCGACAGCTCGGCGACCGAGGCCTCCTCGGTGAAGCCGACCAGGCCGAAGTTCGAGCGATGGATCTTCGCCAGCAAACCGGTGCTCGGGCCGAGGGCTTGCTCGTAGTCGCTGAGCCGGGTTCGGTTGGTGGTGCCGACCTCGACCATCAGCGCTCCCGACTGGCGCATCACGTCGGGCACACGGAAGCCGCCGCCGATCTCCACTAGCTCGCCGCGAGACACCAGCACCTCCTTGCCTTGCGCGAGACCGGTCAACGCGAGGAGCACGGCAGCGGCGCAGTTGTTCACCACCATGGCGTCCTCGGCCTCGGTGAGCTGGCACAAGAGCCCCACCACGGGGGCGTACCGGGTGCCCCGCGCGCCAGTGTCGAGATCGATCTCGAGGTTGCAGTACCCGGCGACCTCGCGGATCCGCTCGATGGCCGCGGGTGGCAGCGGGGCGCGGCCCAGGTTGGTATGGAGGACGACTCCAGTGGCATTGAGCACCGGCCTCAGGTGCGGGCGGGCTCTTCGCGCCAGCGCGGCTCCGATGCCGACCTCGGTGAGCGCGCGATCTTCTCCCGCGAGGAGCCCCGCGCGCACCTCCTCGACCGCCTCGCGCAGCGCCTCCACCACTCTGCGGCGCGGGTGCTGACGAAACAGGGTCTGAAGCGAGGGCCGCGAGGCGAGCTCGTCGATCGATGGGAGCGCGCGGAGTCGTTCTCGCAGAGTGAGCTCGTCCATTCGGTTGGCGAGCCTAGCGTCTCTCCGCCCGAGCGGTACGTGCTACCTCATCAGATGGAGCACACCGTTCTCCAAGACTATGGGGGCGACCTCGAGCAACTTGGTCTGGGCCTCAGATCGCGAGCTTGACAGAGAGCGCCAGCGCGGCCGCCTCGACCGAGTAGTCCGAGCCGCGAAAGTAGTAGATGCGCTTGTTGAGGGTCTTGTCGAACCAGCCGATGACGTTGAAGGCATCGAGGCGCAAGGTCAGGGGCTTCGCCGGGTGATACTCGACTCCGAGATTCCAGTAGACGCTGGGCCCGTAGGCGGCGGTGTAGCCCGAGTCGGCGAGCGCATAGTTCAGGGGCGAGCTCCGGGAGCCGTTCCAATCGGCCAGGGCCTTCGCTCCCGGGAAGCCCCAGTAGACGCGCAGCGAAGTGCTGGCGCTCCATTCCGCGTTGAGCTCGTGACTCACCATCAGCTTGGTGATGTTGTTGGCCCAATTGGCCAGATCGTGTCCGTAGCCATACGGCGCGGCGGTGATGCCCTGGATGGTGGTCGGAGTCGCCAGACGCGCGCTGAGCAGCTGAGTGTAGCCGTGCGAGAGCATGATCCTCGATCGCGCTGCATGGAAGGCGACCTCCGGCTCCACGCCCGCGATCACGAAGGTCCCCACCGGGATGGAGTGATTGACCACCGAGCTGTAGCCGATGGCGTCGTTTTGCTCGAGGAAACCACTGGCGCCGAGACTCCAGTGCTCGTCCTGTTGCCGCTCATAGCGGAGCTCGAGGCTGTACAGGGACTCGGTGGCACCGTGGCTCCCGGACAGCACCACGCCCTGTCGCAATTCGGCATCGCCGCTGCGGCGCTGGGCTCTCGCCGCGATCAGCTTCAGCGTGTCTTGGGGAGTGGGCGTGAAGAGCAGGGCCAGGCGCGGCGAAACCAGCCAATCCGTGTAGGTGTGCTTGTCCACCCGAAGGCTGACGAACGTCGTCCATTGCCCACTCAGCATCCACTGATGCTCGCCGAGGAGCGAGAGGGTATCGGTCTGCCATCGATCCTGGGCGGGTGGCTCACCCACGACGAGCGCCGAGGCGCTCGCTCCGCTGAACCACATGTGCGAGTACTCGAGCCCCAGGGCCGCCGCGTGCTTCGGGGTCGGCCGCCACGTGAGCAACACCCGACCAGAGGCCTCTTGTTCCAGGCGGTCATCCGAAGTTGGATAGACATCATAGAACCAAAGGCGATACAAATACTGCCCATAGCTGATGAATGCCTCGAGATCGAGTGTGTCCAGGAGTGGCTGTGTAAGCTTCGCGCCGACGGTGAGCTGCTGGCTCACGCTGCGGTGGCCCTTCTCGGCATCGGCCAGGTCCGCCGCCTGCAGAACAGAGCGTTGGGGACGAACCAGACCACCCCCCTGGGTGTAGCGCGCCCAGAGCTCCACGGGGCCATTCACATAGCTGGCGTGGAACTTCAGCTTCAGGAGCCCGCCAGACGCGTGCAAACTCGGAACGTTGAACGGCACCGGCTGACCGGAAACGACGTCGGTCGGCGTGGGGGCGGGCGTGGTGAACGACTTGCCAAAGACACTCGGTGATTCGGCTTGGTCGGCGCCTGGCTGATCCGCGAAACCCGCGTACAGGAAAAGACCCGATCGCGCCCCGAGCTTGCGCCCGAAGCGAACCTCGGTGGCGGTGAATCGGTCCATGAACCCGAGACGAGTTTGAACATCGGCCCCTTCGTAGGTCAGGCCATTGTGCGTCTCGAGATTGATGACCCCCGCGAGGGCGCCGGCGCCGTAGGTCGCCGAGGCTGCTCCGTGGACCATGCCCACGGTGCGGAAATCGCCCAATAAGGGCAGATCCCGCTCGCTCTCGGCCCCCGCGAAATAGCGATTGTTCATCGTCTTGCCGTTGACTCGGAGCAAGTACTTGTCGTCTCGGTCACTCATGATGCCGCGAATGCCGAAGTGACTCAGGTGTGTGTTGTGGAGCGTGAGCTGGGTGTTCGCGGCGGAGATCTCCAAGAGCTCGTCGAGGGTCCGCGCACCACTCCGAGCGACCGTCGCCTCGTCGAGCGCGGTGGTCTTGGCCGGAATCAGGCGAGCGAAGGTGGGCGTCAAGGTGGCCGTGACGATGCGTACGCGGACCAACTCCTCGAGGTCCAAGTCGCCCAGATTGTCCGGCTCGGTCCCTTCGGCTTCGCCTCGAGTTGCGCCGTTTGGCTCGTCCGCCCGCGCAGGAATGAGCCGGAACAGCGAAACGCCGACCGCGAGCGCCACCATTGAGTGTGCTCGCAGCACAGACAGACGGAAATGCAGCATAGGGCCCCCATCGCAAGCGTCGAGGACGGAGTCTCCCCGAAGACCTCGATGACTGCAATTCTATCGGTCGTTAAGTCGAGCCGAGCGAGGGTTTCGGGCCATCGGCGAGGACCGTGTCATCTCTCGCCGTCAAGGAGTGCGACTCACCCGGAGAATGAGCCTCGTCGCTGGGCCCGGGCGCATCACAGGCCTGTCGTGGTGTACGTCACGGTGCACTCGAACAGGAACATCGTCGGCTGACCCGAGGTCGAAACAAACTGGAGCCGCAGCACGTTCCCCCGAGAAGAGTTGGTCACGTTGACCCCCGGGCTAAAGGTGCCGACGAGGGCGCGAGAGCCGGAATTGGCCCCAGAGGTGGTGAACGGGACGGCGTTGACGGCGCCACTCGAGTTGAACAGCCACATCGAGATGTCGGTGGTGGCGTCGTTGTCGAGCACCAGGCAGGAGGCCTGGGTGATGCTGGCCGGCGCGGGAACGTGGGTGGGAATGTACAGGTTGGTGGTCCCGGTGGGGATGGGGCAGTTGCTGGAAGGGAGCTGGCAGCTGGGGAGGATCGTCCCATCGCCTTTGGCGTAGACGAAGTCCATGGAGCTGAAGGTGGCGAAGTGCGTGGTGGTCGTCGCGGTGACCGCCGCCACGGCCATCGCGTCCGTGTAGACGCTGTTGTTGTCGGCGCCGCACGCCCAGCCAGTGGCTCCGGAGTTGGTCTTGAGCACCTCGCCCGAGGCGCACGGTGCGAGGCTGAAGCTCGTCCCCGTCAGCTTCAACGGGCTCGTGGCGGTGTAGGTCGGGTCGGTGCCGCAGGCCCACGAGGCGCCGCCTGACCTGAGGTACTGCCCGGCGGGGCACGTGGCCAGGGAGAGGGAGAGCGCGCCCGAGGTCCCTCCTCCCGAGAGTCCGCTGCTATTGGCAGTGCCGACGGCCGTGATGGTCCCAGTGCCGAAGGGCGTGCAGTCGACGGTGCCGGCCGCGCTGATCGCCTGAACCGCGTTGCCCGCGGCGCAGGTCCCGGACACCCGGCGCTGTACATCCCCCGGGAGCAGCGCGCCGAGCGCATCGGCCGAGCTGGCGACACCGGCCCGGACGGCGTACGGGACGCTCCCGATGTCCGTGCGAGGTGTGAGCTCGGTCCCATCGACGCTCACACCCAGGGTGAGGCTCGCTCCGCTGAGAATGGAGGGCGTGAGCGCGGTGACGGCGCCCAGGCTCGCGTAGACCATCCCGTTGGTCACCGTGAGGTTCTGCGACTCAGTCCAAACCTGGCTGGGGGTGCTGTCGTAGAGCGTGAAGACGAAGTGGTGGCTCCCGCTGGCCGCCGTTCCGCCCGAGCTGAGGTTGCCCACGAAGGGGAGCTGGGCGGGGACGCCTTGCGCCAGGGCCTCCTCGCAGAAAAGTGCCATTCCGAGAACTGCGACACGCGACAGCCTGAGCCGAGCCATGCATCGCCTCCCAGCGAGCGAACTGGTTGCCGCTCACTCTCCAGTGACGTTAACGTCCAACAACGCGGTTGCTTCGAATTCGGGGAGATTCCATGAGCTTCTTCGAGCTTCGGTGGGTCTGCTCTGGGGTGATGGGGATTGCGCTGGGCGCCTGCATCCCCAACCTGACCGGAGCGCCATGCGACAGCGACGCGAACTGCCCGTGGGACCAGACCTGCGTCAGCGGGCATTGCGCTCTGGGCGCCCGCGACAGCGGCCCCTCGCAGGGTGGAGGTGGTGGCGTCGCGAGTGGGAGTGGTGGCGGAGGTGTCAGCGGTGGTGGTGGTGGTGGTGG
>PMBV01000212.1:23413-25552 GCA_003153055.1 Myxococcales bacterium
AAGTGGCGGTGGCGGAAGTGGCGGTGCCGGAGGTGGCGGTACCGGTGGAAGCGGCGGTGGTTCGGCCATTCGCAACCAGGTGGTGTCGGGCGCGGGGCGGATGGCCGGCGGCTCCTTCACCCTCGACCTCGAGGTTGGTCCACCGACCGCGAAAGCGCCGGCGAGCGGTGGCGGCTACACGCTGGAAGGGTCCGCCCCGGTCAAGCCATAGATCCTGTCCCCGCCGCGCGGACTCCGAGCTGCGACCTCGCGGGTTTGACCTGCGGGCGGTGATGAACCTCGGCACCGACCTCGATGACNNTGTCATCACGGAGTACTGATTCGTACACCGTGATGACGCGCTCGGAGACCTCTTCCCACCGAGGAGGAGGGGACCCGCCAACGGGCGCCGAGCGGGGAGGCCCCTTCCTCGCAGCGACAACCAGGTTGTCGCAATTTGCCTCTGATCGCGACAACCAGGTTGTCGGTCTCATTTTCGCCCCTCGGCGAGGTGGACTCCTTCGACATCGGAGAGACCGTCCCCTGATTGGGTAGAGCGCCAGCAGATGCGATGAGGGCACCACCCGAACGACTGGACAGTCGTGCGAGGCGGGTCTCTCCGTCGACCGCGTCTCGGCAAGGTGCCAGCGAGCCATCACGGTGTACGAATCAGTGCTCCGTGATGACCAGCCTGAACATTGTTCGTCGGAGTTGACGAACCCGGCCTTCTCGTGGTCGATCGCCCCCATGCGACCCGACCACCATCAAGCGCTGGCCGACATCGAGCAGCTCCTCCCGAACGTCGCGAAGTCCGCCGCCGACGCCGCTGACGCGCACGCCGTCGAGCGGGAGGCCGAGCTGAAGGTGCTGGAGCGTGTCGTCGAGTTGCTCACCCCGCGGGTCGACATGCTCGCCAACATCATCCTCACGAGACGCGAGGAGTTCAGCTCCGAGGCTGAGCCCTCGATGAACCGCTTCTACCGCGAGGACTACCCCGAGAAGGGCGTGCTCGTTTTCAAGGACAAGCAGGAGAGCGGCACCGGCAAGCTCGGCCGCCTGCGAATCTTCGGCCGCCGGATCTACCTGTTGAAGGATGGTCGGCTCCTGCTGGTGGAGTCCGAGGGCTTCCGCGAGATGAAGAAGCGCCGGGGCCTGCGCCCCGACAAGCACGAGGTCTGGGCGGCAACCGCTGTCGAAGTGACCCCGGCGGAGGCACTGGAGCGAATCGCCCTCATCGAGATGGTGCTCGACACCGTGAGGGAGGAGGTCGAAATGGCGGTCGGCCTCGCGGAGGACTCGGTCATCTCGTCCACCGAGCGCACGGCGGCGCTGATCAAACTCGTCGGCGGGATGAACTGACATTCCCCACGCGCAGTGGCAGGTCTCGACGCGAGGGAGGGACACATGCATCGTCGCGGCTCGAAGACGTATCTTCGTCATGTGGTACCGTGCCTGCTCGCCCTCGCAGCATCGAGCGGGTGTCGCACCGCCCGCTGCGACGCGAGCGGAGCGACGATCGCTTCGTGCGACATCTCCTCCGCCGGTCAGTGCGTCGACTTCTCCGGGCTGAGGAAGACCGACGAGACGACCCAATCGGAGCTGTGCACCTCGTACGGCGGAACATGGGGAAGCACGCCCTGCCCTACGGCCGGCCGCCTCGGCTCCTGCTCGCTGCCACCCGCCCAGGCAGCGGGAGGCGGCCTGTCGTGCTCATCTGGCGCGACGATCCTGGAACGCTACTACCCACCCAACGAGACGGCCGCCCGCGCCCAGGGCCAGTGCGCCAACGTACCTGGGACCACATGGACGCCGGGGTAGGGACGGGCTTTCCAAGACTGTCGCGGTCGACCCAGCGTGGCGCGGCTTCTGGTGAAGCGCTCCGGCTGTCGAGCGCTTGGTACTTGACGTGGTCGGTGCGGCAATAGCGCCGCGGACCGCCCGTAGATCCTGGAAGGTGACTCCCATTCCTCAGCACAACCGGACAGACGAAGCATTTGCCGAGCTCGAGCGGGGCGTGCACGCGGCGCTGGAGACCTACTCCAACGTCCACCGCGGCAGCGGGCATCACTCGATGGTTTCCACCCACCTGTTCGAGCAAGCCCGAGCCATCGTCCTCGAGCACCTCGGGCTCGACCCTAGAGCGCCGAACAGGTTATTGCG
>PMBV01000504.1 GCA_003153055.1 Myxococcales bacterium
TGGCGGCGGCTCGGCTGGCGGCGGCTGCGAAAAACCTGACCGGGACGGGGATGGCCACGCCTCAGCCGCTTGCGGGGGCGATGACTGCGATGACGGTGACCCCAAGCGGTACCCGGGAAATTCCGAGATCTGCGACCACATCGACAATGACTGCGACAACACCATCGACGACGGGGTATGCGTGCCGTGCCCGAGTGGGTACACCGGCGTTGACCAAAGTTGCGCCGACGTCAACGAGTGCATCCAGGGCGTCTCGCCCTGCGGCTCCGCGTCGACCAGGTGCGACAACACCCCAGGGAGTTACGCGTGCACCTGCCTCGCTGGCTTCGCCGCTCCCGTCACGGGTGGGACGTGCGCTGACGTCGACGAATGCGGCAAGGGAATCGACACCTGCGATCATGACCCGCAGGCGTGCACCAACACCCCTGGAAGCTACACCTGCGGCTGCCCGACGGGTTTCTCCGGCAATGGCCAAGGAGCCTCTGGCTGCCTGTTGACGGACCCGGGACTCCTGTCGCTGACGGCGTCGGGCGGAGCGTTGAGCCCCGCGTTCACCACGGCGACCACGGCCTACGCCCTCACGCTTCCGCCGGGCACGACGAGCCTCACACTGACCGCGTCGGTGAGGAGTCCGTCTCATGCCACCATCACCGTCGGCGGGGCCTCCGTAGAGTCAGGGACTCCATCGGCGACTATCAATGCCTCCTTCGCGCTCCTGCCGGTGTCGATCGTCGTCACCACCGATGGAGGAGCCAGCCGGGCCTACACGGTGGTCATCCAGCGCTCGAGGCCCACCTACTTCAAGGCCTCCAACACCGGCGCGGGGGATACACTCGGGGCCGCGATTGCCGTGTCCGCAGACGGCTCGACGCTCGCGGTGGGGGCCCCCCAGGAGGCCTCGAGCACGACGGGCATCGGCGGCGGTCAACCCAACGACCTCGCCGCTGGGGCGGGCGCGGTGTACGTCTTTGCCCGTTCCGGCGCGACGTGGAGCCAACAGGCCTACATCAAGGCCTTCAACGCGGAAGCCAACGACTTGTTTGGCAGCGCCGTGGCGCTGTCGGGCGACGGGGCGACACTCGCCGTGGGCGCACCCCGTGAATGCTCGAATGCCACGGGGGTGAACGGCGACCAGACGAACAACGGCGCCTCCGCCGCTGGGGCCGCCTACCTCTTCACGCGCGACGGAGAGACCTGGACGCAAAGAGCGTACGTGAAGGCCTCCAACACCGATTCGGGTGACTCCTTCGGCCACGCCGTCGCCCTCTCCGCTGACGGTCGGACGTTGGCGGTGAGCGCCGATCAGGAGGACTCCACCGCCGCCGGGGGTCAAACCAACAACGACAATCAAGAATCCGGAGCCGTCTACCTCTTCATCGACAACGGCACCGAGTGGGTCGGTCGGGGCTACCTCAAGGCCTCCAACGCCGGAATGAGGGACTACTTCGGGCAGGCCCTCGCCCTGTCCGGCGATGGTCTCACCCTGGCCGTGGGCGCCCCGTACGAGGACTCATCGGCGACGAGTGTCAACGGCAACGAGAACGACAACAATCAAGACAGCTCGGGAGCCGCCTATGTCTTCTTCTACAACGGGGTAATCTGGCTTCAGCAGGCCTACGTCAAGGCCTCCAATACGGAGGGGAGCCCCGTGTGGGGCGACAACTTCGGCTCCGCGGTTGCCCTTTCGGCGGACGGCTCGACGCTCGCGGTGGGAGCCAGACAAGAAGGCTCGAGCGCCAAAGGAATCAACGGCGACCAGACCAACAACAATGCATTGGGAGCGGGCGCCGTCTACGTCTTCGTTCGCACCGACTCCACCTGGGCACAGGAGGCGTACGTCAAGGCTTCCAACACCGGGGGGTCCGATTACTTCGGGGGCGCAGTCGCGCTTTCAGCGGACGGATCCACGCTGGCCGTCGGCGCCACGTCCGAGGACTCATCGGCGACCGGCGTCAATGGCGACCAGACCAATGACGGCGCATCAGGGGCTGGCGCCGTCTACCTCTTCACCCGCGCGAGCGACACGTGGAGCCAGCAGGCTTACATCAAGGCCTCCAACACCGGCGCCTCGAACAGCTTCGGTGCAGCCATCTCCCTCACCGCCGATGGCCGAACGCTGGCGGTGGGCGCGCCCGGCGAGTCGTCCAGTGCCGTCGGTGTCAACGGTGACCAGACGAATTCCGGCGCCTCGGCGGCGGGAGCCGCCTACGTCTACTGAGGTGACGAGTTTCGCCCACTCCCTTGCCTCCCTACGCCGGAGCCTCACAGTGATGAAACCGAGCCGGGGCGCTCACTCCGCGAGCTGAGACAACAGAGAAAACACGCCGTCGATGTGGTCGACGTAGGTGACGCCGGCCTCGTGTCCGCAGGCGTAGAAGCTGTCTTTGTAATGCACGGTCGTCGTGGCCGTGCTGACCTCGAGGACCATCATGGGCTTGTCCACGCCGCAGCCTGAGGCGTCAACGACGAGGGCTCTGAGGCTCGTCCGTATGGCGGCCTGCTCGTCGCTCGAGAGGAGCTTCGAGCCCGACCGAACGGCTCGAGGTGCGACCTGGCACCGAGCGTATTCCAGGAGGCCAGCATCGAAGGTCACGTGGTAGGCGTCGCCCGAGAACGAGCCGCCGTCGACGGGGCAGGGGCCTTGGCCGAAGCCGCCGGTACTCCTGGCGTCGATGGACCGCACGTCGGAGACACCGCCGTCACCGAGCTCACCCGCGTCAATGGTATCCACGGGGACGCTCGCATCGAGCTCGCCCCCGTCGGGTCCTGAAATGACTGTGCAGCCAGCCGCGAACACCGCCAACATCCAAATCAACGCTCTCACTTTGGTCCCCGTCGGGTGATGTGGAGTCGAGAGGGTAGCATGAGAGCCCCCCAGGCCCGAGCGGAGTCGGTCGGTGGCGGGGACCCCATGGAGACCTGGTGAACCCGCTCCACTCGAGCTCGTCGGCGCGCTACGAGAGCTCGTCATGGCCCTGCCCGTCGCCGTCATCCCCGCTCGCTTCGCCGCCCAGCGCTTTCCGGGCAAGCCGCTCGCCCTGCTCCTCGGCAAGCCCATGGTGCAGCACGTCGTCGAGCGATGTCACGAGGCTCGGTGCTTTTCCCGAGTCGTGGTGGCCACCGACGATGAGCGCATCGCCACCGAGGTCCGCCGCTTCGGCACCGAGGCCTTGCTGACTTCTCCCGCGTGTCCCTCGGGCACCGACCGGGTCGCCGAGGTCGCGCGACAGCTGTCGCTCGCCGCGGACGACGTGGTGGTCAACGTCCAGGGCGACGAGCCGGCGATGCACCCCGAGTCGCTTTCGGTCCTCGCTCAAGCGTTCTCCCAGCCCTCGGTGCAGATGGCGACCCTCATCCGCCCGCTCGACGAGGCCGAACGCGCAAACCCCAACGTCGTCAAGGTCGTGCTCGGCGAGCAGCACCAGGCGCTCTACTTCTCGCGCTTCGACATTCCCTTTCAGCGAGACCCGGCTGGCGCCGCCGTGCAGCGCTGGGCGCACCTCGGCCTCTACGGCTACCGCTGGCACGTGCTCGATCGCCTGAGCCACCTGGAGCCAACGGCCCTCGAGCGCACCGAATCTCTCGAGCAGCTCCGCGCCCTAGGCAACGGCATCACCATCGCCTGTCGCGTCACGCCCCACGCTGGCCACGCGGTCGACCGCCCGGAGGACCTCGCGCTGGCCGAGGCCGCGCTTCGTCGCCTCCATCCCTGAGCCCCACCTCGAGCTCCGTCACCCCCTCGTTGCCAGACCGTCGCGGACCCCTTCCCCCCCCGAAAAGGCGACATCATCGGCCTCGTCATGGGGCCGGTCCGTGGTACTGACGCACCATGGCGACCCCTTCTCTGACCGAAGCACTCGGGCTCTTCTTTCAGGCGCACCCGTGGCACGGCGTGCACCCCGGCCCGTCGGCTCCGGAGATGTGCCTCTCGTACATCGAGATGGTGCCGACCGACGCGGTGAAATACGAGGTCGACAAGGCCACCGGCATTCTCAAGCTCGACCGGCCTCAGCGGTACTCGAACCAGCCGCCGTGTCTCTACGGCTTCATCCCTCGGACCCTCTGCGACAGCCGCGTCGGCGAGCGGAGCTCCCAGCGCGTGGGCCGGGCCATCGAGGGCGACGGCGACCCCATTGACATCTGCGTGCTCACCGAGAAGCCCATTCAACACGGCGCGGTCTTGGTCGAGGCGATTCCAATCGGCGGGCTGCGAATGCTCGACGGCAACCAGGCCGACGACAAGATCATCGCCGTGCTGCGGGGTGACTCGGTGTACGGCTCGTGGAAAGACATCAAGGACGTGCCGTCGCCGCTCATCGATCGCCTGCGCCACTACTTCCTCACCTACAAGCAGATGCCCGACGCGCCCCAGCCTCCGGTGGAGATCGCCGAGGTGTACGATCGCGCCGAGGCCATTGAGACCATTCGGCGCTCCTTTGACGACTACAAGGCCAAGTACGGGCAGCTCACCGCCCTCTTCGCCCCGACCTGATTCGCACCGCGAAGTGGCCTCGTAGGTCGGCGTGACGGGCCGGTTGACTGCGCCACCCCGGTTAGGACATACCGGCCTATGCGCCAAAGGAAAACTAAGTTCATCTTCATCACCGGTGGCGTCGTCAGCTCGCTGGGGAAGGGAATGGCCTCCGCGTCGGTCGCGGCGCTCCTCGAGAACCGCGGCCTCGACGTCACGCTGGTCAAGCTCGACCCCTACATCAACGTCGACCCCGGAACGATGNNGCTTCACCAGCGCCAAGATGACCCGCCTCAACAACTTCACCACTGGCCGCGTCTACCACTCCGTCATCAGCAAGGAGCGAAAGGGCGAATACCTCGGCAAGACGGTGCAGGTGATTCCCCACATCACCGACGAGATCAAGTCGATGATTCACCAGGCCGCCGAGGGTCACGAGATCGTGATGGTCGAGGTCGGCGGAACGGTGGGCGATATCGAGTCGTTGCCGTTCCTCGAGGCCATTCGCCAGATGCGCTACGACGTGGGCGCCGGCAACACCTGCTACGTGCACCTGACGCTGCTGCCGTACATCGCCGCGGCCGGCGAGGTGAAGACCAAGCCGACGCA
>PMBV01000274.1 GCA_003153055.1 Myxococcales bacterium
GAACGAGAGGGAGCCGGGGCTCACCGACAGGCCTTGAGCGAGTCGTCACGGTGGTCGGTGGCGGGCGTGCACTCCGTCAGCAACACAAGTATCCCGAGCGCGACGGCTTTCTCGACCAAGATACGTTGGAAGCTGACCATGTGATGGGCAATGTGCGACCGCATGGTAGGCTCGCGGTCGACGCGCATCCGTATATCGAAGGAACGGGAACCACCGCCCCAGCGCTCAAAAGGCGCAGTGCTCAACTCTCAGGGAAGCGCCCACGCCTCGACCCGGTTGGCGATGAGGCAGGGCACCAGTAGGCGGTGGCGCTTGGAGTCGTAGCCCAGGTCCGCCGCCCCTCCGAAGCCCGAGGCCAGCACCTCGAACTCGCCCCCTGGCTTCCCCCGGTAGATGGCGTCACCTTCCCAGCTCGAGATGATGAGCTCGTCACCCACCATCACCACCCCGTCGAGCTGGCCCTTGGGCAGCGCCGTACGAGGCCCCTTCGGCCTCCCCTTGAAGTCCAACGGAATGAGCTCGGCCGCACCGAAGGTCACCACGTACAGCGTGTCCTCGGACGCCCACAGCCCATTGGGCAACTCGAGAGCCCGATCCTTCACCAGCGTCTTGAGGCGGGGCTTCTTCCCCGGCTCCAGCACGTAAATGCCGTCGGTGCCGGTGTGCTCGAGCTGCCCGCTCATGCCGGTGTCGCTCACGAAAATCCGCCCGTCGGGGCCCACGGCCAGGTCGTTCACGAAGGTCGACCCCGGCACCTTCACGGCTCCTCTGGGCGCCCCGGTCTGGCGATCGAACATTCGCACCGTGTCGATGTCTGCCACGTACAAGAGGCCGCCGAGCAGGGCGAGGCCCTTGGGAGCATTCAAGGTGACGCCGTTGACGCCTCCCGCGACCAACTTGGCCTTCAGCACCTTCCCCTCGGGAGACAGCTCGGTGATGAAGCCGTTGTTGTCTCGCTGGGTGAGCTCTCCGTCGACGTTGCTGACCAGGTACGAATCAGACTCGGCGTCGTAGAGGACCGACTCGGGGCTCTTGAGCCCCTCCGCTACCGTCATGACCAAGGTGACCGAGCCTCCGTCGCTCGGCTCGGCGAAGGACGCGACGGAACACAGCGACAGAATTGCGAGGAGCGACTTCATCGGTCAGCCCCGCCCCAGCGACAAGCGGACGGGAAGGTCAGGGGGTGCGCTCTCGACGCGCTTCGATCGAAACGGCCGAGATGACGTCACCGCGCCGAGGCTCGGCCTTGTCGACCATCTGCCCGTTGCGCGAGAAGCCCTGGAGCTGCGCCGGGAGCCCCTGGGCCTTCCGCCAATCGGCGTTATCCATCAGGTGGTAGTGCACGTGCGGCTCGGTGGACATGCCGCTGTTCCCCGTACGGGCGAGCAGCTGACCTGCCGAGACCCACTCTCCGACACGCACCTTGACGCTGCCGTTCTCGAGGTGCCCCACCAGGGAGTACTCCCCAGTGCCGTGGTCGATGACAACGAAGTTGCCGTACAGGTTTCCCGGCACAGGGCGGTTGGGGAGATTGTCGGCGGTGCCGTCTTCGGCCACCACCACCGTGCCCGCTCCCGGAGCCACGACCGGCTGTCGCCAGGCGTAATAGTCTTCGTTGCGGAGCCCCCGGTTGGCGAAGGAGGTGCCGTTCTTCACTATCAACAGATCGAGCGCGTACCGCATGTCTGAGACGGAGGCGTGGCGGTTGTCTTCCCAGGTGCGCCCGCCCCACAGCACGTTCCACGGCCCCTGCACCGGCGGTCGCAAGCTCGACTTGGTCCGGTAGGCCCCGGTCGTGGTGGGCGCCACGCCAGAGGCCGGGCCCACGTCGAGGCCAGCCAGCCGGCCGCGATCATCCATGGTGAGCTCAATCTGCATGCCCCGGGCGTAGTTGCTCACCGCCACCACCCGCCGGTACACCGTCAGGCCGTCTCGCTGACCCAGGGCCTCGGCGACCACCCGGGCCTCGCTGCCAAAGCCCTTGATGCTCGCGCCCAGGCGTTCGAGGCCAGCGGCCGACCCGACCTTCTTCATCAGCTCGGGGCTGGCCACCTTCCACACGCGGCTCGTCTCTCCGCCGACCAGCCACTTCACGTAGCTGCGCCCTTGCGAGAGCGACGGCGCCGTGGGGGCCTGGGCGAGGGCAAGGAGGAGCGCGACGCTCAGCATGTTGAATCCTTATCCGCTCCGACGCGCCGATGGAATGTGGGCGTTGGGCGACACCGAGCACCGATCATGCGACACCCGCCGAGCCTTCGAAGGGCACCAGCGACACTCGGTCGCCCGTCTTCACCTTCAGGAGCGTCTTGGCGGCCTTGGGGAGCAGCACCTGGGCGTCGTCGAAGCGCACGTTGCACCGAACCGCGCGGAAGTGATTGGGCCCGGGCCGCTCGGTGGCCACCAGGAAGTCCTCCGCCTCGACCTCGAGGTTCCCCGGGGCGACCGTGGCGGTGCGGTGCCGGCGCACCAGCGTGACCTCGGCCAGGTCGGCTTCGTAGTGCGGGCCACCGTCGAAGGGGTCGATGTGGCTCACGTAGCGAAAGCCGATGCGCTCGAGCATGCGCCGGACGCCGACCGTCCGTGGCCCGACCTCGCCGATCATCTTCTGCACCCGCGCGGGGAAGAGCGAGGCGTAGAGGTCCGACGAGGGGAACAGCTCCTTGATGAACTCCTTGTTCTGCCGCGAGAGCTTGTCGGCCTCGGGGTACTCGAGCCCGGTGAACTTCTTGCCGATGGCCTCCCACAACAGCGAGCGCCCATCGGGCAACAGGGGCGGCAACAGCTCGGCGATGAGCCGCTCGCGGAACAGCTCCCGGTGCATGGCCATGAACAAGAACCGCACGTACGAGAGCTGCTTGCCCGGGCGCTCGGCGCCGCTGCGGTAGGGCGGGTCGACCACCAGGCCACCCACCTCGGTGGGCCCGTCGTAGTTGTACCCGATGGACAGCACCTTGTGACGGAAGTGCTTGTCCAGGGTGGCCGAGTAGCTCTCGGCCTCGGTGACCTGGAAGTAGATGTGGGGCGCTTCCTTGGTGCCGTGCTGCGCGATGATCATCGAGGTGCCGATGATGAGCTCGTTGCGGAGATCCTCGAGCACGAAGAGGTACTCCCGGGCGCGCGGGTCGGTCACCTTGCCCGAGAAGCTGTGCACCGACTTCTCGATCAGCGACGCGAGCACCTTCTCGTCATGCGGGAGGTTGACGCTGTTGAGTTGTCGGGCCAGCCGCTTGAGCCCTGCCAGGTCACGCTTGGCGACGTCTCGGAGCAGGAGCATGCCCCCGATTAGCCTCGATCTACCGGCCCGGCCAATATTCTTGGCTCGGCCCGGCGCGTTACATTCCGTTTGGAGGAACGGGTCGTTCAGAGGGAGGATCCACGCATGGGAGACGCCACTCGGTGGGTGATGAGCCAGCTCCCGGCGCTGGAGACTGCGCTCCAGTCGCTGGTCGACACCAACTCGTACACCGACAATGTCGAGGGTGGTCGGCAGGTGGGCCGCCTGGTGGACGAGCTGTTCAAGGTGCCCGGCCTCGAGCTCGAGGTGGTGAAGAGCGAAGCCTACGCGGACCATCGCGTCTACCGGAGCCGCGGCAAGGAGGGCCTGGCGCCCATCGCCCTGATAGGTCACCTCGACACCGTCTTTCCGCCCGGCAGCGCCGAGGGCTACCGGGTCGATGGCGGCCTGAGAAAGGGCCCGGGCATTCTCGACATGAAGGGAGGCCTGGCCATCATGGCTTTCGCCGTCAAGGCCATCGCGACGCACGAGGGGCTCGGCGCCATACCGCCGCTGCGCATCGTGGTGGTGAGCGACGAAGAGGTCGGGTCTCCTGAGGGGGCGCCCCTCATTCGCCGGGCCGTCGAGGGGTGTCAGGCGGCGCTGGTCTTCGAGGCCGGTCGGCCGCGCGACGCCATCGTGACCCGCCGGGTGGGCACTGGCACCGTGACCGCGCGCGCGGTGGGCCGAGCCGCCCACTCGGGCAATGCCTACTGGGAGGGCGCCAACGCCATCTGGGCTCTGTCGCGCTTCATCGACGCCGCCCAGCGCCTGTCGAGCCGTGAGTCAGGGGCCACCGTGAACGTCGGCCTGGTATGGGGTGGCACGGCCAAGAACACCGTGCCCGCCGAGGCCCGAGCCGAGCTCGACCTCCGCTTCACGACCGCCTCCGACGAGGTCGCCCTGTGGAAGGGCCTTCGCGAGGCCGCCCGCGTCACCGACGTCGAGGGCGCCATGGTGCTCCTCGAGCGAGGCCCGGGACGCCCTCCGATGGAGCGGCTCAAGGGCACCGACGCTTTGCTGGCCGGCTACCGGCGATGCACCCTGGCTCACGCGCTCGGCGCCGAGGAGGCACCGCTCCAGGGAGGCGGCTCCGACGGCAACACCACCGCTTCGATGGGCGTGCCGACCCTCGACGGCCTGGGCCCACGGGGGCGCTTCTTTCACACCCCTGACGAGTACGTGGAGGTCGACTCGCTGTTGCCCCGGGCCGCGGCGCTCATCGACTTCCTCCTGGTCGAGTGCCCCCGCCTGGCTCGGCCGCCCGCGGAGGCCCCGGCGTGATTCACCGCGGGGCCCTGCCTCGTTCATTGTTCCCACCGACCCGACGCGATACCGTGAGTCGGCTCCGAAGACGGTGGGGCTCGATTCCGAGGGTACTTGAGATGAGGAACACGCTGCTGCTGTCCCTGGCGTTGGCTGTGCTGCCTGTCTCCCGTGCGTTCGCCGCTGGGCCGGCCGAAACAGCCGATACCAAGAAGGCCAAGGAGTCCTTCGCCGCGGCGCAGAAGCTGTACAAGCAAGGCCGCTTCGCCGAGGCCATCGAGAAGTTCGAGCAGGCCTACCAAGCCAAGCCTCACCCGCTCATCTACTTCAACATCGGGCGCTGCAACGAAGAGCTGGGGAAGGTCGGGCTCGCCCTCAAGGCCTACAAGTCGTACCTCCGCCTGTCACCCGAAGCGAAGGATCGCAACCAGGTCGCCGACACCATCGCCAACCTGGAGCGCAAGCTCAGAGACCAAGGCCTCCAGCAGCTCACCGTCGTCGTCGAGCCTCCCGAGGCGCGCATCGAGATCGACAGCCAAGTGGCAGGGGCGTCTCCCGCCACCGTGGAGCTGACCGTGGGGAGCCACCGCGTCGTCCTCACCGCCGACGGCTATGAGCGCATCGAGCGCAGCATCTCGATGACGCCGGGGCAGGCCAGCGAGCTCAACTTCACCATGGTCAAAGGCGCCGAGCTGAAGGCCCCTGGCTCCGACGCGCCACTGGCCGAGCGCCCGAAGACCGAGCCCACCGGCACCGCGCAGGCCGGGCCAGGCCCCATCGGCGTCTCCTCCGAGCCAGCCAAGGTGAGCCCCCCGCGGAAGCGTCTGTGGACGTACGTGGTGGGCGGGGTAGCGGTGGCGAGCCTCGGCGCGGGCGTCGGCATGAGCGTGGGCTCGATGAAGGAGGCCGAGGCGTACCGCGCTGGCAACGGCGGTCAGCCCTGGCCAGTCAGTGGGCCGATTCACGACCAGGGCATGGCTCACTACAACGGGTCCAACACGCTCCTCGCGGGTTCGGTCGTCGGCTACAGCGTTGCCGGAGCAGCCGCCATCACCGCGGTGATTCTCTTCTTCGTCGAGCGATGAAGGCAACCGCCCGTAACTCCATCGGCCTTTCGGGGAGTTGAAACTTCCACCCGGTTGGCCGCACGTTACTGTCAGCCGTGCTTCGACTGATTCGCCGCGCAGAACCCATCACCCCGGAGACGCCTGACGAGGCGTTGGTGCGACGGGCCCAATCGGGCGAGTCGGCCGCGTTTCAGGCGCTGTTCGAGCGGCACGTGGTGGCGGTGAGGCGGTTCGTGCGAGACCTGGTGCGCGAGCCCCACGCCGCCGACGACGCGACCCAAGAGGCCTTCGCCCGCGCCCACGCCCAGCTCGACAAACTGGTGGATCACGACCGGTTCAAGCCCTGGATGCTGGGCATCGCGCGCAACGTCGCCTTCGAGGCCCGGCGAGTGCGGGTGCACGAGGCCCTGGAGGAAGACGACGAGGGTGTCCCCGACGCGGTGATTCCTTCGCCCGACCCTGAGGCGGCGTTGCTCGATCGAGAGCTCGAGAAGCACTTCGCCCAGGCCCTCGGGCTCTTGTCGCCGAAGCGGCGCGCGGCCTTGCTGATGCGCGTCGATCACGGCCTGTCGTACGAGGAGATCGCCGCCACCTTCGGCTGGTCGATTCCCACCGTGAAGAACGAGATTCACCGGGCGCGCCTGAAGCTGCGGGCGGCTCTGGTGCCACACCTGGGAGAACGCCCATGAGCTGCGGGCGAAGTCACCTCTTGGAACTGCTCGTTACCAACGAGCTGAGCCGATCGATCGCGGCCGAGCTCGAGCAGCACGTGCGGAGCTGCCCCCGTTGCCGTCACGAGCTCGACTGGCTCAAGACCGAGCAGGGCTTGTTCCGCCAGCGGGCCGGCCGTGACGAGGTGGCGTACCTGTGGAAGGGCGTCGCAGCGCGGTCGGGGCTCGCCGCCACCCGCGTCTGGCCCAGGGTGCTGGCGGGGCTCGCGGTGACCGCCGCCGTGGTGCTCATGGCCGTGGGCCTGCAATCGCGCGGCTCGGGCGAGCTCCATGACCTGGCCACGGCTCCGGCGCAATCCGAGAGCATCATGAGCATGGGTGGGATGAGCCTCGCGCCTGGCAACGGTGGGCCGGAGTGCTCAACCTTGCCTCAGGGGCTCGGGTTCCACTGCGGCCCCGTCGAGGACATGAGCTTCCTCGCCTCTCGGTAGTACGGCTCGTCTTCGTCCGCGATCCACGAGCGCCTCGACGTCCCCACCATGCCTCCTCCCCCACCAGGGGCAGGCCCGTGCCTCCCACGCTTGACAGCGAGGGCCGTCGCTCGGTACTTTGTTCGACGACAGAACAAAGCGAGCAACTGGAACGGAGCGCGCGGTGGGCGAAGCAATCGAGCGAGGAGCACGAGCGAGCGAAGGGTCGGCGGTTCCGTTGCTGGAGGTTCGTGGGCTGACGAAGTCCTTCGGAGTGGGCTCGGGCCGGGTGCTCGCCGTCTCCGACGTCGGCTTCCAGGTGCGACGGGGTGAGGCGGTGGGCCTCATCGGGCAGTCAGGCAGTGGGAAGAGCACCATCGCGAGGCTGCTGCTCCGCCTCGAGCGGTGGGACCGGGGCACGGTGAGCCTCGACGGGAAGCCAGTCGCCGCCGCCGACCGAGCCCTCGAGCTGCGCCGGCGAATTCAGCTCATCTTCCAGGACCCGTTCGCCTCGCTCAATCCGGTACACGACGTCGAGCACCACATTGCGCGACCGCTGCTTCGGCACGGGCTGGCGACCCCGACGTCGGTGCGTCGTCAGGCATCGGAGCTCTTGAGTCGGGTGGGCCTCGACCCGCCTGGGGAGTTCCTGTCTCGAATGCCCGCCGAGCTCTCGGGGGGCCAACGGCAGCGAGTGGCCATCGCCAGGGCCCTGGCCGTCGAGCCGGACCTCCTGGTGGCCGATGAGCCGACGTCGATGCTCGACGTCTCCATCCGCACGAGCGTGCTGGGGCTGCTCGCCGCCCTCAAGCGGGAGCGAGGCCTGGGCATCGTGCTCATCACCCACGACCTCGCTTCGGCCAAGGCGCTGGCGGATAGGCTGGTCGTCCTCTACCGGGGCTCGGTGGTGGAAGACGGGCCGACCTCGGAGGTACTCTCCCGCCCGGCGCACCCCTACACGCAGGCCCTGCTCTCGGCCGTCGCCGCGCCACGAGCCCTGGCTCGAAGCCAGGCACCATCGCTGACGCCGTGCCCAACAGGCTGCGCCTTCGCCCATCGCTGTCCCATCGTGGTGGCGCGGTGCACGGTCGAGGCGCCCACGGCGAGGACCGTCGGCGGCCGCACCGTGCGGTGTCATCGCTTCGAGACAGGCGCTTCGGGCGCAGAGGGAGCCCCCCAATGACTGAGCTGTTTCCCCCGGCCTTCGTGTTTGGCTACGCGACGAGCGCGTTTCAAATTGAAGGCGCCACGCACGAAGACGGCCGTGGCGAGAGTATCTGGGACCGGTTTTGCCAGACCCCCGGAGCCATCGCCGACGGCACCGACGGCGGCGTGGCCTGCGACCACTACCACCGGTGGAAAGACGACGTGGCGCTCCTCGCCTCCCTCGAGGCCCGGGCGTACCGGTTTTCCATCGCCTGGCCCCGCGTTCAGCCCCGAGGCCGGGGCGCCGCCAACCCCAAGGGACTCGACTTCTACCAGCGGCTGGTCGACGCGCTGCTGGAGCGCGGCATTCGCCCCTTCGTGACGCTCTACCACTGGGACCTGCCCCAGGCCCTGCAGGACGAGGGCGGGTGGGCCTCGCGCAGCACCGCCGAGGCCTTCGTCGAGTACGCGGGCGTGGTGGCGAAGCACCTGGGCGATCGCGTGAAAGACTGGGTGACGCACAACGAGCCGTGGTGCATCGCCCATCTGGGCCACCACACGGGAGAGCAGGCTCCGGGCCTCAAAGACCCAATGAGAGCCATTCAGGCGGCCCACCACGTGCTCCTCTCGCATGGTTGGGCTGTGCCGCGCATCCGCCAAGACAGCCCTGGCGCTCGGGTCGGCATCGTCCTCAACCCAATCATCGGCATTCCCGCGTCGCCGAGCGCCGTCGATCACGAGGCCGTGCGCACGATGGAGGCCCAGTTCACCCGGTGGTACCTCGACCCGCTGTTCCGCGGCAGCTACCCAGCCGACGGCATCGCGGACCACGTGGCGCTGGGCCACCTGCCGAACGACGCGATGCCCTGGGTGCGCCCGGGCGATCTCGCCAGCATCTCCGAACCGCTCGACTTCCTCGGAGTCAATTACTACTCGAGGTCCGTGTGTCGCGCGGCCATCGCCGAGGCCGACAACGAGCCGCGGACGGTGCCTGAGCCTACGGTCAAGACAGACATGGGGTGGCCCGTGGTGCCCGAGGGGCTGACGGATCTCCTGACGCGATTGCACCGCGACTACCAGCCCGCCCAGCTGTACGTCACCGAGAATGGCGCGGCCTATGGCACGGGCCCATCAGACGACGGCCGGGTGCATGACCTGGCTCGCGTCGAGTACCTCGAGGCGCACCTGGCGGCCGTGCGGCGAGCGGTGGACCTGGGGGCCCCGGTGGCGGGCTACTTCCTCTGGTCGCTGCTCGACAACTTCGAGTGGGCGTTCGGCTACGAGAAGCGTTTCGGCGCCGTGTGGGTCGACTACTCGAGCCAGAAGCGGACGCCCAAGGACAGTGCCCTCTGGTACCGCGACCTCATTCTCTCCTCGGAGGGCCGCCCATGAGCCCGACGCTCCTCTCGCTGTGTGGCTGGCTCCTCGCGGCTTCTCCCCAGGTTCAGGTGACTCACGATGCACGGGGCGAGCGACTGCAAGTCGACGGCCGCGACTTCTTCGTCGTTGGCGTCAACTGGGACTACATCCCCATCGGGCAGAACTACTCGTACTCGCTGTGGACCCAGCCCGATGACGTCATCGAGGCAGCGCTGGCCAACGAGCTGCCGTTGCTCAAGGGCATGGGGGTCAACGCCATCCGCCAGTACGTGGGCATCCCCGCGCGGTGGGTGCGCTTCATCTTCGAGCGCTACGGCATCTTCACGGTGCTGAACCACCCGATGGGTCGCTACGGCGCCACCCTCGACGGCGTGTGGGTGCCCTCGGTGGACTACTCGGAGCCCCGGTTGAGGCGCGCGCTCAAGGAGGAAATCGTCGCGCTGGTCGAGCAGTATCGCGACACGCCCGGCATCCTCCTGTGGCTGCTGGGCAACGAGAACAACTACGGGCTGTCGTGGCGCTCGGCGGAGATCGAAGCCTTGCCGCAAGGTGAGCGGGACACCGCCCGGGCGCGCCACCTGTACTCGTTGTTCGGGGAAGTCATCACCGCGGTGAAGGCCGCCGACGCGAGGCACCCGGTGGCCATCGCCAACGGCGACGTGCAGTACGTGGACCTCATCGCCGAGCTGTGCCCTCAGCTCGATGTCTTCGGCACCAACGTCTACCGCGGCCGCTCGGCGCGCGACCTCTTCCAGGTCGTGCACCAGAAGCTCCACGTGCCGGTGCTGTTCACCGAATTCGGTGCCGACGCCTTCGATGCCAAGCGCTTCAAGGAGGACGAGCTGACCCAGGCGCGGGTGCTCCTCGCCCAGTGGCAGGAGCTCTACCTCGAGAGCGCCGGCCAAGGCGGCGTCGGCAACGCGGTGGGTGGCTTCGTCTTCCAGTGGAGCGACGGGTGGTGGAAGTACGGGCTCGAGTCACGCCTCGACATTCACGACACCAACGCGGGCTGGCCCAACTCCGCCTACCCGGAGGATTTCGTCGAGGGCGAGAACAACATGAACGAGGAGTGGTGGGGCCTGTGCGCCAAGGGTCAGCCCGACGAGCGAGGGCTCTTCCCGCTCTACCCCCGCGCGGCCTACTACACGCTGGCCAAGGTGTTGACCCTCGACCCGTACGCGAGCTCGACCACGGCCGACGTCATCCGCGCGCGCTTCGCCTCGGTGGACCCGGTCAGCTCGGTCCCGCTGTCTCGGGGCGATCGAGCGGCCGGCAGCCTCATCGATCTCAAGTACGCTCGGCTCTCGGGCGCACGCCTCGCGTTCACCACCTTCACCACCGGAGGGCAGCGCCTCACGACCCCTGCCGCCAACCGGGGCTTCGACCACCTCGAGTCGGTGTGGGCGGACTTCCAGATTCAGCCCACCGAGCGGCTGGTGGCCAACCTCTCGCTCAACGTGGTTGGGAATGTGCCGCGAAACCCCATCGACGAGCTGTACTACGAGAACCACGCGAAGGCCGTGCAGCTGACCGACACCAGCGGCAAGAGCGTGGCGATTCAGGATCGCCTCCGCATCTACAAGGCGACCCTCAGCTGGGACGAGCCGTGGTTCAAGGTCGACGGCTTCTATCGCGCGGGTCACTACCACTGGGGCTACGAGGGCGATTTCTTCGGCCTCTACCGTGAGGCGAACTACGGGGCGAACCTCGACATCTACAACGCCGACGCGCCGCTGGGCATGGAGGTCAGCCTCCACAAGGCCCTCGAGGGGCTGAAGGTCGCCTTCGGGCCACAGCTGTGGTGGGGCGCCAACCCGTCAGTCATGACGAAGTACCGCCGCCAGCTGGGCCCGGTGGACGCCACGCTGGTATACGAGGAGCAGGTCGCCGCCCAGTCGTCGCTGGTGACGAGCTCGGTGGTGCCGGAGCGGCAGAACCGCAAGGTGACGGCTCAGCTCGGCACTCAGCTGGGCGCGGTGCACCTCGACGTGGGAATCATCTGGTCCGGCTCGCCCCGAATCGGCAACCGCTTCCTGTTGAACAGCTCGACTGGCGGCGTGCTCGAGGACCACGTCACCGCCCTCGACACCCTGGGAGGAAAGGCGAAGGTGGTGGTCGAGTCGGGTCGATGGCATTGGTACGCGCAGGGGGCGTACATGGGCCTGGTCGCTGAGGCGGGCCCCACCGCCAGCACGACCTTCACCGGGTGGGCGCTCAAGGACAGCGGCTCGGGGAACCAGGTGAACGGGCTCACGGGGCTGGCGGTGAGCCTGGGAGACTTCCAGTTCGGGCCCAACGTGCTCTACCAACGGCCCCTCGTCGGCCCAGGCCCGAGCGTCAACGCAGCCAATGCGCTGAGAAACATCCTCGATGATCCCTTCGTGGTGCGAGGGAACCGCGAGCTCCTCGCCGCCGAGCTGATGCTGACCTACGACCCGACGCCAGCCACCTGGATGTGGGCGTGGGACAATGACTTGAGAGAAGACGCGCCCTTCGCCGCGAGCGTCAACGGCATCTTTCGACACCAGCCAACCAGCCAAGACGCGGCCATCGGGATCCTCTCCGATGGGGTGACTCGGTTCGCGTTCCAAGGGGCGACGCCTCCGCGCGACATTTGGGAGGTCCGCGCGCGGATCGTGGCGCACCCCCGGAGCGATCTGCGGCTGGTGGCTCACGGCTTCGTGGGCCTGGGCGAGGCGAACGGCGCCAGCCAACGGGTGACCCATCGGTACGGGGGAGATGTGCGGGTGGCGTGGAACAGCCTAGTCCTGTCCGGCGCCCTCAAGTTCAACGACTGGGGCCCGTACGACTACCATAAGGACTTCAACCTCACCTATCCCATCCAGGCGATGGCTGAGCTGTCGTACACGCTGGGCCAGGCGCGCTGGCTGTGGCTGCCTCAGACCTCGCTCTCCCTCAGAGGCACGTATCGGACCCTCAATGGGTATTCACCTCGCTTCGATGCGACGACCGGCACTGGGTGGGGGAACGAGTACGAAGTGCGCACCACGCTGACGGTGGTGCTCTGAGGCGATAGGGTGCGAGGAATGAATCAGCCTTGAGGTGCGTGGTTTGGCTGGTACCCTCCGGCGGAGGCGATCTGGCCAGCACCTCGACCCGAGACCACAGTGAGCACACGTGGCACGAACTCCGCGGCTGTCCTCATGCGGCCAACCCAATCAGCCCAGGGGTGATGGGCGAGGGTCCCCCGCAACGGTACCAATGGTACCATTTGCACGCGTGTCGCCGCCGATGTAACCATTGGTACTATTGCTGGAGACCTGCCCCCAAGTCAGCCCTTCAGTCGTGGACAGTCACCTGCCGTGCCGAGGGGCTGATCTGATCGCCCCAGCTCCCAGGCCCAAACGCCGCCGTCCTCCCTGGGCCAGCCTGCCCCTGTCAGACATCCGTTCGCTCATGGAGGAAGCACGCGACGCCGTCGACCAACCGAGGCGATTCCACGCGGCACCGCTCCATCGCGTGAGGGCAGCGCGGCGCGAACCGACACCCCGGAGGTGGTGCCCTGAGGCTCGGTGCCGTGCCAGGAATCCCCACCCGGTCCTCCAGGCGGCCCTCCATGGAGGGGAAGGCCCGCAAGAGCCCCTGGGTGTACGGGTGACGTGGAGCGGCGCGGAGCTCGCTCGCCGAGGCCAGCTCGACCAACCTGCCCGAGTAGAAGACGCCGATCCGCTCGCAGACCTGCAGCATCCTCCCGAGGTCATGGGTGATGAACACCATCGAGAACCCGCGCTGGGCCTTGAGCTCGAGGAGCTGTGCGAGGATCTCCTGCTCGACGATGACGTCCAGCGCCGTCGTCGGCTCATCGAGGAGCACCACCGCCGGCTCGAGCGCCAGCGCCATCGCGATGCCCACCCGCTGCCGCATGCCACCCGAGAGCTGGTGGGGGAACTTCTCCAGGACCTCGAGCGGGAGGGCCACCATCTCGAGGAGCGACGCCGCCTGGTCCCTCGCGCCCCGCCCCTTCGCGACGGCGTGAGCGACCAAGGCGTCCTCCAGCTGCTCGCCGATCGACAGCACGGGGTTGAGCGCGTCCAGGGCGCTCTGAAACACCATCGACACCCTCCTCCACCGCACCTTCCGCAGGGCGTCCTCATCGAGGCCGAGGAGATCGACGCCCTCGAGGAGCACCCGCCCACCGGTGATGACTCCCGGCGGCGGTAAGAGCCGCATCACCGCCTGGGCCAGCGTCGACTTGCCGCTGCCCGATTCCCCCGCGAGGCCGAGCACCTCACCGACACCGACCTGGAGCGACACCTCGTCGACCGCGCGCACCGGCCCGTCATCGGTGACGTAATCCACACACAAGGACTGCACGTCGAGGAGCGGCGGGATCATGCTCGCACCACCGGAGTCACCCGGCCTGGCCGCACACCCGCTCGCCCGAGGAAGCCCCGCCACGCCCGCTCGAGCCGCAGCCGAGGGTTCCCCAGCTCGTCGAAGGCCGAGCCCACCGTCACCAAGCAGAAGCCGACCGTCGCCACGCAGAGCCCCGAGGGCAAGAACGTCCACCACGCCTGAGTCAACATCGCCGAGTCGTTGGAGGCCCAATACAAGTTCGTCCCCCAGCTCACCCGGGCAACGTCTCCCAGCCCGAGGAACTCCAGCCCGACCTGCGCCCCAATGGCATACACCGTACTGCCGATGACCTGCGCTACCAACAGCGAGGTCAAGTTGGGGAGCAATTCGCGCACGATGATATTGAAGTGGGTCTCACCGCTGACGATGGCCGCCGACACGAAGTCTCGCTGCCTTAGGGCGAGCGTCTGCGAGCGCAGCACCCGCGCATTCCACGCCCACCCGGTCAACAGCAGCACCAGCGCGACCGTCCACGGGCCGGTGGGCAGGTACGCGGCGACGACGATGGCCAGCGGCAACCCGGGGAGCACCAACATCACGTTGAAGGCGAGCGACAACACCGAATCCACCCGGCCGCCGAAGTACCCCGCGGCCACCCCGAGGAGCGCCCCGACGGCGACCACGCCGAGACCGACGCCCACTCCGAGGAGCAGCGACACCCGCGTGCCCACCACCGTCTGGGCCAAGACGTCTTGCCCCTGCCCGGTCGTCCCCAGCCAGTGTGCCCATGATGGCGGTTCGAGGGGCATGCCCACCAGCGCATCGGCCTCGACGACGACCCAGGGGCCGACCAACGCCGTCAGGACGAAGACCCCCAGCACCAGCGCCCCAGCCGTCGCGAGCGGGTCTCTCCGCACCTGGGCCACCACCTGGCGAAAGGCGCTCATGAGATGCGCTCCTGTGTCCTCGGGTCGAGCCATACGATGACGACGTCGAGGAGCCAGTTCGCCACCAGCACCGCGGCGGTGATGACGAGGAAGATGCCCTGCATCAGCGGGTAGTCTTGCCCGCGCACCGCCTGGACCAGCAGGTACCCCTCTCCCGGGTACGAGAAGACGAGCTCGGTCAACAGCGAGCCGCCCAACATGAAGCCCAGCGCCATGCCGAAGCCGGTGAGGTTGGGCAACAGCGCGTTCCGAGCGGCGTAGCGAAAGACAATGCGTGCCTCCGACAGGCCCTTGGCGCGGGCCAGCGTCACGAAGTCCGAGCCCATCACCACCATCATCGAGTTGCGCATGCCCAGCATCCACTGGCCCACCGTCGCCACCACCATCGTGCCCACGGGGAGCGCGGCGTGCCGGACCACGTCGACCAGGAAGGCCCAATTGAAGCCGGGCTCGAGCTCATCGGAGTACGCGTGCCCCAGAGGCACCCAGCCCTTCACGAAACCAAGCCAGTACAGCGACGCCATGGCCAACCAGAAGTATGGAAAGGCGCCCACCCACGCCAGCGCCGGCGTCACGAAGCGATCGAGCCAGCCGTTGCGCCACCACGCCGCCGCGATGCCGAGCAGCGAGCCCAGACAGAAGCTCACGAGGAGGGCCGTACCGGCGACCAACGCCGTCCACCCCAGGGCCCCCCAGATGACGTCGGAGACGCGCGAGGGGAAGTAGGCCACCGACACGCCCAAGTCTCCCCGGAAGACGTGGCCCAGGTAGGTGAGGTACTGCAGCGCCAAGGGCTCGTCGGTGAGGCCGAAGGCCGTCCTCAAAGCAGACACCGCATCGGGCGCCAGCTGGCCCTTGAACCGAGCGAAGAGCGCGGTCGCTGGATCTCCCGGCATCAGCCGAGGCAACACGAAGTTGATGGTCAAGGCCGCCCAGGCCGCGAGCCCATAGAATCCCAGTCGACGCATCACCGTGCGCATGGCTTCACCTCGGCTCCAGCGCCGTCAGGACCAGGAGCGTCTCACCCCGGTCGAACTTGTTGGGTGACGGGTCGGCGTAGGGCGCCTCGGCCGACGGGAACCCGGTGAAGCGGGCCGTGTTGTACTCGGCCCACGAGGGGTTCGGGTACAGGGGTATGGCCGGCGCCTCCTCGGCGAAGAGGCGCTCGAGGTCGATGACCCGCTCCCGCCGCCGTGCCTCGTCGGGCTCGGTCTCGAAGGCCTGGAGGGCGGCATCGGCCCGGGGGCTGGAGAACCGGTGCCAGTTCCCCATCGAAGGCTCACCCACGGGCAGCTTCGTCTCGCTCGCCATGAGCCACCGGTAGAAGGCGTACGGCGTCGCGCCCTCGAAGGACCAGCCGAGGCTCGCTTCGAAGCGGCCTTCTCGTACGCGCTGGTACCAGGCGCTGAAGTCGAGGGCCCTCACCGTGGTGTCGATGCCCATGGCCCTGAGGTTCCTCGCGATGACCTGCGCCGCCCGCACCCAGTCGGACCACCCGGCCACCACCAAGAGCTCCACGGTCCAAGGCGCTCCACCGGGCAGCCGCCGATGACCGCCTTCATCCTTCGTCAGCCCCGCCTCATCGAGGAGCCGGGCGACCTCGGTGGGGTTGAAGGCCGTCCACCGATGGGCCGCGACGACGTCCGGGCTACGCCACGAGGCGAAGGCGTCGCTCAGGCCAGTGGCGTCCGCGGGCCGGCTGTAGCGGAACACCGCCACGTCGACGAGGAGCTGGCGATCGATGGCCTGGCTCAGCGCCTTGCGCACCCGCACGTCCGCATACGGAGCCTGGGTGGCATTGAGATAGAGGAAGACCTCACTGCCGGTGAGCGGGAACCAGTAGCGGTGGGCCTTGGGGTCGCGCGCGACGTACACCCGCTCGATGGCCGGCACGAAGTTCCCCGCCCAGTCCACCTCGTCGAAGACCACCGCGAGGTTGGCCCGCTCGTTGTTGGAGTACGCGGGGAACCGCAGCGCCTCGACCTTGGGTCGCCCCGGTTGCCAATAGTGTGGGTTCCGGCCGAGCTCGAAGACCTGGTTTTTGAACTGCCGTACCTCGGTGAAGGGCCCGGTGGCGACGGGGCTCGGGTTGTCGAACGTCACCGGGTCGGCGACCTCGCTCCAGATGTGCCGGGGGACGATGGGCTGGGCGAAGACGTCGTCACGGCCCGGGTAGAAGCGGCGACTCAAGACGAAGTCGACGGTGCCCTCGTCGACCACCTCGACCCGGGCGAGGAACTTCCATACGCCTCGCGAGTCGAGCGCGGGGAAACGATGGAGGAGCTGGAAGGTGAAGGCCACGTCGCCGGCCGTGAAAGGCCGCCCGTCTGACCAGAGCACGCCCGGCCTGGTGAAGACCCGGAGACGCTCGCCGTCTTCCCTCCACTCGGAGCCCGTCGCGAGCCAGGGCACCAGCTCGCCCGTGACGCTGTTGAAGACCCCCATGGGCTCGTACACCCCGGCGCGCGTCGGCCACCGGGCGTTCACCGCCAGCGAGAGCGGGTTGAAGTTGCGCACCCACGACGCCTGGAGCTCCTGGGCGACGACGAGCGTCCCCGAGGGCACCGGTGTCTTCGGCGGAGCGCACGCCCAGAGGAGGCAGCCCACGACCACCGCCACGGCTCGCCCCGTCACTTGGCGTGCTCGAAGACGCGCACCCAGTCCACCAACATCGACTGGGGAAACGAGGTGGAGGTGTCGGGTGAGCCGACGTAGTTGCCTCCCACCGCGAGGTTCAAGATGACGAAGAAGGGATGATCGAAGACCCACGGCCCGCCCAAGAGGCTCTCCTTGGTGACGGTCTGGTAGGCGGTGTCGTCGACGAAGTAGGTCAGGCTCGCCTGGTCCCACTCCACGGCGAAGGTGTGGAAGTCGCCGGTGAAGGTGCCACTGGGGAGCGTGTACGCCTTGGTCACCGCCGCGCCGCCGGAGTAGCCGGGGCCGTGCAGGCTCCCGTGGCTCACCGCCGGCTCCTGTCCGCGCGCCTCCATGATGTCGATCTCTCCACAGCCCGGCCAGCCCGCGGTGCCGAAGTTCGCCCCCAGCATCCAGAAGGCGGGCCATAGCCCACGGCCGGGGGGCAGCTTGAGCCGGGCCTCCACTCGCCCGTAGGTCGGCTCGACGTGCCCCTGGGTCTTGAGCCGCGCCGAGGTGTAGCGGCGCCCCTGGTAAGCCTCCTCACGCGCGGTGATGGCGAGGTGCCCCTGGCCATCGAGGGCGGCGTTCTCCACCCGGTCGGTGTCGTACTCCAGCTGCGCGTTGCCCCAGCCATCGCCGCCGGTGTCCGCGCTCCAGGCGCTCGAGGGACGGCTGCCGGCCGCGCCGTCGAAGGTGTCCTCCCAGACGAGCACCCAGTCGGCGCTGGGAGTGACCGAATGCGCGTCTCCCAGCCGACAGCCCGAGACGAGCAGCGGAGCGAAGATGGCGAGCACGGCGCTCGGTACCGTTCGAGTCAGGGTGACCATTTCTCTACTTTCGGGCACCACGAGGCGGCGCGGGGAAGAGGCGGTGATCGGCGAGGGCCGCGTCGAGCACCAGGGTCGCGGCGCCCACCGCCACGTCGCGCTCGCCCAGCTCACTTCTCACCACGCTGGCCGCCGCCACGGAGCTCGCGAGGGTTCTCCGCTTCACGGTCTCTCTCAAGGGCTCGAGGAGCAGGTCCCCCAGCTTCGAGAGGCTCCCGCCGATGGCCACCACCGCCGGGTTCATCAGGTTGAGCATGCTCGCCACCGCGATGCCGAGTCGGGAGGCGGCCTCGCGCACCACCTGAGTGGCGAGCGGGTCACCGGCCAGCGCCGCGGCCTCGACGGAGCCGAGCGTCAGCGACGCCTTGACCACCTGGCTCTTCTGGCCTTGGTCGAGCAGCTCGCGGGTGCGCCGGAGGAGCGCCTCGGTGCCGATGAAGGTGCCCAAACACCCACGGAGCCCGCAGATGCACTGGGGCCCGTTTTGATCGATGGCCATGTGGCCGATCTCTCCCGCGGTGCCAGTCGCCCCTCGGTAGATTTTCCCTGCCACGATGTGCCCCGAGCCGATGCCGGTGGCGACCTTCACGTAGACGAAGTCGTCGATGCCGCGACCCGCGCCCCACCAGTGCTCGGCCAGGGCGCCCAGGTTCGCGTCGTTGTCGAGCAGCACCGGCACCTTGAAGTGCGCCTTGAGCTCGGCCGTCAGCCGCACGCCCTTCCACTTGGGGAGCACCACCTCGGAGAGCACGTCGGGGTGCTTGGGGTCGACCGGGCTCGGCACGGCCACGCCGACGCCCACCAGCCGCCGTGAACCCTTGGGCAGCTGCGCCAGGCAGTCCTCGGCGAGCTCCACCACCAGCGCGCTGGTCCCCTTCGGATCGTCGCGCACCTTGTGGGCCCGCTGCGCCCACCCCTCGACCTCACCCTTCAAGTTCGTGAGGGCCACCGCCACGTGCGTCGCCCCGATGTCCACCCCGAGAATCGAGAAGGCCCCGTACTGGAACTCGAGGAGGATCGGCCGGCGACCGCCCTTGGAGGGCCCCGCGCCCACCTCTTCGATGAGCTTGGTGGTGAGCAGCTCACTGACGATGGCCGACACGGTGGACCGGCTCAAATCCAACCGCCGGGCCATGTCTGCCCGCGAGATGAGGCCTTCCTTCCAGATGAGCTGGAGCGCCGCGGCCGTGTTGGGAGTCGCTGCCTCTCGAGTGTCCACCGCCATCGTCCTGCCTCGTGTCGAGCCCCACCGGCGAAAGTGCCTTGAGCCGGGCGTCGGTCCTTGGGGCCTACTTGTGAAAATACACGTTGTCGACGTACACGGTGCTCGTGCTCCCAGACAGCACGAGCTGCGCCAGGTGCGCCCGGGTGGTGAGGGTGGTGAAGCTGCTCAAGGGGAGCTCGAGCCGGACCCAGCTCTTCGTCGTGAGCGCGGGGGTCGAACTGGCGGTGAAGACGAGCTCGCTCTCCTTGTCGTCGCCGCCTCCGTACGCGCCGTTGGCTCCGAAATCGACCAGCTTCACCTTGAACGTCGTGGAGTCTGGGGTCCACACGTCGAGGTGGAGAGTCGTCATGGCGCTCACGTCGAGGAGATGCGTCGTCAGCTCGATGCCCACGTATTGAAGCTGGGTGTACTTCTTCATCGCGTCGCCAGCGATGGTGGCCTCCGTCACCGGCCCGGCCATGCTCCAGTCGGCGCGCCAGGTATCCACCGTGACATTGGTGAAGGCCCCGCTGAACAGCGAGAGCACCGAGGCAACCGCCAGCGCGGGCGGAGCCGGAGCCGCCACATCGGGTGCCGAGCCAGCGGCCACCATCACCGTCACCTGCCCCGAGACGGGCGTGGAGCCGAGGGCAGCAGTGATGACCGAGGTGCCCGCGGCCAGCGCCTGGGCGTGCCCCTTGGCGTCCACCTGCACCACCGCCGGGCTGGAGGAGGTGAAGTCGAACGTCGGCAGCGCCGCCGTGAGCGTTTGGTCCACGCCGTTCACCGCCCAGGTGACACTCGGGCTCGGTACGTCGAAGGTGTCTCCCACGCCGTGGGTCACGACCGAGCTGGTCAGCGCCGGCCGTGGCTCACCGAGGACCGCCGAGCCCAGCGCCTCGAAGCCGATGTCGTCGAGCCACACCGTGTAGCCCTGGCCCGCGGCCGGCGCGGCGGCGAAGAAGAAGAGGCCCTTCTCAACCTTCAACCGGGCGGGGAGCGGAATGGGTACGAAGTACTTGTTCCACGTGGTCGAGAGCGAGGCCCCTTTCCACTGGGCGCTGTACATCGAGGTGCCGGTGTTGTCGTTGGCCAGCCCGACGACGTCGAGGGTGATGTCGGCGCTCGCCTTGGCCCAGAAGGTCAAGACGTCGAAGCGGGAGAGGTCGCGCGGGCTCGAGGCGACGAAGGCCCCACCGGCGTAGCCTCCTTCGGTGCTCGATGGCACGGTGACCCGGAGGCACGCCTTGCCCGCGTGCTGCTCAGTGCTGTCTCGGCTCAACGCATCGAGCTTCGAGCCCTGGAAGGCCTGGAAGTCGGCGTCGACGAGTGCGTCGTCGAAGACGAGGTTCGACGTGTCTGCCGCGGGCGGAGGCTCGTCGAAGCATCCGCTCCCCATGAGGACGACACCGGTGAGGAGCCAGCGAGAGAAGGTCATGGGCCCTCAGCGGTGGAAGTAGATGTTGTCAACGCACAGGTTCACGGTCGTTGGTGGGTCGGCCGCAAAGATGAGTTGCGCCAGGTGGCTCGTCTGGAAGGCGACGTTCTTTGCGGTGAAGTCAGCCAACGGGATCTCGATGGCGACCCAGCCGCCGGTCGACGGAGTGAACGAGAGCTCAGCCTCGGTGTTGTCGCTTCCGGTGTAAGCACCGTCGGCGCCGAAGTCGACCAGCTTCACCCGAAACGCAGTGGCGTTGGAGGTCCACACGTCGACGTGGAAGGCCGTCATCGCTGAGGCGTCGACGAGGTTCGCCCCGGTCGTCTCGACGCCGACGAAGTCGAGCGAGGAGTAGTGCTTCACGGTGTGGGTATCGATGATGACGTCTTCGAAGGTAGCGCTACTCCACCCCGTCTTCCAGGTGTCGACGCCGTGGTTGGTGTAGCCAGTGGTGGACAGAGAGATGACGTCAGCCGGGGCGAGCGATGGTGGTGCGACGACGGGGATAACGCTGACGACGAAACTCCCGCTGACGGTGCCCCCGGCGAGGGTGGCCGTGATGGTGGCCTGGCCGACACCCACCCCGCTCACCACGCCGGACGGCGAGATGGTGGCGACGGAGGGCGCGTCGGAGGTGAGCGTGAAGGAGCCCCAGCCGAGTCGTGTCAGGTGCACCAGGGCGTTGGCGATGGTGAAGTCGATGAAGCCGTCGGTGTCGAGCGTGCGCGTGCCTCCCACGCCGAGCACTGGCGGGAACTTCGCCTGGTTGATGGTGGCGCTCGGAGCGCCGAGGAAGGCGGCCCCCAGCTTCTCGAACTGAATGTCGCTGAACCACACGGCGTAGTCCTTGGGGCCATCGGTGAAGTGGAACAGGCCGTCGACCTGGGTCCGCCGGCTCGGGTCAGCCAATGGAATGATGACCTTGGTCCACGAGGTGGTGAGGGTGGTCGCGGCCAGCTCCTCCTCGAAGCCGGTGGTGCCGGAGGCGTTGTTGTTGCCCGTTCCCAGCACATCAATGGGGGTGTCCTTCGAGGCCTTGACCCAGAAGGTGAGCGCGTCGAAGCCCGACAGGTCGCGCATGACCGACGAGACGATGGCGCCGCCCGCGTAGCCCGAGCTACCCGCCAGCACGACGACCTTGAGGCTCGCCCTCCCCTCTCGGAGTTCGGTGCTGTCCCGGGCTACATCATTGACGGCCCCACTGAAGCCGCGGAAGGAGGTGTTACCCTCGAAGTCATCGAAGAAGACGTAGGGCGATGGCCGAACCGTCACGGCGCAGGTGGCGTTCTTCCCCTGGACTGTGACGGTGATGGTCGAGGTCCCCGGGGTGATGCCGGTGACGAGCCCGGCCGAGTCCACTGACGCCACGGCCTCCACCGACGACGCGAAGGTCACGCCAGTGGTGATGGTGGCGGTCGTCCCGTCGCTGAAGCTCCCCACGACCTTGAGCGCCTGGGTGTGCCCGACGAAGACGTCGGCCGCGGTGGGGTCGACCGTGACGCTGTTCAGCGTGGCCGCGGTGACCGTGACGGTGACATGAGCGGTCTTGCCACCCGAGGTGACCTCGACCGTCGTCTCCCCCGCACTGATCGCCGTGATGAGACCGGCGGCGCTGACGGTCGCCACCGATGAGCTCGAAGACGTGAAGGAGAGCTGCGTGCTCAGCGTCGCGGTGCTGGCATCACTGTAGGTCGCCGTCACGGTGAGCGCCTGGGTCGAGCCGACCTGCAAACTCACGGGAGAAGGCGACAGGGCGAGGCTGCTCAACGTCTTCGGGGCCATGACCGTGACGGTGACATGAGCGGTC
>PMBV01000404.1 GCA_003153055.1 Myxococcales bacterium
GCCGGGCGCTACTTCGCCCCGCTGCCACGCGCATGCGGGCTCTGGTGGGTTGTGGCTGACTTCCAGCCTGCCCCCATTCACGACCCGACTCTCGAGCTCGAGAACGGGCAGCTCCTCTTCATCCCCTCCGTCCGAGTCGTCACGGAGTCCATCCTCTCCGAGGTCCGGCGGCAGGAGGCGGGGCCGTGACTGTCCGCCAGCGCACGGAGCCTGTCTTCTTCGTCACCGCCCGCCCCGAGGGCGCCGCGGCCGAGCGNNTTCGATGACGCCGTCTGGAAGAAGGGGAACCTCCTCGAAGTCTCGTGGGGCTACCCAGGCGACATGGCGCCGGCGCGGCAAGTCGTCATCCAGAAGGTGACGGGCTTCCAGACGCTCAACGTCGAGGGCCACGCGACCTCGGTGCTGATGAACAAGGTGGCGCGGTGCCGCACCTTCGAGAACGTCAAGCGCTCCGACGTCGTGAAGCGGCTCGCCCAGGAGAATGGCTACGGGCCGAGCCTCCAGGACGTCGAGGACACCCAGCACGTCCTCCCCCTTGTCACCCAGGCGCGCATGACGGACGCGCAGCTGCTCCGCCGACTCGCGGACCGGGAGGGCTTCGAATTCTACGTCGACTTCGACGGGCTGCACTTCCACCAGCGGCGGTTGGGCCAGCGCCCGGTGCGGGCCCTGCGCTGGTTTACAGCTCCGGAGGTGGGCGAGGTCCTCTCCATCGACATCGAGAACGACGTCACGGCGAAGCCGGGCGCCGTCAGCGTCCGCGGGCGGGACCCACTGGAGAAGCGGGACATCGCCCAGCGCGGCTCCAACGCCGAGACGCACCGCGACAGCCTGGCGCCCGTCATCGAGCTTGTCGACCCGGAGACCGGGGCAACGCGGCTCGAGCGCCGCAACATCGCCGAGGACATCCACTCGAGCGCCGAGGCCACCGACGGCTGCGCCAAGCGCGAGGCCGACGCGCGGTACCGTCGCGCCCAGCACCTCACCGTGGAGTTGTCGGCGACGGTGCTGGGAGACCCGAGCCTCTTGGCGAAGAGCGTCGTNNTACACGGTGGACCTCCGGTGCCTCCGTGACGGGCACAGCGAGCTCGGCGGCCCTCCGTCCAAGGGAAAGCCCAACCGCGCCACCGCCGCCGGCCACGACGCTGATGCGCTCCGGCCCGTCGAGGTGGTGGACCCAGAGACAGGCCACACCCGAATCGAGTATTTCGACGCTCGCGGTAGGGGCTCGAGTGGAGGCGAATGATGGCCGGCGAATTCGACACCGAGGACCCGCGGTACACGGCCCTCTACATCGGGGACGTCGTCGACAGAGAGGACCCGGAGTGCCTTGGCCGCGTGCGCGTGAGGATTCCGGGCCTCATCGAGCCGGCGAGCGCGTGGGCCTTCCCGCTGGGCACCCTGGGCGGCGGCAGCGACAAGCGCGGCTTCTACTCGGTGCCGGAGAAGGGCGCGGAGGTGGGCGTCCTGTTCCACCAGGGCGACGTGGACCATCCCTTCTACTTGAGCGGCCATTGGGGCCGGCCGGGTGGCAACGCGGAGGTGCCCGAGCCGGTCCGCGGGCTCTCGAAGGAGGACGCGCCCAAGGTGCGTGCCTTCGAGACGGAGCGCTTCCTCCTCGTCTTCGACGAGCGGAGCGGGTCCGAGAAGCTGCTCCTCAAGGACAAGGCGAGCGGCGACCTCATCACCATCGACGCGGGGACGGGCATCCGCATCAAGACGGCCAAGGACTTGAACCTCGAGGTCGAGGGCAACGTCGTGGTGACCGCGAACGGCGATGCGTCGGTGCATGCCGATGGGAACGCGACCATCACCGCTGGAGGTAATGCCAAGGTCGAGGCCAGCGGCCAGGCCGTCGTTTCCGCGCCCGACGTTCAGCTTGGGGGGACGGGGCTCGTCGCTCCCCTGAATGGGCTCGTCCTGGGCGGCGGCGTCGAGCCATTCACGGGGATGACGTACGCCGCATTGCAGAGCGCCTCGGCCGTCGTGAAGGCCCAGAAGTGAAGAGAAGCGGAGGAAGCCCATGCCCTTGAGTGGTGACGTCATGGCGATGATGGTGCTGGCCGAGATGGGCGGCGAGGTGACGCCCGCCCGTCAGGAGGCGTTCGCCAAGATGTGCCGGGCCATCGTGGCGCACATCCAGGCGAACGCGCAGGTGACGGTCAACGTCACGGCGACCGCAGCCGGGGTCATGCCCGGTCCCGCGACGGTGCCCGTCGTCGGGGTGGGCACCGGGAAGGTGGTGTGACGATGCCGCCGCCGGCGCTCTTAGGGGTCGGGCTCTTGCGACCGTTTCGGCGAGACGGGAAGGCTGACTTCGCTGCCGCCGGGGGAGAGGCGCTCATCCGAAGCTCCGTCGGGCAAATTTTGGGCACGGTCGGCTCGTCGGATTTCACTCAGGGAGAAATCCCCTGGCGGACCGAGCTGGGGAGCATGCTGAGGCTCCTGGTCCATCAGCCCAACAACCGAGTCCTCCAGGAGCTCGCGCGCGTGTACGTCGTCGACGCGCTCAAGCGCTGGGAGCCGAGGGTGCGAGTCACCTCGGTCCAAGTGACGCGTGAGCAGCTCGACGGCGAGAACGTCCTGGCGATCCACGTCCGCTACGATGTGATCGCCGCCAACGTGCCAGGGAACAATGTCATCCTGTCAGGCATCGAGCAGACCGTCACCCTCTGACCCGACTCGGTTCGCTCAGCAACGCGATTGACGAGGAACGGGCCTCCTATTACGGTTCTCGTAATAGGAGGAGGCGCTCATGACCGATCCGCTCGTTCGCGAGGTCTTTCTGGCGTTCTGGAAGATCCACATCCTCCACCACGCCCAGGAGCACCCCATCTATGGGCAGTGGATGCTGGAGGAACTCGGGCACCACGGTTTCAGATTGAGCCCCGGCACTCTCTACCCGCTCCTGGCGCGCATGGAACGGCACGGATGGCTCAAGGGCAGGCGAGAGCCCGGGGCCAGCATCAAGGCCAAGCGAGAGTACGTCCTCACCAAGCAGGGGGGCCGCGCGCTGACGCGGATTCGGCAGCAGCTCGTGGAGTTGCACCGCGAGGTCGTGCTCGAGAAGGAGGACACCGCGTCATGAATCCATCACGTCTCGTAGGGAATGTCGGGCGGTGGTGGCTGCAATGAGACTCCGGCACTGCGCGCTGGCCATCGCCACGTTCCTGTTCGCGCTTCCCACGGCACAGGCGGGGCCGCCGTACGTCACCGACGATCCGGAGCCGGTCGAGTACCTCCACTGGGAGTTCTACCTCGCGACCCAGCACGAGCTCACGCCTGCCGGGGTGACCGGCACGTCGCCCCACTTCGAGGTCAACTTCGGTGCGGCGCCGAACCTCCAGCTCCATCTCATCGCGCCGCTTGCCTACGCTCGCCCGAGCGGCGGGCCCACCGCGTATGGCCCGGGAGACATCGAGCTTGGCGTGAAGCTGCGCTTCATTCAGGAGGGCAAGTGGATGCCGATGGTGGGGACGTTCCCGCTGGTTGAGCTCCCGGCCGGAAGCGAGTCGCGCGGCCTCGGTACCGGGCACCTGCGCGTCTTCATCCCCCTCTGGATCCAGAAGGGCTTCGGGCCGTGGACGACCTACGGCGGCGGCGGCTACTGGGTCAATCCAGGCACCGGGAACCAGAACTACTGGCAAGTCGGCTGGCAGGCCCAGAGGCGCCTTTCGAAGCTTGTGACGGTGGGTGGCGAGGTCTTCTACACGACCGCGGACCGCGTCGGCGGCGACGGCAACCTGCGCTTCAACCTCGGCCTCGTGCTCGACTTCACCGACCATCATCACCTCCTGCTCTCGGCGGGCCGGAGCGTCGTCGGCGACACCCAGTTCCAGGGGTACCTCGCCTATCAGCTGACGCTTTGAGAACCACTGCGGCCCAAGCGCGGTCTTGACCTCCATATGGCGTTTCCATATATTGAGCGTGTTCCGGCCTGAACGGGCTGGCGCGGGTTGTCGAGTCACTCGAGCCCCGGCGAGAGTTCCCCCTCTCCTCGCCGGGGCTCTTCTCGTTTCGAGGAACTCTCCATGGGCCTCATCGCCCAGGCGACGGACCTAACGGACAAGGACTTCGACAGCCTGAGGCTGCGACTCCAGAGCCTCGTCCAGTCGGTGTTCCCCGACTGGACGGACTTCAACGTCGCCAACTTCGGGAACATCCTCCTCGAGCTCTACGCCTTCGTCGGCGACGTCCTCACCTTCTACCAGGACAACCAGGCCCGGGAGAGCCGCCTCCTCACCGCCACCCAGCGAAAGAATCTCATCGCCCTGACGAAGCTCCTCGGCTTCCAGCCCGCGGGCGCTCGCGCGGCCACCGTGGACGAGCTCTTCATGCTCGCCGCGCCGCCGCTGGCGCCCGTCACCATCAAGAAGGGCACCGTCGTCCGGACCGCCTCGGTCACCCAGGCTGTGGCGTTTCAGCTCCTCGCCGACGTCGTCATCCCGGCCGGCGCAACACCACCGGCTGCGGTTGGGACGCTCGAGCACTCGGAGCCACAGGAGGAGCTCTTCGCCTCGACGGGCCTCCCAAACCAACAGGCGACGCTCCCGGCCACTCCGTACCTCGATGGCTCAGCAGTCGTCTCCGCCGGCAACGGGGCCTACGTCCAGGTGCAGAACCTCCTCGGCTCCACGGCCATCGACAGACACTTCACCGTCGTCGTGGACCAGAATGACCGAGCCACCATCCGCTTCGGCAACGGCGTCAGTGGCGCGCTGCCATCCGGCACTGTCACCGTCGACTACAAGACGGGCGGAGGGGCCGCAGGCAACGTCAACGCCGGGACGCTCACCAAGCTCGATGGCTCCTTCACGGATGACAACGGCGGCCCCGTCTCGGTGTCGGCGACGAATCCGCAGCCCGCCTCAGGTGGCACCGAGCGGCAGAGCATCCCACAAATCCAGGCGCTCGCCCCGGAGTCCATCCGCGTCTTGAGCCGGACCGTCTCGCGCGAGGACTTCGAAATCAACGCCCGCCGACTGCCCGAGGTGGCCCGCGCGCTCATGCTGACGTCCAACGAGGACGCGGGCATCGCGGAGAATACCGGCATCCTCTTCATCATCCCCCGCGGCGGCGGCCTGCCGTCCCAGGCCCTCAAGGACGCGGTGAAGCGGCAAGTCACCGTCGTCTACCCCTGCACACTGACGTTTCAGGTGTCGGTGCAGGACCCCTCATACCTGGCGGTCGACGTGCAGACGACGGTGTACCTGCGGCAGGGCTCGAGCCCCGCCACGGTGCGCGCCGCCATCCTGAAGGCGCTGCGCGACTTCTTCGCCGTGTCGCTGCCCGACGGCACGCCCAACCCCACCGTGGAGTTCGGCTACAACGTCAAGGACGCGAACGGGGACCCCGCCGGTGAGGTCGCGGTGTCCGACGTCTTCGATGTCGTCCGCGACGTCGCCGGGGTCCGGAAGATTGGAGATCGCCCGGAGGACTTCCTCCTGAATGGCGCGCGAGAGGACCTCCCGCTCGGCACGCGGGAGTTCCCCGTGCTGGGCCAGGTGACGCTCCTCAACGGCGGCACGGGGCTGCCCCTATGACGGCCTTCCAGAACCTCGGCTTCGAAACCGCGGGCGCGGCCCCGGGGCTCGCGGCAGGCTGGGTACTCACTTGGCGGGCCAGCGTGGAGGAGATCGCCGGCTACGGCCTGCCCGAGCGGCCCGCGGAGGACTTTGAGCGCGGATGGTCCGACAACGACAACTACCTCTTCAGCCTGCCGCGCACGGCCATCGAGCCTGCCCTCTACGACGCGGCGCCGGAGTCGATGGAGGATTTCCAAGAAGGGTGGTCCTCGAATGAGTCCTTCCTCTTCGAGCTCAGCAGCATCGCTGCAGCCGACTACGGCGACGGCCCCGACCCCAAGCCCATCGAGGGCTTTGACGCGCTCTGGGCGGGGAACAGCGGCTTCCTCTTCGCCTTCGCACCGTCGGACCTCTCGAGCGGGCCACTCGACGGGCTCGAGACTGGCTGGCACAGCAAACAGAGCTTCCTGTTCGCCTTCGGCGACGCCGACGTGATCCCAGGCCCGAGCGAGACGTTCGAGACGGGCTGGGCCCCGATGAAGACGATTTGAGGACGAAATGAGCGAAACGGACTGGAGCTTTCTCAACGATGGGCTCGACGCGGCGGCGGTCGACCGAGGCGTCACGACGGGGATCGCGCGGCCGCCAGGCGGCGGGAACTTCGTCTACGGGTACAACTCCCTCTCGACAGCCCAGGGTACGACCGCGCTGTTCACCAACCAGGTTGGGTTCGCGCCCATGGCAAAGGGCGGCAGCATCCGCGCGGCTGTCCAGCGCGGCGTCTCCGGCAGCCCACTCAACTTCGCGCCCTTCCTCTTCATCGGCCTCCAGGGCCCCTCCGTGAATGACTTCGGCTACCTGCTGGGCCTGGGAGATGGAGACCCCCACCACATCGTCCTGCGCAAGGGCCCGCTCTCCGGCGGCCTTCCGGACATCCCGCCCGGCACCGAGGGCGTCCTCCGTCGCAGCACGGCGACGTTCGCCCCCGGGACGTGGCTACACCTTCGGCTCGACATGGTTGTCAACCAGAACCAGGACGTCCTCTTGCAGGTCTTCCAGAATGACGTCGTCGCCCACCCCCTGGGCACCGCACCCAACTGGGTGGCCGTGCCGGGCTTGGAGGAATTCATCGACGACGCGCTGGGCATCAACTCGGGCACGCAGCCCTTCACCTCCGGCCGAGCCGGCTTCGGCTTCTTCGCCAAGGACGTCACCCGTCGCGGCTACTTCGATGGCATCGAAATTCTCAAGCAACTTTGAGGAAGAGACGTGAGTCTCAACGCCTTCACCCGCGAGCTCGGCACGACGCAGGGGCGACTCGTCCCCCAGGGCTTCGTCCCGCCCGAGGGGACGTACGCCTTCGTCCTGGGCCGCGACGTCGCCGGGCTGAAGCAGCGGCTGGCGGTGGGGGACTTCGTCGAGGTGAGCCAGACGGCCGATTTCGGCGGCGCCAGCTTGGTCCGGCTCCAGGCCCGGACGCGGCCGCCCGAAGCGATGCCTGCGGGGCTCTTCTGGACTGCGTCGCTCCGCGTCGACGGGCTCGAGCTCGCGAGCGCCATCCTCACCCCCGGGCAGACGAGGAACCGCACCGACATCGCCGCCAACGTCTCGAAGCTGGCGGGGGACCACCAGCTCGCCTTCCGCCTCCAGCTGACCGGCAACGCGCCCGGGCCCGTGGAAGTCGAGCTGCCGGCCTTCTACGCCGACGCCGTCCTGCTCGACCCGACGCCCACCCGTCCGGCCCTCCTGAATCGCGACCCGGAGCCGGACGAAGTGGAGGTGCCCATCGGCACCGCGGTGGCGTTCGACGTCACCGACGTCGGGCCCGACGGCATCGACATCGCCGCAACGCGAGTCTTCGTGGCTGACGTGCTGGCCTTCGCCGGCGGCACCTTCCAGCCAGGCTTTGATGGGCCCGGCTCACCCATGGCCACACCCCAGGCGGGCACCCTCCGCCTCGTCGTCGCCCCCACCAACCCCTTCGCGAGGCTCCAGCACGTCGTCGTGCGCGTTGTCACCCAAACAGGTGATGGCGCCTTCGCGCTCGACACCGCCTGGGCCTTCGACTGCGAGGACCTCACCGCCCCGCGTGTCGTCGCAGCGCAAGCCAGGGAGCTCCAGCGGGTAAGAGTCAGCTTCGATGAGCGCGTGAAGCAAGCCGCGAGCACCGACGCCGACGATGCCCTGAACCCGGCCAACTACACCCTCACCCGACTGTCGGCGCCGGCGGTCGACGCGCGCGTCGTCGAGGTCCAGTCCACCACGACGTCCGCGGTCGACTTGTTGACGGACCTGGTGCTGACGCCCGGGGCCACCTACCGAGTTGACATCACCGGGGTGGTGGACGGCTTTGGCAACCCTGTCGCCGCTCCGGACAACACCGCGAGCTTCACGGGCTTCCAGCCGCCCCGCCCCGCCAACCGCACCTTCGAGCTCTACAACCTCCTGCCGGAGCTCAACCGGCGCGAGGACGACACGGCGGACTTGAGGCGCTTCCTCGCGTGCCTACAGGAAGTCACCGGCCTCCTCCTCGCCGACGTCGACGCCTTCACCGACATCCTCGACCCGGACATTGCCCCGGAGTGGGCGCTCGACTTGATGCTGGGAGAGCTGGGCAGCCCCTTCCCCTTCGAGCTCTCGGTCACCGACAAGCGGCGACTCCTCAACGTCCTGGTGGCCATCTACCGCGAGAAGGGGACGTCGGCCGGCATCACCAACGCCATCCGCTTCTTCCTCGGCCTCGAAGTCACCATCGGCTCCTACATGGGCGAGGCGCTGGTACTGGGAGAGTCCCTGCTGGGCGTGGACTGGGTGCTGGGGCCGTCGGGCGCCTTCTCCGCCTACGCCTTCGAAGTCATCGCGCCGCGGACCCTCGAGGCCGAGGAGCGACGGAGGCTCA
>PMBV01000286.1 GCA_003153055.1 Myxococcales bacterium
CCTTGCCGGTTTATCCCGGCGCACCCTCTTCCCCCCGCCCTTCCCCTGCCAGGGGAAGGGCGGGGGGAAGAGGTCGAAGTGACGCCCAGAGTGGAGTCGATTCCACTGCGGATGAGCGGTGCCTCAGCCGCCTCAACGCCCCAGCGCGAACGCATCCCAACGCATCCCAACCCCCACCCTCAGGCCCCTTGAGCCCCCCTTGAGCCCTTAGCGCTGGGTCGTCAGCTTGAGCGGCACCTGAAGCTCGACCTCGACGCCCAGCGCCGGTAGTGAGAGGCCTTTGGCGGTTCGAACCAGGCATTCGGCCGGCCCGTCGTCTGAGAGCTCGCCGGTGACCTTCGCCTGCGTCACGCGCCCCTTGGGCGAGACGATCAGTTGGAGCTCGACCTCGCCCGACGCGGTGGGGTTGGCCTTGAGCCACTTCTCGTAGCACGCCGCCAGCTTGGGCCGTTGCCGCTGCAGCTCGGCCTGAATGCGCTCCACCGCAACGGCATCGGGCACCGAGGGCTCCAGTGGGGGCGAAGGGCTGGGAACCTTCACCGTGAACGGCCCCATCAGCTCGACCCACGACTCTCGCAGTGCTTCTCCGGGGGACGCGACGCCGAGGCGGTGTCGACCCGAGGCCACCAGGGCCGAGAGAGGTGCCTCACCGAGGAGTGCTCCGTCGAGGGTGATGCGAGTGCCGGGCGGAAGCGACGAGGCGTCGAACCGCACCCATGGCTTGGGCGGCGCCAGCGAGAGCCCAACACCTCTGGGAGGCTCGACCACGGCGGCCGAGAGCGGGGCGCCGTCGGCCAACCGCAGCCGCTGGGGCGCCTTCACCTCGCGGCGCTCGAGCGAGGAGTCCACCAGCTCGACGGTTCCCTCGGCTACCTCGACGAGGACCTCGGCGGCCGTGCGAGTCAGGGAGAAGAGGGCCTCCGACGCCAAGACATGGAGCCCAGCCACCGCCACGTCGGCCTTGGTACGAGCCACCCGGGCAGTGAGCGAGCCATCGGCCAGTCGCGCCGAGGCCCCGTCACCCACGCCCAAAGTGCCGGACACCTCGAAGGTCCAGGCGACCTCGGCCGCCGGCGCCAGTCGCACCAGGTGGCCCTCGAGCAGCTCACCGGGTGAGACGACTTGGCCAGGGCTCAGCGATCTCCAGGCGGCCTCAGCTGCGCGGACCCGCGCGTCGCTCGAAGCCCCCAGCACCGTGAGCGGCTCGACCTGTGCCCGCTCGAGGCCGACCCGGGCCACCTGCGGAGGCCGGCGAGTCAGCGAACCCTCCACGCCCGGGCGAAACCGGACACCCAGCGCCACCACGACGAGCGCGACGGCCACCGGGGCGAGCCAACGCCAGGGGAAGGAGGAGGCGCCAGCGCCGTCTTCCACGGCCTCCATCAGCCGCGCTTCCACCCGGCGAAACGCCATGTCTGACAGGGTGTAACGGGTCAGGCCGCCCAGGAGGACCTGCCGAGCAGCGGCGTCGCGCACCGCGGAGCGACACGAAGGACAGGCCCCGAGGTGCGCTTGGGCCTCGGTGGTGCCACTGCCCGGCTGCCGGGCGAGGGCCTCGAGCGTCTCGGGTGACAGGTGGCTCATGGGTGGCCTCCGCCGAAGAACTCGGCCAGCGCTGGGTCGCTCTTGGCCAGGGCTTCGAGCTCGCGGCGGGCGTAAAAGAGGCGGGTGCGCACCGTGAGGACGTTGGTGCCCAATATCTCGGCGATTTTCTGGGCGTCGGTTCCCTGAACGTCGTGCATCACCAGCACCGCGCGCTTCTTGGGGGACAGCCGCTGGAGCAGAACCTCGACCCGCGCCTGGCGCTCGGCCGACAGAGACACCTCGACCGGGAGAGGCTTCTCGTCGACGGTCTCGGGCACGTCCTCCACCAGGTCGAGGCGGCTGCGGGTGCGCTTGCGGCGGGCCTTCATCGCCACGTGCACCGTCACTCGGTACAGCCAGGTCGAGAAGGCGCTCTTCCCTTCGAAGCGCCGAATGCTGCGAAACACCTCGATGAAGACATCTTGCAGCACGTCTTCGAGCTCGGAGCTCGTCACCAGGAAGGCGAGCTGACGGGTAACTTGCCGGTGGTGCTGGGCGTAGAGCTCGCGAAACGCGGCCGCGTCGCCGGCACGGGCTCGTTCCAACACGTCGGCCCCCGCGGCATCGCGCATTGCCCGCGCGTGTACCCACAGGGCCGAGCGACTGTAAAGCATGAGCTCCACGGGTGTAGGTGCCCCCTGATGAGCGCCCAATTCATGGCCGTCCGAGACACCAGTCACGGCGGAGAAGTCCGACTTCTGGATCCGGGGCCGCCGATGACGATGACCACCTTGCGCAAAGGCAAGTGCGAGCCAGGGTTGACTGAGCCATGGCCCTGAGGGGCGGCGCGGCGTACCTTCTCCGAACGCGAGTGAGAGCGGGCACGGGTGCCTCTCTGGGAGGAGTCGTTGATGCGAACACTGGGGACGCTGGCGAGCCCGGGCACGTGGAGCACCTCGGGGCCGCTGGTGGGTCGCACGGTAGCGAACGCGCAGCTCTTGAGGTCGTTGGTGCGCTACGGCACCATGGACGAGGTCGCCATCTTCATCGGAGAGGGGCTCGACGTGGAGGCGCTCGAGGCGCTGACGGCGAGCTGGAAGGTGCCTGATGACCGCATCGCGGTGTACACGCTGTGGCAGTTGCCCGAGCTGCTGAAGCGGGGGGCTATCGACGTGCTGCACCACGCATCGCACGTGGAGCGGCTGTACGATCTCCTCGCGGTGCGCGACCGCTACGCGGAGAAGCCGACGCCGGTGACTGGGCAGACGCACTCGCTCTCGTACCCCCGGTACTACCAGGAGCTGGCCCGGTGGGTGTTCATCACCCCCGCGGAGACGGACGCGATCTTCTGCTCGAGCCACGCGGGCCGCACGACGATGGAGCGCTCGTTCGACGCCATCGAGGGGGCGGCGCGGCAGCGTGGGCTCTCGGGGGAGCTGCCGCGGTGGAAGCTCCCGGTGGTGCCGCTGGGGGTCGAGGTGGCCGAGCTCGAGGACGGAGACCGCGTCGCCGGGCGGCAGCGTCTCGGCCTGCCCAAAGACGCGCTGGTGCTGGTGGGGCTCGCGCGCTTCACCGAGTACGACAAGGCCGATCTGTTCCCGCTGTTGCGAGTGCTGGAGCGACTGGTGCACGCACCGGTCGCGGGAGCGCCGGAGGTCTTCCTGTTGCTGGGCGGGGCTCGTCAGGGCACGCGGACGCCCGAGATGCTGCAGCTGTGGGCGAAACATCTGGGCATCGATGGGCGACTGCGTCTAGCGGTGGACTTCCCCGAGGCCGAGAAGAAGGACCTGTTGGCGGCGGGAGACATCTTCGTCTCTCCGGTGGACAACCTGCAGGAGACCTTCGGGCAGTCGGTGATCGAAGCGCAGGCGGCGGGGCTGCCGTGCGTGGTGTCTGACTTCGACGGCTACAAAGACACGGTGGACGCCGAGGTGGGGATCCGCGTGCCCACGCGGCTCAACGTGCCGTGGGGCGAGCTCTCGGAGCTGGCGCCGCTGATGTACGAGCGCCCGCTGCACCTCGCGCTGGGGCAATCGGTCGAGGTGGATCTCGGCGCGCTGGAGGCGGCGCTGCGAGAGCTCATCGCTGATCCGGTGCGGCGCATGGCGCTGGGGCGAGCGGCCTCGGCGAGGGCGCGGAGCCGCTACGATTGGAAGAAGGTGGTCATTGAATTGGAGACGCACTGGAGGGCGCTCAGGGCGACCGCGTGGACTCCGCCCCATCGGCCTCACCCGCTGAAGCTCGACTACCAGGCGCTGTTTGGGCATTTCGGCACCGAGGTGGCGAACCCGATGAGGAGGCTGCAGGTGCACCCCGAGCGGCCCACGCATGTGATCTACCCGGAGCTGGGCTCGCTGGTGACACAGCAAGATGTGGCCGCGGTGAGGAGCTGGGCCGTGACGCCCCGGTCGTGGAGCGAAGTGCTCGAATTTCTCGGTGCGCGGCTGTCGGATAGGCCAGCGTGGATGGCGTCGTTCGTGGCGAGCTGGTTGGTGAAGCAGGGGCTGTTAGTGGATCAAGGTCCTGAGGGGGGGTGATGGGTGGGTGATGGGTGGGCATTGGGTGGGCGCCTCGGCGTTGAGGCTCCTGAGGCACCGCTCATCCGCAGTGGAATCGACCCCACTCATGGGCGTCCCTTCGAGTGGCGGTAGGGACGGCTCT
>PMBV01000520.1:0-764 GCA_003153055.1 Myxococcales bacterium
TGGCCCCTGTTGAGTGGCTCCATGCCACGACGGGTGCAGGAGGAGACGCGGCGGTACTTGGAATGTGGGCAGCTGCGTTACGGGTTTCTGGAAGTCCGATGCGATGAGTGTCGGCGGGTGGAGTTGGTGGCGTTCAGCTGCAAGGGGCGAGGGTGGTGTCCGACGTGCACGACGCGGCGCTCCCTCGAGACGGGGGCGCACGTGGAGGCGACGCTCCCCGTCGTGGGGCACCGGCAGTGGACGTTGTCGCTGCCACGGACACTTCGGCTTTGGGTGCTGAAGGAGCCAGGCCTCTTCAAGCTGGTGGAGAAGGCGTTGGTGCGGGGGGTGTGGTGGTGGCAGCGGGCGCAGGCTCGCAGACAGGGGGCCAGGGGGCATCTGGAAGGGGGCGCGGTGGCGATGGTGGAGTACTTCGGAAGCCACCTGCAGGTGACGCCGCACCTGCATGTGCTGGTGGCCGAGGCGGTGTGGGATGGAGGCGGCCGACAGGTGGTGGTGCCTCCGCCGGACGACGCCGCGGTGGAGGCGGTGCTGAGGCGAATGTTGCGGCAGCTGGCGAAGACGTGGCCCACGGGGGAGCCGCCGTGGGAGGAGGATGAGTACCAGAGGCTCCAGGCCGAGGCGGTGCAGGAGCGGCTGTCGCTCGACGTCGAGTCCCGGCAGCGCCGCCGACTGGTGGCCGTGCTGGAGGGCTTCTCGCTCCACGCAGGGACGTGGGTGCACGGGAACGACCGCCAAGGCCTGGAGCGGCTGGCGCGGTACGG
>PMBV01000520.1:774-5845 GCA_003153055.1 Myxococcales bacterium
GTGCGAGCGCCGCCACAAGACGTCCCTGCACCGGAGTCGAGCACTCCTCGCCCTGCTGCTGCGCCAAAGCCAAAGCGACCCCGCCTCGACTGGGCCACCCTCCAGGCTCGCACCTTCGTCCGCCGAACCGACTGCACCCCGCGCAAGCGAGGTGACCGGTCCCGTTCGAATCAGCGCCAGGCACCGCTACATGCAGGTGGACCCGATGAATCGACTCGTCGCCGACGCGCTCGAGGCCGACTGGAACGCCCGGCTGCGGGCCCTGCGCGACGCCCAGGATGAGTACCAGCGCCAGAGCACGGCAGCGCTGCTCACCGTCGGCGCTGATGAGCGCAAGCGCATCCTCGCCCTCGCTACGGATTTTCCCGCCGCATGGCGCGACCCAAAGACGCCGCAGCGCGAGCGCAAGCGGATGCTCGCGCTCCTCGTCGAGGACGTCACACTCACAAAGCGACAGCAGGTCACCATTGCCGTCCGCTTCCGCGGCGGTGCCACCACCACTTTGACGGTGCCCCGCCCACTGACGGCCCAGCAGCGCCGAGCCACGCACGAAGACGCGCGTCGGGCGATTGACGAACTGATGGACGAATACACCTTCGCCCAAATCGCCAACATCCTCAACGAGCGCGGCCTGCGCACGGGTGCCGGCGCGGCCTTCGACGTACCTGCCGTCAAGTGGGTCCACTTCTCGGCCAAGCTCATCAGCCTCAAACAGCGACTCCTCGACGCCGGCTGGATGACCACCAAGCAGGCGACGGCTAAACTTGGTGTCAGCCGGACGACCCTCGGCAAGTGGCGCCTCGCGGCCCGAATCAAGGGCCGGATCTGCACCGGTCTGGGCGAGTGGCTCTACTGGCCCCGCGATGCGCCACCGCCAGACTCAAAAAGCTCCCCCCCTCGGCCCGTTTCAGGCGAAAAGGACAGCTCAACTGCAAGAGGTGCACTGTGAAAGACGCTCCTTCGGTGAGGACGTCTGGCGTTGCCCCTGCGGCGGCCACCGAAGAGTGCTGGCTGTCGTGTCGAGCCACCGCACCGCCGAGGAGGTCCTCCAGCGCCTCGGCCTCCTCCAGCCTCGTAAGGTCCTCCCGGCCTCCCGCGGCCCAGACCCACCTCAGCTCTCCCTGTCCTTGTGACGCGATGCGGTGGGACGCGAGGGGCTTCGACAGCCAGGGCGACGTCTGTCAGGCACCTGGGATTCGGCCCATCTGGGCGTCCCCTCGGGGGGTTCGCGACCACCGCATCCCCCGCTCGCGCCCGGGCCGGCTCCGGCAGGCTGCTCCGGTTCGCCGCTTTCTTTGTCCTCTTCTTCTTGGCCAGTCGGTCGCGTAGAGCGTTGAGGTCGTCAGCACTTCGAACCACTCGTGGGGGAGACGCCATGATCCGTCGCCTTTGCAGCCTTCGAGTTCATACGAATCGACAACGACGCGCCTTGCCTACTTCACCGTCTTCGCCCGGCGGAGGGGAACGGAGTAGATGAACTCCTTCGGCGCGAGCCGGTTCGCCTCGGGTGACCAATTCTCAATCACCAGGGACCGCCCCCCCGAGAGAGAAAGGCCCTTCGGGCCGCGAGCAAGCTCGATGTCGGACACGACGAAGAGGTCGGTACGCCAATTGGGGTTGCGAGCGTCATCGACCTCGTTGCTGGTCAGGCGGACGTTCGCGCCGTCCGTGGTTGTCCCCTTGACCTCGACGTGGAGTTCACTGCGGCCCTTCAGGCACCGCAGATCGAACGGCTTCCCGAACTCCTCGACGCGCCAACCCAAGTGCCGGTAGTACCGCGTCGCCCTGTCGACCGAGTACCGCTCCAAGGCCAGTCGCGCCTCGACATCCTGCTGATAGCCAGCCCCGCCGCCACGCTTGTTTCCGCTTCCCTGGCCGGCCGCGCTGACCTTGTTTCCGCCCGCAAAGCGCGTCCCCCATGCCCTGGCAATGTCGGCCTGTTGAGCCTTGCTCAGTCGCATCAGCCCGAGCAGCAACTCTGCTTGTCGTGCTGCAACCCGAAAGATCGTTCCCTGCCTCATGTGCAGGAACTCCATGTCCGCAAGGTCCGGTGACGCGGCCACGTCCGCCCTCGCCAACGGTGGAATCCGCAACCACCAATCGAGATCAAACCAGGAGAAGTCGGACGGAGAGGGATTTCGGCCCTTCGCGTACCCGCCCCTGGACATGCGGGCGAGTCCCAGGAAGGCCTGATTCGGCTGCGCCTGATAGAGGAATACCCAGTCGCCAGGCTGCGCTTCTTCACGGAGGCGCTTGATGCTGGGGGCGGACTTGACCCAATCAGGTCCGCACCAGTCCTTGGAATCAGGTTCGCCACGAGAACTGGGGGAGCTATCGAGCCACGGCTCGAAGGAGTACCCGAACTCGCCGCCGTCCTCCTCGGTGGCCTGGAACATCCAGATATTCCGACCGTCAGGAAGGCGGTTGTACCCCTCGACGTAGACACTGGGCTTCTTCGGCATGCCTTCTGCTCCTCAGTTCGAAAACCACGGCGATCTTCAGCCCGTCTTCCAGACCTGGTCCTGCAGCTCGGCGACAACATCTGACAACTTGCCGTCGAACACTTTGTCGATGCGGGAGAAGCCGCCCTCGCCCTGGTAGGCGGCCTCGTCGAACAGCGGCCGGTCGATGACCTCGTTCTCCTTGATGGCCTTCGCGATGCGCTTGAGCCACACCGCCTGGGGCGGGTCCCACTTTGTGCGACGCCAGCACCCGCTGGAGAGCCTCGTCGACCCGCAGGGCGTAGGGCTTGAGTGGCTCGCCCAGAGCGCGCTGGCGGATGTAGCCCATGATGGAGGCGGCGACGTCCGCGTTGGTAGTCGCCTTGTACGCCGCGCGGAGTTCGGCCTCCGAGTAGTTCGTGGACCTCCGGGGTCAGGGCTCGGGCCGTGCGAAGGCGCTGCAGGAGGTCAATCTGTTGCTCCTGGGCGACCTGCGGGAGGCCGAGGTTGGCGCCAGTGTGTTGCGCGAGCGTCTCCGCGAACTGGCGCAGCTTGATGACTGCCGTGGTGGGGTCATCGGCGAAGTACCGCTCCGCCAGCGCCCCCAACGACACGAGCAGGGGGTCGTGGGTCGCCAGGAAGCTGAAGTTCGCAGAAAAGGAGGCCCCGGCCATCGCCGCGCATCGTAGCGCCTGGGGGCAGGCAGATCAGGTTCCACCCGTCTCGGCTGGTGTTCGGTCGAATAACGTGCGGTGACGAGCCCGAAATCGGTGCCCGGCAACGCAGTTTGAAGTAGGCACGACGGCATGGCGACCTATGCGTTGTGGAACAACAAGGGCGGCGTGGGGAAGAGCTACCTCACGTTCCAGATTGCCTGCGAGTACGCACGGACCCACCCAACAGAGAAGGTGCTCGTTGTCGATGTATGCCCCCAGGCAAACGCGTCGGGGATGCTTCTCGGTGGACTTGTCGTTGGTGAGCAGCAACTCGTCACGTTCGGAAGTTCGAACCCGCGTCGCACTATCGCGGGCTACGTTCGTGATCGAATCTCCAGTCCGTACCACAACCCGGCAACGGGGTCGAAGTACGTGACCCAAGTCTCAACCATCAATGCCAACGTGCCGACAAACGTATACCTCGTCGTTGGCGACGATGAGCTTGAGGGCCTGGCCTCGCGCGTTGCGAACGCCGCCATGCCGGGTCCAGACGACGCATGGGTCAAGGTTCATCGCTGGCTGTCGGACCTGATTGGGGATGTGCGGAGTTCGTGGCCAGACCAGCGCGTTACGACGTTCATCGACTGCAATCCAAGCTTCGGAATTTACACTGAACTCGCGCTCTCGGCTTCGGATCGGCTCATCATTCCCTTTTCGGCGGACGGTTCGTCGCGACGAGCAGTCGGCGCAGTTCTCGCTCTAGTTTTCGGGCAAGGGCGTCCAGGCGGGCAGTTGTCGGAGTTCTTCCAGAAGTCCACTGCGTTCCGGATGTCGCTGCCCAACATCTACTGCTACGTCGGGAACCGCATGACGCAAGCCAACTTCTCCTCAGCGTCGGCGTTCAGGTCGGTCGTCAACGCCATCGGTGACGCAATCTGGAATGCTTGGGTCAGCTCGCCAGGCAGCTTCTATGTCCATCCAACTGGGTCCCCGCCGCCATCGACACGGAAGGCCTTCCAGCAGATGTTCCAGTTCGAGATTGTTGATGCCAATACCGCCTCGGTGGTCTCCGGGACACTCGGCATCCCGGTCGTCGCGCTCAGCGCGGGCATGTACAGCCTTCCCGGAAAATCCGTTCGCGTGAACCAGTCTCAGCTCGACCGGCAACAGCCGAACATCAGCAGCTTGGTTGCAACCATTGAGTAACTGGTTTCACCGTGTGTCGTAACCAAGGCTGCACCGCTAGCTTGCTCCAATGCCCGTGGTCGAGGACCACCCGTCTCCAGAATGCCTCCAAGAATCCCGTCGATTCATGGGGACTCAGGAGACTGCCGATGACTCGACCGTCAACTCGATCCACCCGGATTCCCTGCGAAAACGGCAAAGGGCGTGCGCCGCCACGGGGTTAGGGTTTCACTGCTGAATGGGTTCGAATCCCGGCAGGGTCAAAAATCCTCTCTCGTCCTCAGGTACGAAGGCCCCGAGTTCATCACTCGGGGCCTTTGGCTTCGGCGGCGGTCTTGGGGTGATCCACTTCGGGCGATCTCGGCGATCCACGCCGGGTTGCAGAATGGTGGTGGCGGACGCCGAGACCGGCGACCGGTGGTCTTCGGTGTGGGTGCTCGGGACCTGTTCTGCTCCGCGTAGGGCTCGGTGATGTGACGGCATTGGGGCGCCGGCTACTTGCGAGGTGTCACCGGTGCGAGAGCGCGGGCAGGCCGGTCGCCTCATGGCTGACAGCGCCGGTGGGGACGCAGGACGGTGGTGCCGGCCGGAGCAAGGGCCGCCTCAGTGCACGGGGAGTGTGGGGCGAGGCGAGTACGGCGGCGGGGTGGCTCAGCGCTTCTTAGGGGGCGGGCGGCAGTCTTGGAGCGAGCCGTAGAGGGGCTGGCCCGGCTCAGTGGCGCGCCAGTGGGACTCGACCTCGGCACCGTACTCGCGCCAGAGAGTGAGAGTGCTCTCGCTGCGCGATGG
>PMBV01000181.1 GCA_003153055.1 Myxococcales bacterium
GGCCGGACCCTCCTCCTCGGTGGGAAGAGGTCTCCGAGCGTGTCATCACGGTGTTCGAATCAGTACTCCGTGATGACAGGGCTGGGGAGTGGCCCGTCCTCGAGGTCGTTGCCGAGGTTCAGAGACCCCAGGGAGGCACCTTGGCGCTTTTCCGAAGGGGAGTCGCGAGCGATGATGCCGGCCTTTCGAGGAGGGGGCTGGGACTGACCCGCCATTGGGGAGGCATTGACTCACTGGAGCTCGGTTGTATTCGTTGCGCTCCCCTGCTCATTATCGGAGCATGGGCCCTATTCGTGCATTGGCCGTTCCGACGACCTCGTCGAGTTCTCCTCCAGGCGACACGGCCTCGATGTGCTCGACGAGCTGGTCCAACATGCGCCACGTCGCGCCCCACACGGCGTGAACCCCTTGGTCCCATACGAAGACATCACGCGGGGCGTGGAAGAAGATGCGCTTTTCGCGGCGCAGTCGCCACAGCGGAGCCTCGAGAACCTCGGCCACCTCGGCGTTGGGTGACAACGAGAGCCCACTGGGCACCACGCCGACGAAGGGGGTGACGTAGTAGGCGGTGATGGTGGGCATCGAGCCGAGCATGCCCAGCACGTCGACGTCGTCGGGGTCGATGCCCAGCTCCTCGTGCGTCTCCCTCAGCGCGGTGTGGAGCGGGGTGATGTCGCCCGAGTCTCGCCCGCCTCCGGGGAAGGAAATCTGCCCAGGGTGCGTGCGGAGCGTCATCGGGCGCATGGTGAGGAGCGCCCACGGCTCACCGCCCCGCCAGAACAGCGGCGCGAGCACCGACGCTTCCTTCAGCTTGAGGCCCGGCGCGTCGAGCGTCTTCGACGGCACCGTCCGGAGCCGGGTTCGTAGTTTCTCGAAGAAGGCTCGGCCGTCCGACATGGCGACATCCTAATGACTCCGTGGTCGCGAGGCTGCCCTCTCGCGAGGCTCACGTCAGGTGTCCTATACAGAGATCATGCTCGAGCTCATCGTGGGGAACAAGCGGTACTCGTCGTGGTCCATGCGGCCGTGGGTGGCGCTGAAGCACACCCAGGCCCCCTTCACCGAGCGCGTCATCGGGCTCGACCTGCCCGACACGGCGAGCGCCATCGCCAAGGTGAACCCGGCCGGTCGGGTGCCCGCGCTCCTCGACGACGGCCTGTTGGTGTGGGACTCGCTGGCCATCTGCGAATACTTGGCCGAGAAGTTCCCCGCGGCGAAGCTGTGGCCAGTCGACCCCAGGGCTCGCGCTCAAGCCCGTTCGGCCTGCGCCGAGATGCACTCCGGCTTCCAAGCGCTGAGAACGGACTTCACGATGAGGATCCTCCCCACGCCGCTCAAGACACCCCCAATCAGGCCGGAGGTCGCCGCCGAGGTCCAGCGCATCACCTCGCTGTGGGCCGAGCTCCGAGAGCGCTGGGGGCAAGGCGGCCCGTTCCTCTTCGGCCACTTCACCAACGCCGACGCCTTCTTCGCTCCGGTGGCCATCGGCCGCATCAAGGCCTACGGCGTGCCGGTGCCGGAGGCGGCCCAGGCGTACGTCGAGGCGGTCGCGGCTCACCCCGCGGTGAAGTCCTGGGTCGACGACGCGCACCGGGAGACGCTGCGCGTCGCCCGCTACGAGTGAGCCCGAGGCTTCTCAGGGGCGCTGCATGACGAAGAAACCGTAGCCGAAGACACTTGGGTGTCTCCGATACAGCTCGATCTCCCGCTCGCTCCTGGCGGCCACTTCCAGGGCCTCGGCATCGCCAGCGTGGGCGAGCCGGAAGCGCTCGACGACCTCGCGCAGCGGGACGTAGTAGTTCTCCCACCAGCCGGCCGCGGGGAGGACGAAGTCACCGAGGAGCCGGTAACCGTTCTTGGCGATGTCCCTTCGTCGGGCGTCGAGGTCGGCCACGTCGGCGCCCTCGCGATGGAAGGAATCCTCCACCTCGGCAGGCGGGTTGCCCACCAGCCAGCAGAACTCCGAGACGACGAGGTGCCCGCGGGGGACCAGCAGCCTGCGCCAGGCAGCGAGCCCCTTGGCGAAGCCGACGATGAAGATCGACCCCTCAGACCAGATGACGTCGAAGGACCCATCGGGGAAACGCAGATGAGCCATGTCGCCGACCTGCGCGGTGATTCGCTTCTCGAGGCCCATCGCGCCAGCGCGTCTGGTGAGCTGAGCGATGAAAGGCTCGTGGGTATCGACCGCCACGAGGTGCGCTTCGGTTGCCCGCGCGAGGTCGAGCGTCTGCGCTCCCGATCCACAGCCGACGTCGAGGATGCGCTGGGCCCGTGTCGAGGGAGGGAGCATTCGGCACGCGCGCTCGGTGCTGTCGCGACTGCCCGGTCCCTGCCGCGGAAGGGCTTCGTAGATCTCGTAGAAGTACTTCCAGAACGTGTCGGTGGACATCGCGTGCGCTCCCTCCGCGAGCAGACGGACGCTCGCGCGAGTTGACTCATGGCGAAAGAACAATCTCCGCCACGAGTGCGTCGCCACGGAAGGAGCTCAGCGGCCGTGCTCGTGCTCGGAGCCGTGGTGCCAATGACGATCGGCGTGCGGCGGCGGCCACAGCGGGCGCACCCGAACCAGGCAGCTTGACGACGAGAAGAGCGTGGCGACGGCGAGCAGCATTCCGATGGTCATCTTCATGGGAGGCTCCTGGACAGCTTGTTCGAGGACATCGACGAGCCCTCGTCCGCCGATATTCACCTCCTGGCTGTCCAGCTCGAGGAAGTCGGGGTCAGCGCCAAGGGGAGACGCACCTTTGACGAGCCGCTCGAGTGGCCGCCGGTTCGTTCACGCGAAATGGGGAACGCGACCAATGCCACCGCGCCCAAGCTCCCGCACGATGATGAGCTGTCTTCAAGTCGCACGCGGCGCCTCCATGAATCCCAGTGGAGGATCTCGCCAACGCCGACCGGGGTCGCCACCTTCGGCTCCGAGAGTCTCTGCGGCGGTGTGACCGCAGGCCCAGTGCCGCGTCGCTCCCAGCGCTGGAATCCCGCTCCCAGCCACCGTGCGAGCGCCTCCTTGGTGAGTGAGTTCCGAGTCTCTACAAGCAGCTCCGACCTGAACAGGAGAGTAGTATGCGACCGAACAACCTAAGTCCTTGAGATATAGTTTTCGTCGAGTTAATTTCCGCTTCCGGCATGATGACGACAGATACTACCTCCGAGGCTAGGCGAGACCTGATGGTCGCCCTGGCCCGTGCGGCCACCGGTGGCTTGGTGGATACCCGGAGCGCGGCGGAGGCCTGGGGCGTTCCCCGAGCGACGGCGAACTCGCGGCTGTTCCGACTCGTTCGAGGTGGCTGGCTCGCTGCCGTTCGTCGGGGACTCTTTTACGTGCTTCCCCTCGAGGCAGGAACGCTCACCACCGTCGACGATCCCTGGGTGCTTGGCTCGCACGCGTTCACCCCTTGCTACATCGGCGGCTGGACCGCGGCAGAGCATTGGGGCCTGACCGAACAGATCTTCCGCTCAACCTTCGTCGTGACCGCGGGCGCAGCACGCACGACTTCGATGACTCTGATTGGGAGCGAGTTCCGCATCGTCCGGGCATCGAGAGCGCGGGTCGAATCAGTGCAGCTCACCTGGAGAGGAGCGGTTCGAGTTGCGGTGTCGGATCGCGAGCGCACGTTGGCCGACGGTCTGGCAAACCCCGAGTGGGTCGGCGGCGTCCGCCATCTTGTCGAGATGTTCTCGAACTACAAGCGGAGCGAGCATTGGAACCCGACCAAGCTTCTGTCGGCGCTCGCAGCTCACCCCAAGGGAGCCGCCTACAAACGGCTCGGCTACCTCGCAGAGACCGCGTTCGGCGGTGATGGCACACTCGTGAAGGAGGCACTCGCCCGCAAATCTTCAGGCGTGATTCGACTCGATCCTCAGGTGAAGGCGACAGGGAGAATCCTCACCCGTTGGGGCCTGCGCTTGAACGTCGCGCTCCCCTGCCGCCGTGGATGATGGCCCACCCCACCAACCGGAACACCACCCAGCCCGGGTACCCGGTCAGCCCGAGGTAGGCCGCCACGAAGGCGAAGAGCCCGGCCATCGCGAGGCGAGCGTGCGTCTGGTAGGCGCGGTCAGCCCCGCGGGTGGCGAGCGAGGCGACGGCGGGTACACAGTGTTCACTTCTGCGAGCGGTTCACGCATGCCGCGCGCAGTCGGAGTGGGCGTCAAGGGAATCAACGGCGCTTTGGGCTCGGCGACGAGCTCGACTCTTGCGAAAAATCGAAGACAGCCGGAGCCCGAGTCGGCGGTGGCGCCGGGCCCAACGCACGTGCTCGGCGGATCAGGTCACGGCTCAACGGCTCGACAGGAATGCCACTTTCACCCACCTTGAAAGACTCGAGGCCGTCCATCCGAGCATCACAGTGCGACCACTTCCGGTTTTGTAATACATCGACCCTCCTTGTGTGTGTTCTGCAATGGCTGCGTTCGATGACTGAACCACTTACAGACGAGACGTCGAGCGCCTTGCGCGTCGAACGCCGTGAGCAATCTGGATTCGAGCTCCCCAAGGGCGGATAAACCCATGGCGAGACCGAAGCTCAGACAGACCCTGAAGGTTGGATGGAGCGGCGGTGGGAATAGCGTGCGGCGGAGTGGACCGTCTTCCGGCGTGCTGCGCGAACATCGAGCTTCTGAACTGACTGAGGCTAATTCCCCCGAAGCGAATCGAATGCTGCGATCAATTTCTAGCTGCGATTCAAAATCCTGTCAAATCTGAGCGGCGACTAATTGAGAGCCAAGCCTGTTTAGATTGGGTTCAATTGACCGGCATCCAGACTCAGGGCTCCTCCAGCGAGCGGCCACTTGATGGACCTCACGAGCGGCGTCAGTTGTACCCCGACCCTCGACTGAAGACCTTCGCTTCGTCGGGCGCGCAGTGAGGTGCGAATGGGCAACCCTTGGTCGAGGGCCTGGATCGTGGCCCCTCACGTGTGCTCACCGCGCCAAATTGACCCATTGTCAGAAAGCCAGCGCCTCTCCCAGCCGTGCCGCCCGGTCCCCGACGATCAAATGCAGCACCCCAGGCGCTACCTGCATCATGGCCTTCACTCCGGCTGCCCCCGCGGCGCCAACATCGAGCTTGCCCTGGTCGACCAGCTCGACGCGCAACCGGGTGAGCGCCACCACTTCCAGCGAGCGCAAGTTTCCTCTCCCGCCGAGCGCCGTGACGAGCGCGCGTGCCTCGGTCACCACGGCCGGGGCCAGCGCCGACGTGTCTTCTCGGCCAGGCGTCTTGAGCTTGAGCCACCGGATCGCCGCGGTGAACGTGACGAAGTAGAGGCCGCCGTAGAGTGGGCCCAGCACCAGCACGAGCCACCACTTCTGCGAGTACGGGTTGAGCAGGTTGAACAGCACGAAATCGATGCCCCCCTGCGAGAACGTGAACCCCAGGTGAGCCCCCAGCGTCGCCATGACGAACTGGGCCGAGGCCGCCAACAGCGCGTGTATCAAATAGAGCGCCGGCGCCACGAAGAGAAAGGCGAACTCGATGGGCTCGGTGATGCCGGTCAGAAACGACGTCAGCGCGGCGGAGATCATCATTCCGCCCACCGCCACCCGATTCTCCGGCTTGGCGCTCCTCCAGATGGCCAGGGCCGCCCCTGGGAGCCCCCACATCTTGAAGAGAAACGCCCCTCCGAGAATGCCAGCCGTCGGGTCACCCGAGAAGTACCGCTGTATGTCTCCGTGCACCACCTTGCCGCTGGGGTCGGTGAAGCTCCCAATCTCGTAGAAGAACGGCGCGTTCCAGATGTGATGGAGCCCAAAGGGCACGAGCAGGCGCTCCACGAAGCCATACATCGTGGCCGCCAGCCTCGGGTCACCCACCGCCGCCCAGCGCGAGAAGACGTCGATGCCGCGCTGAACGGGAGGCCAGATGACCGAGAGGACCAACCCGAGCCCGATGGCCCCCAGGGCCGTGACGATGGGCACGAAGCGCTTGCCCGAGAAGAAGCCCAGCCAGGCCGGGAGGGAGGTCCGGTAGAACCGGTTGAACATCATCGCCGCCAGCCCTCCGGCCAAGATGCCACCGAACACGCCGGTCTGGAGCGACGGGATGCCCATGATGCTCACGGGCACGAGGTGGAGCCGCTCCACCATCACGCCCATGGTGGCGACCATCACCGTATAGCCGATGGTCGCCGCCACCGCCGAGACGCCGTCGTTCTCGGTGAACCCCAGGGCCACCGCCACGGCGAAGATGAGGGCCATGTTGGCGAAGATGACGTCGCCCGAGTCCTTCATCAGCCGGGAGACCACTGGAGGAATCCACTCGAAGTGGGCCGCGCCCAGGCCCAGCAACAGCCCAGCGACAGGAAGCACCGCGACCGGCAGCATCAGGGCCGTGCCCGTCTTCCGCAGAAACGCGAGGGCCCCCTGGAACACAGCTACCCTCCCGCCGCGGCGCTCTGCTTCTCGGTCAACAGGGCTCGGACCTCGGCGGCCGTGCCCAGCCTCGACACCTCCTCTGAAACGGCCTGGCACTCCCCCAGGCTCCAGCGGCGCAGCGCTGCCTTCATCGACGCGATGGCTGGAATGCTGACCGACAGCTCGTCAACCCCCAGCCCCACCAGCACCGGAATCGCCAGGGGGTCCGACGCGATGCCGCCACACACGCCGACCCACTTGCCGTGCTGATGCGCGCCCTCCACGGTCATTCCAATCATTCGCAAGACCGCCGGATGGAGCGCGTCGACGCGCTTGGCGAGCATCGGGTGGCTGCGATCCATCGCCAGCGTGTACTGGGCGAGGTCATTGGTGCCGATGGAGAAGAAGTCGACCTCTCGCGCCAACAACTCGGCGAGCACCGCCGCCGACGGCACCTCGATCATCACGCCCACCTCGATGCGCGGACCAGCGCCTTGCTCCTCGGCGAGCAATTGCTTGGCAGCACGCAGCTCGTCGATGCCGGAGATCATCGGGAACATCACGTGCACGTTGCCCACCACGGCCGCGCGAAGAATCGCCCGGAGCTGCGCCCGGAACAGCTGAGGGCGATCGAGGCTCACCCTGATGCCCCTCAGCCCGAGGAAGGGGTTGCCCTCCAAAGGAAGCGGTAGACAGGCGAGCGGCTTGTCGCCTCCGATGTCGAGGGTCCGCACCACGAAGGGGCGGTCCTTCCCCAGCACCTCGGCCATGGCGAGGTACGCGGCGAACTGCTCGTCCTCGGTCGGCGCGGTGGCCCGGCCGTAGAACATCAGCTCCGAGCGCAACAGCCCGACCCCCTCCGCGCCTCCCGCCACCGCCGCGCGGGCGTCCTCGAGGTTTCCGATGTTCGCCGTCACCTCGACGCGGTGCCCGTCGCGTGTCTGGCCGACCGAGAAAGCCGACGCCCGGTCCACTTCTCGCCGCGCCGCCTGCCGCGACACCTGCTCCTTCGCCTCGGCCAGGCCGCGCTCGTCCACCACCACGCGCAGGAGTCCGGTCGTCCCGTCCACCAGCACCGGCGTGCCGTTGGCCAATGAGAGCGCCCGCTCGTCGACGCCGCAGATGGCGGGAACGCCCATGGAGCGCGCGAGGATGGCGACGTGGCTGGTGGGACTGCCGCTGGTGCTGCACAACCCGATGAGCTTCCCTCTTTCGAACGACGCCATCTCTGAAGGGGTGACCTCCTCGGCGATGAGGACGGCGTCGTCGGGCAGCGTGAGGTGCGTCGGCGCCACCCCGCCCAGGTGCGCCAGCACCCGAGCCCCCACGTCGCGAACATCAACCGCGCGGGCCTTGAAGAGCGTGTTGCGCAGGGTCTCGAGGCTGGTGGCTTGCTCGATGAAAGTCTGGTGCCAGGCGAAGGCCGCGCTCAGGCCTTGCTTGAGGCGCGCCTCCGCCGCGTCAGTCAGGCCTGGGTCCTCGAGCAGCTCGAGGTGAACCCCGAGGAGCTGCGCCCGGTCCGCCTCGCCGGTCTGCCGCTTGAGCGCCTCGAGCTGGAGCGCTGCCTCGCGCAGCCCTTTGGCCAATTTCGCCCGCTCCTCGGCCACCGTCCCGCCCCGCTCCACGATGGAGAGCGCGACCCGCCGGTGCTGCACCACTCGGCCAATGGCGACGCCAGGCGCCGCCGGGTCACCGCTCAGCGCGCCCTCGACGAAGGGCTTGTGGGGCCCCTCGACCACCTCCCCGCACCCCTCGGTGAGCAGCCTCGAGAGCTCGGCCAACGCCAGCTCGGCATCGGGCCCTCTCGCCCGCAACTCCACCAGGTCGCCCTGCTCACTCGACAGCCCGAGAATGGAGAGGACGGACTTGGCGTTGGCCTCGTGCGTCCCCCGCACCAGGCGGACGTCAGAAGCGTACGTCTTGGCCTGAGTGGCCAGCACCGCCGCGGGTCGAGCGTGCAGCCCCTCCCGGTTGGGCACCCGAATTGGCCGTGACGACAGCGAGGCCTCAGCGACCTGCCTCAACGTCAGCTCGAGGAGCCGGGTCTCTCCCGCGACGGCCAGCCCAGTCGACGGGGTGAGGCCCGCCACCAACTCACTGGTAGTGACAATCACCTGGGTCAACAGGCTGCGAGCCCGGCGAGCGACCAGCTCGGCGTCGAACCTGAGCAACGGCTGCCCGAGCCGCACCTGGGCGCCGAGCTCGGCCAGAGGCGTGAAGCCCCGGCCACGGAGTGACACGGTGTCGAGCCCGACGTGAATGAGCACCTCGACGCCGTTGGGCGCGGTGACGGCCAGCGCGTGGCGCGACTGGTGAAACTGCGAGAGGACCCCCGACACCGGAGCCAGCACCTCGTTCGACGTCGGATCAATCGACACCCCATCTCCGACGAGCTTCCTCGCGAACACCGTGTCTGGAATGGAGTCCAGCGAAACAATCACACCAGACAGCGGGGCTCGAATCTCCATCTTCGGTCTCCTGCGTCGCACGCCAATTCCAGACACCTCAGGCTGCTGGCGGCGCTGAGCTCAGGGGCAGGACAACCGTGAACCTCGTCGTCGAAGCATCTCGCTCGTACGCCAGCCGGCCTCCTTGGGCGACCACCAGCGCGCGAGAGAGGAACAACCCCAACCCCGTGCCTTCGGGCTTGAGGGTGAAGAAGGGCTCGAACAGCTCGCGCTCCCGCTCCTTCGGCACGCCGAGGCCCTGGTCCGCGACGATGATGCGAGCCTCCTGCTCGTCGGCTTCTATCCTCACGCGCACGGCGCCACCCTCGGGGCTCGCCTCGACGGCGTTGCTGACGAGGTTCGCCACCACCCGCGCGATGAGGTCGGCGCGACAGGCCACTCGGGCGCCCCCTTCTCGCTCGACGGTGACCTTGCGGAGCTGCCCCGCCACTTCTTCAGCCCTGAGCCGATCATCGACGATGCCGGCCAGCTCGGTCTCGGTCTTCCCCTCGGCGCCCGAGCGTGCGACCTCCATCAGCGACACCACCAACCGGTCGAGCCTGGAGAGCTCGTCGAGGCAGGTGGCCACGTCACCCGCGGAGCGCCCATCGAGCCCCCGGCGCGCCAGCCCATCGAGCGTCAACTTGATGCCGGTGATGGGCGTTCGCAGGTCGTGCGCCACGCCCGCCACCACCCCACCGAGCCCGGCCAACCGCTTGCCCTGCTCCACGTTGCGCACGAGCTCCTGCTCTCGGGTTCGCGCCGAGGCGAGATCCTCGGTGAGCGTGCCGTGGTCGTGGGCGATGCGCGCGAGCTCCGCCGCCGCCCCGAGGCCTAGAAGATGCCCCACGCGCGCCTCCGTCGCCGTCCAGCTCCGGGCCCGAAGCGCCCACTCTCGGTGACGCCAGCTGAGCCCATTCGTCGCGAGCCCGTGCTCCTTCGATCCGGCCCCGCTCGACTGCGCGCGACCGCTGCCAGGCGGTGACGACGCCGCCGTCGACTTCAGGTACTCTTGAATGTCTGTCTTGATGTTCTCGGAGTCGGGCCCGAAAATCGCTTGAACGCCTCCCCCGCCCACCACCACCGCCGAGGCCCCCAAAGCCCTGAGCTGAACGGCATCGACCTGCCGCGGGTCCTTCACCGAGATGCGCAGCCGGGTGATGCACGCGTCGAGGCCGGTGATGTTGGCCTCGCCTCCGAAGGCGCTCACGAGCTCCCGCAGGCGATCGCCGTCTGACGGCACCGGCGGGGGGGCGCTGACGGTCTCCGCCTCTCGACCTGGCGTCATGAGGCCAAACCGCGCGATGGCGAACCGGAAGATTCCAAAATAGCCCAGGCCATACAGGGGACCGAGCACCAGCACGAGCCAGGCGCGCGCGGCGGTCTTCCCAAGCAGATTGAAAGCGAGAAAGTCGATGCCACCCTGCGAGAAGGTGAAGCCCAGGTGCATATCGAGCGAGTTGGCGACGAACTGGGAGGTCGCCGCCAAGACCGCGTGAACCAAGTACAGCGCTGGAGCAGCGAACAGGAAGGCGAACTCGATTGGCTCGGTGATGCCGGTGAGAAACGAGGTCAAGGCGCCCGAGACCATGACGGCCCCGACCTTCCTCCGGTGCTCGGGCAGAGCCGCCCGCCAGATGGCGATGGCCGCTCCGGGGAGCCCGAACATCTTGAAGAAGTACGCCCCGCCGAGCACGCCGGCCGTCGAATCACCGGCGAAGAAGCGCGCGATGTCGCCGTGCACCACCCGGCCCGAGGCGTCGGTGAAGGTGCCGATCTCGAAGAAGAAGGGCACGTTCCAGATGTGGTGGAGCCCGAACGGAATGAGCAGGCGCTCGACGAACCCGTACAGGGTCGCGGCGGTCCTCGGGTCGCTCACCGCGGCCCAGTGCGAGAAGCGATCGATGGCTCCTTGCACCGCCGGCCAGACGAACGAGAGCACGACCCCCAGACCCATCGCGGCCAGCGCGGTCACGATGGGCACGAAGCGCTTCCCGGCGAAGAACGCGAGGTATTGAGGGAGCGCGAGGCGGGAAAAGCGACCGTAGAGGTACGCGGCGAGGGCTCCCGCGAGGATACCGCCGAAGACCCCGGTGTCGAGCGACGGAGCGCCCGCCACCTCGAGCAGCTCGGCCCCAGACTGGTGAGCGATGGCCCCCATCGTCGCCCGCATCACCAAGTAGCCGATGGTCGCGCTCAAGGCGCTGACCCCGTCGTTGGCGGTGAACCCCAGGGCCACCGCGATGGCGAACAGCAGCGGGAGGTGCGCGAAGATGGCGCCGCCCGATTGCTCCATCACCGTGCTCAGGCCCACCGGGAGAAAGGAGGCCTTGGCCGACCCGATGCCCAAGAGGAGGCCGGCGACCGGCAGCACCGCGACCGGCAGCATGAGGGCGGTCCCCACGCGCTGGAAGAACACGAATGACTTGTCGAGCATGCGTCGCCGCGCCCAGCTGACCACCGGGCAGCGCCTCCGAAGCCTTCGGTACCCTGACCTCCTCCACACGAGCCGTCACTCCTTGCGTCGTTGCGCCATGTCCACCCAGACAGCCAATAACAAGATGAGCCCCTTGATGACGTATTGGAACGTGATGTCGAGGTTCATTAGGCTCATGCCGTTGTCGAGCGACGTCATCACCAGCGCGCCAATGATGGCGCCGAAGATGGTCCCCTCGCCACCCAAGAGCGAGGTGCCTCCGATGACGGCCGAGGCGATGGCGTCGAGCTCGGCGTTCTGCCCTGCGGACGTCGTGGCGGCGTTGAGCCTGGCGGTGGTGACGATGCCCGCGACGGCGGTCATCACCCCCATGAGCATGAAGAGACCGAAGGTGTGGCGAGGCACGCTGATGCCCGACAGCCGCGCCGCGTCGGGGTTGCCGCCGATGGCGTAGAGGTGGCGCCCGAAGGTGGTGTCTTCGGCGATGAACGAGAAGAGCACGGCCAGGCCCAAGACGAAGATGACCGCCCACGGAATGCCCAGGTAGACCACCATCACGCCCCCGAAGGCGGCGATGCCCACCGAGACCAGGCCCAGCTTGGCAGCCTCGGCGTACGCCGGCAGCACCTCGAAGCCATACCGCTGGCGGGCTCGACGGCGGCTCAACGACCTCCAGAGGAACACCACGATGACGGCGGCCAACAGCGCGAGGCTGCTGTCGTGAATCTCTCCGTCCACCGCCTGCCCGAAGGTGGGGAGGTACCCCTGACCGATGAGCTTGAACCGCTCGGCGGTGGCCTCCGGGGCCATCTCGAGGCCCTGGGTCTGGCCGCCGGTGATACCGATGATGAGCCCGCGGAAGGCGAGCATCGAGGCCAGCGACACGATGAAGGCCGGCACCTTGCGGTAGGCGACCCAGAAGCCATGCCAGATTCCCACCGCCAACCCCACCATCAGCGTCACCAGGACCGACGCGAACACCCCCCACTCCAGCTTGATGAGGCACATCGCGCAGACCGCCCCCGCGAAGCCCAGCACCGAGCCCACCGAGAGGTCGATGTGCCCCGTCACGATGACCAGCACCATGCCGATGGCGAGAATGGCCGTGGTGACCGTCTGCACGAAGAGGTTAGAGAGATTTCGAGGCGTCAGGAACACCCGGTCGGTCAGGAAGGCGAAGATGACCCAGATGGCAATGAGCGCCAGGAACATCGTGTACTGTTTTGTATTGTGCTTTATTGAGCTGACCAGCAACTCACGGAGTCCCTTGGGTGGTGGGGTTGCGTCCTTCGCTCTGATGTCCATCGTCGCCTCCTCCCTCAAGCGGTCGCCGCCGCTAGGCTGCTCCGGTCGCGTAGCGCATCACCTTCTCTTGAGTTGCGTCTTGGCGCGCGAAGCTGCCGGTGATCCGACCCTCATGAATGACCAAGATGCGGTCGCTCATGCCCAACACCTCGGGCAGCTCCGATGAGACCATCACCACGCACACCCCGCTCTCCACGAGGTCGTTCATGATGTTGTAGATCTCGACCTTGGCGCCCACGTCGATTCCCCGGGTCGGCTCGTCGAGGAACAACACCTTCGGCTGGGTCAAGAGCCACTTGGCCAGCACGACCTTCTGCTGGTTCCCGCCGGAGAGGTTGCCGACCTTCTGTTCGAGCGATGGCGTCTTGGTGCGCAGCTCGCTGGCGTACCGCGCCGAGACTTTGATCTCCTCGTTCTTGTCGATGACCCCGAAGCGGGCGATGCGCTTCAGGCTGGCCAGGGTGGAGTTCTCCTTCACGTCCATTCCCAACACCAGCCCGTAACGCTTGCGGTCCTCCGAGACCAACGCCAGCCCCGACCGTATGGCCTCGCCGGCGTTTCGAATGACGAGCCGGCGGCCCAAGAGCCACAGCTCGCCGCGTTGGTACTGTCCCCAGACGCCGAAGAGGCTCGTCACCAACTCGGTGCGGCCCGCGCCCATGAGCCCGGCGATGCCGAGAATCTCTCCGCGCTTCACCTCGAAGGAGATGTCGTCACAGCCCACGTCACCGGGAATCGGGCTGCGCACCGTCCAGTGCTTCACCTCGAGCACCGTGTCGCCGGCCACGTGCGGCCGCAGCGGGAACATCGTGGTGAGCTCGCGGCCCACCATCGTGCGCACCATCCGCTCCTCGGGCATCTGGGCCTTGTCGTCGGTGAGAATGGTCTTCCCGTCGCGCAGCACCGTCACCCGGTCGGCGATGCGAACCACCTCGCGCAGCCGGTGAGAGATGTAGACGCAGGTCACCCCCTTCTGCTTGAGGCGCTCGAGGATGGCGAGCAGGTTGTCGGCCTCCCGCTCGGTGAGCGCCGCGGTCGGCTCGTCGAGAATGAGCAGCCGGGCGTTCTTCGACAGGGCCTTGGCGATCTCCACCAGTTGCTGCGAGCCCACTCCCAGGTCGGCCACGCGCGTCGATGGGCTCAGGTCCAACCCGACCTCGGCCAGGGCCTTCGCCGTCTCCTGGTAGGTGCGATTCCAATCGATGAGACCCGGAGCCCGCACCAGCTCGGCACCCAGGAAGATGTTCTCGGCGATGGACATCTGTTTCACCAGGGCGAGCTCCTGGAAGATGATGGCGATGCCGGCGTGCTCGCTCTCGCGCACCGTCGAGAAGCGCTGCACCTCGCCATTGAGCACGATGTCGCCCGAGTAGCTGCCATGCGGGTAGACGCCGCTGAGCACCTTCATCAGCGTCGACTTGCCCGCGCCGTTCTCGCCCACCAGCGCATGCACCTCGCCGGTGCGCACCTCGAACGTCACGTCCTCCAGCGCCTTCACGCCGGGGAACTCCTTGGTGATGTGCCGCATCTCGAGAATGAGGTCGCTCATGGCCGCGTCGGACCCTCGAGGCGGGTGGCCTCCTCCGGCGCCAGGCGACGCAAGAGCTCGAGCTCGAGCGTGCGGTCGGGTCGAGGCGCCTGCCAGACATCTCGGCCACGCTGCCCGGGGTCCTCCGCCAGGGTGAGGAAGACGACGTGGCAGCCTGGCGCCTCGGCAGAACCTTCCAGCCGGTAGCGCTGGCCGCTTCGCCAGCCCGTCTCGAGCATTCGAGCCGTGCCCTCGACCCGCGTCTCGCGCGCTGCCGAGAGGAGCGAGCCGAACGGGCCGATGAAGGAGCCCGGGCCTGGCGCCTTGCCCACCGCCCGCGCGTCGGCGCCGGCCAGCTCATACCCCTGCTCATCGAGCAAGCGGCGGGCCTCGTCCCAGGCGTCGTCGAGGCTTCGGCCACAGCTCGCCGACGAGAGCCCACGTTCCAACTGGGCGACGACGGCCCGTTCGGTGCCCGCGGTGGCGCAGCCTCCCGACACGAGGAGCGACAGCACAGACACCGTTCTGCCCAGGCGAGCACACCAGCCCTCTGTCTTCGTTTCATCGGAGCGCACGCGTGGCCTCCATTCGTTCGGAATCATCCGCCTCCCAGACTCGCCGCCTGGTCTCCGCCGGGCCGAACCACCAACCATCATGAACCTCACGGCCCAAGCATGTCGAGCCGGTGCACGAGGAAGTCTCGCCCCGTGCACCGCCGACACCTCGCGTCAGAACCAAATCTCGACACTGGCTCCGAAGGTGAAACCGGACAGAGCCGAGCCGAAGGCACCGCTGGCCATCGGGTGGGCGGCAGCCGCGGTGGCGGCCGCGTCGTTCCAGGCCGAGTACGTGGCGAAGAGCCGCAGCTCTGGGCGCGAGTAGTACTCCCGCCCCAGCGCGATGGTCGGGGCGAGGGTGGCCTTGAACAGCATCGGCGTGCCCGCGCCTGCCGCGGCATTCTTGGTCCAGAGTACCTGGTACAAGACATCGGCCTGGAGCTTGAACCAGTCAGTGAAGTGGTAGGCAGGGCGGACCTCGGCGGTGAAGATGCGAGCCCCACCGCCGGTGGGCGCGGTCTGGTCCTGGAACACCAGCACCAGCGCGCCAGAGAGCTGCTCTACCGGGTGAATGACCAGGTGCTCGATGAAGCGCCATTCCTGGTGGTCGGTGGTGCCACCGGCGAGGAGCTGCCCTGGACCATCGCCCGCCACCCTCGAGAAGGCGCCCAGCCCGAATTGAAAGGCCAGGGTGTTCGACCCTCCCCACAGCTTGGCCTGGTTGTGCTGCACGGTGACGAGCGGGCTGACCGAGGCTCGGCCCGGGCCCAGCGCCTTGGCCTGGTCGGTAGCGATGGCGAGATCGACGCCCGCCTCCAGGGTGCCCGAGGGGTTCACCGGCATGTCGTAGACGCGGAGCTCGGGGACCAGGTAGGTGCCTTGGGTGAAGTTGCTCGCCGTCGCCAGGGCCGTGGTCGCATCGATGCGGAAGGCGGTGACGGCCAGCTTGCCGAACCTGATGTCCACGTCCTCCACGCCGACGCCGGCGTTGCCCTGGGCTGGGTTCCAGTAGAACCAGTCGAGGCTGTGCACGTCGTGGCGTTTCCAGTAGCGGCGCCCAGCCCAGACCGTGATTCCGTTCAAGTCGTTGAACTTCATCCCCAACCACATCTGCTGGATGAACAGGTTATTCGGGGCTCCGATGTCGACGCTGGCCAGGTAGGACGCCGGCATGAACTCGATGCGCCAGTCGATGGCGTTGAATTTGCCGGTCTCGCTGAGATTCATCTCGAGGTACCGGTCGCACTCGTTCCCGAGACGTGCCTTGAAGTACGAGCCCGGGAGCTGGAAGCATGCTTGGCTGCCGCCTCGCCCGTTGAAGCCCTCGCTGTCACGGAAGTACCCGTGAAGCTCGAAGGCCCCGGCACTTTGAGCCACGAGCAAGGCGATCGACGCAGCCAGCATTCGCAGTGGGTTGATTGTCATGGATTGCCGCTCCGATGTGGACCAGGGTTACTTCCGATAGACTTGCTCGTGAGACAGGTAGCCGCTCGAGATGAGCAGCTGGTCCAGGTTCTCGCGGGTCACCACGACGGGCGTGAGCAACACCGAGGGCACGTCTTTCTTGCCGTTGTTCACGGTGCGCCCCTGGGTATCGATGGCCTTCCCGGCGGCCAAGTCTCGGGCCATCTGGATGGCCATCTTCCCCAGCTCGCGGGTGTCCTTGAAGATGGTGATGCTCTGGGTGCCGTGGATGATGCGAATGGCGCCGGAGAGCTCGGCGTCCTGCCCGGTGATGGGAATCTTCCCCGCCAGGCCCTGGGCCGCGAGGGCCTGAATGCAGCCGCCGGCGGTGCCGTCATTGGGCGCGAGGACCGCGTCGATCTTGTTCTTGTTCGCGGTGAGGGCCTGCTCGCAGAGCTTCTGCGCCTCGGACGGCTGCCAGTCCTTGACGAACTGGTCCATCACGATCTTGATGTCGCCCTTGTCGGCGAGCGGCTTCAGGTACTTCATGGCGCCCTCGCGGAACAGCTTGGCATTGTTGTCGGTGGGAGACCCGGCCAGCACGATGTAGTTGCCTTTGGGTGCGACCTTCGTGATGTACTCGCCTTGGAGCTCTCCGACCTTCAGGTTGTCGAAGGAGAGGTAGTGGTAGTCGAGCGGCGAGTTGGTCACCAGGCGGTCGTAGCTGATGACCGCGATGCCTGCCTTGGCGGCCTTCGAGACGATGACCGCCGCGCTCGAGGCGTCGTGAGGCGCGAGGATCAACACCTTCACGCCCTGGGAAATGAGGTTCTCGCACTGCGCGACTTGCTTCGAGGCGTCGTTGTCGGTGACCTGCACGCGCAGGTCGATGCCGTTCTTCTTGGCCTCGGCCTCCATCACCTGCTTGTCCTTCACCCACCGCTCCTCGCGCTGGGTGGGCAACGAGAGACCAACCTTGACGTCGGCTGCCTGAGCAGGCCCTGCCCAGAGTGTCGCCGCCACCAGCCCGAGCGTCACACAGAGCGTCCACTTCGTCGCTGTCTTCATGTCAGTCCTCCCCAGGTGCCCCGCCCACGCACTGCTCCGAGTCCGGCGGCTCTGGCCGGCGCTGAAGGTGAGCGGCGGTTGGAATTGCGTGAGTCTCTTCGAGCCGGGCAAGGCCACGAGCAAGCACCGCGCCATCACAACCGGGTGGGTAAACACGTACGACCGGCGCAGGAAGGACCCGCGTTCGTGGTCGTTTTTCGGACAGCGTGCTCCTTCAGCGTACAGGCCTCACGCCGGGCCGTGGGCCTGGCCCGCCGCGTCAATTTTCGGTGCGGAGCCCGAGCTGGAGCAGGCGGGCATAGAGGAGCGCGCGGCGGATGCCCAGCATCCTCGCGGCCTGGGCCCGATTGCCACCGGCCCGGGCAAGCGCGGTGGTGATGAGCTGGCGCTCGAGGCGCTCCACGTTCTCTTTGAGGTCGAGGGTCTCCGGGGCGGCCACGGGAGTCTGGGCCAGCGACCGGCCGTTGGGCCCCGCCAGGTCGAAGGCGGCGTCGTCGAGCACCTCGGCCGTCGACATCACGCAGGCGTTCTCGAGCACGTGCCGGAGCTGTCTGACGTTGCCCGGCCAGTCGTGTTGAATCAGCCGCGTCATCGCTGCCTCGGAGACGGCCCGTGACGGCCCACCCGCCCTCTGGAGAAAGGCTTGCACGAGGAGGGGAATGTCCTGCCGCCGCTCTCGCAACGGAGGCACGTCGATGCGCAGCACCGCCAGGCGGTAGTACAGGTCTTCCCGGAGCAGGCTGGCCGGAACCCCGGGGGCGACGGCCCGTGAGGTGGCGGTGATGATGCGCGCGCTCGACTCTTGGCGGGTCGAGCCTCCCACGCGCTCGTAGCCGCCGTCCTCCAGCACGCGGAGGAGCTTGGTCTGCAGTGGCTGTTCGAGATCGGCGATTTCGTCGAGAAAGAGCGTGCCGTCTTGGGCGACCTCGAAGCGCCCCTCCCGCTTCGCCACCGCGCCGGTGAAGGCGCCGCGCTCGTGGCCGAAGAGCTCAGACTCGACCAACGACGACGGGAGGGCGGCGAGATTGACGGCGACGAAGGGCCGGTCCGGGTGAGCGTGGTCGTGAATCGCTCGGGCCACCAGCTCCTTGCCCACGCCGCTCTCTCCGGTGATGAGCACCGGTACGCGACTGGCGGCGGAGCGCCCGATGGACTTCCACACGCCGAGCATCGCCGGGCTCGCCCCAACCAGCGGGCCTCCCGGGGCCGGCTCGGCCACCCGCGCCACCGGCTGCGTCTTCACGGCCCGGGCCAGCACCGCCAGCAGGGCATCGAGGTCGAACGGCTTCGTCACGTACTCGAAGGCGCCGGCCTTCATCGCCCGAATGGTGCGCTCGCTGTCACCGAAGGCCGTCACCATGATGACCGGCAACTGGGGAAAGTCGCGGCGCACGTCCTCGAGCAAATGGAGCCCGTCGCCGTCCTTGAGCCGTATGTCCATCAACGCCGCTTCGAAGTGGTCCTCGTGGAAGAGCGCTCGGGCGGCTCGCTCTCCCTCGGCGGTCTCGACCTCGTAGCCCGCCTCGATGAGCCGTTCGGCCAGCGAGTGGCGGATGGTTCGGTCATCTTCGACGACGAGGACGCGTGGCACGTTCCTGCTCTCCGCTGGGCCGCAGCGACCGAGGCAGGTCGTCGAGGGCTCGAGCGAGCGTATGCCAGGCCAGCACCTGGGGCTACCACGGCGGGGCAGCCCCTCGCAGAGAGCGTTCGGTTCCCGGCCTCAACACAGGGCAGGGACGAAGAGCGTCTCCCGGAGCTCATCGACGCCGAGGCCCAGGAGGGCCGCCGCGCGGCTCACGTTCCCCTTGGCTTGGTTGAGCGCCGCGGTGATGTAGACGGTCCTCAGGCGGCCCAAGAAGAAGCCCACGTCGAGGCCGGCCACCTCGAGGTTCCCCTCGGAGCGAGCAGCCTCGAGCGCGTCCTCGAGCCGGTGAAGGTACGTCGGCAAGTCGATGGGGAGTGACACCGGAAAGTCCAAGGCCTGGTCCGCCACGTGCGTGCTCCTTCGAGGGTGCCGACCCTTCAAAGGTGTCGCCGCGAGGGACCGACCGCAACTGCTTCCACGACCATCGACAGTCGGAGCCAGTCATATTTTTGACACGTCAACACTTCAGACAAACCATCGGCCCTCACGCGGCGACGGCCTTCCAGGCAGCGCTCGCGACGGTCGTCGCCAAGGTCAACAGCGCGGAGACAGACCGGGCCTCGGCGATTCGAGCCGAGAGATCCGTCGTGGCGGCCTTGAGCTCTTTCGCGATGCTCTCGTTGGGGGGCGGGAGCTTTGCCTTCTTCGCCTGCATGGCTGCGAAGCGGGCAGCGAGGTCGCGGCGGTCGTTGTCGAGAATGGGCAGCTCCGCGAGGAGCGCCTGCTTCTCGTTCGACGGCAGGGCCGGGTCCAACACCTTCTCCTCGAGGGCCGTGACCAAACGTCGAAGGCTGAAGATTGCCAATGCGAGGTCATCGAGGACTGCCTCGTTCGTCGCTGCCATGGAGGACTCCTTGGTGGAGGATTGACGGCGGCTCATGGGGACGGTTGGGCGCCGATGCGCGAGCTGGTGGTGCTGACCTGTGACTCCAAGACGTCGACGTACGCCTTGGTTGTTTTGAGGTATTCCAGGTAGAGCTTCGCCCGGTCCACGAACGAGCCCTGGGAGCCGAGGGCGGTCAGCGTGGAGACAGCGTCACCGAGCTTCCCGAGCTCGAACTTCACCTGGGTGTCGGCGCCAGCGAGGGCCGCGGCCTGCTTGACGAGGAGCTCGTCGTACGCCTCGGTCGAGGCGCCGCTGGCAGCGCTCTCGACCAGGATCGCCGTGTAGATGCGCACGCTCTCCGTTTCGCCGGCGATGCGCCACGCGGCGAGTACATTGGCCGCCTCGTCTCGTTGCCTGGCCGCCGAGGCGTCGGTCTCGTTGATCAACTGCTGCCGGGTCTTGGCGATGGCACGCCGCCGCGACGTGAAATCATCTGCGCTCTTGATGAACGACTGTATCGTCCCGGCGATGCGGAGCTCCGGAGACATCGTCGTGGCGCAACCGGCACCGAGGACAGCACAGAGGAGGAGGGCTCGCGACATCGGCGTCCTCACTTGAGACCCACTGCGAGAGAAATGCCCACGATGCCTGCGATGTCGACCAGCAGCCGAGCGAGGTCCTCGGGCTTGATACCCGACGCGTGGAGCTGAGCGACCGCCTCGAGGGACACGCCGAGCACGTCCTCCCACTGCGCCGAGGCGACAGCGGAGAGGTCGATGGCCTCATCATGAAGGTCGCCATCCAGCCGCCGGGCGAGGACTCGCTCTCGAAGCTCGGAGCGGGTCCAGGCGCTCGCGAGCAGGTGCAGGCTGGTCGCGATGGCCGTCTTGCACTCCTTCGATCGCGACGCCTGCAGGGCCTGCAGCACGGTCCCGGTCGTATCCGCCGGCTTCTTTGATGCCGCGCATTCCGAGGCCGCTCGTCTGGAGGCCGCCTTCGCATCGAGGAGAGCGCCCAGGTGCTCGAGCAAGACGCCGGCGCGTTCCTCCTCGAGGGTTAGTTGACGATTCGCATGGGTCACCATGGTTTGGAGCGCCGCCAGTTGGCCATGCAGTTGCTGGACCTCGAGCATCAATCGGGGCACGTCCCGCTCGCCCTGCATCTTCTCTAGATTGAGCACCGCGCCGAGAACGGTCTCGCCCACGGACTCCTTCGCGGGCTCGCCAGCGAGCAGGCGGTCGAGCACCTTCGTCGCCTCGTCGTAGCGGAGCTGGAGCTCGGCCAGCTTCAGCCGGTTCTTCAGCAGGTCCGCGACCTCGGGCGCCTGCGCAATCGTGTCGGAGACCTTCTGCTGCGCGGTCTTGAGCGTCGCCAGCGCGGTCGCGAGGTTCGCCTTCGGGGAGGCGGCGTTCGCCTGGGCAGTCACCGCTGCCTGGTAGGCTTCGTTGAGGCTCGTCACCTGCTGCTTCGCGGTGAGGAGCTCTTCATGGCGGCGCTCGATATCCCGGAAAGATGCGCCGATGAGCCCTCCAGATTGTGCCCGGTCGTGGACAGCCTTTCGGAGGTCGGCGCAGGCGTCGTTGTACATCGTCACGTACTGGGCGTCGGTGCCTCCGTCTGCTGGAACGGGGACCTTGGCATCGCTGTCCAGGGCGCACGCGAGCGTGACCGCGCCGGCTCTGCCTGCGAATTGCTGAGTGTACATCGACTCCGCGGCGTCGAGATCTGCCTGTCGCTTCGGAACGATGGACGCTCGGCGCAGGGTGGCAAAGGCGAGGAGCGCGCTCGCCTCGGTACCGTCGGCCGTCGTGCCAGCCAGGCGGATGAGGCGACGGTCGATGAAGACACACTGGAACGAGACGCACTGGCAGGCCCCGGCGGCCGACCAGACGCACGACTCATCAGAAGGGGGCGCCCATGGGCTCATGAGCATCTTCGCGACCTCGGCGTCACGATTCGCCTCGACGAGACCGCGGGCCGACGCCAGCTCGGCCTCCAGCAGCTGCTTCGAGAGCTCCCGCTCAGCATCGATGCTCGCGCTGACCTTCGCCTCGCGGAACGCGGTGAGCGTGCGTTGGGCGAGCTCGTCGTTCGCCGCGTGGTAGCAGCCGCTCGCGAGGAGGAGCACGCCGAGCACACTCCGCTCACACAGAGCCATTCTGAGTTCTGAGTCCATGCTCCCCCTTGCCGCGATACGGTCCCGAGTCCGAGCCCTGCGTACGAAGGTCGGCAAGGTATGAGCGAGAGACTGGGGAGTCAAGGCCGCGTCGACGCCCCGGCCGCGCCACTCGAGCGTGCCGCGGCCCGAGAGTTGGGTGTATTTGCGTTGTGACGGGCCTCGAAAGGCCTCGACGTTACGGCCTGAGGATGTATCGTGTACTGCACATCGCCTTGACCAACGGAGGTTCGTCGTGCAGACACCGCTGTTGAAGGCTACGTCGATCGTATCGGTGCTCTTCGTCGGGCTGTACGGCCTCTTCGTCGCCTTCGCCGATCTCATTCACAGCGTCTCGACCCGCGTCGATCCCGCCAGCATCAATCGCTGGCTGCGCCACTGGCTCTCCCAGAACGACGGCATCGAGTCGTTCGTGATGCTGGTCGCCGTGACGCTCGTGTTGTTGCTGGGCTACCTGGCCGTCTCGTATCTGCCTCGGGTGAGGTGGACCGAGAGTCGCCCGCTCCAGGTGCTGAGCCTGCTTCCGTCGGTGGTCATCATCGATCACACGCGCTCGACCAACTTCGTTCCCTTTGGCACCCTCCGGGAGAACCTCTGGGTGCTTGGCCTCACCTCGGCGGTGGTGGGCCTGGGCGCCCTGGGCCTGTGGCTCACCCGAGGGCGGCCGTGGCTCGCTCGACTGGGCCTCGCGCTCGTCTGGCTGGTGGTGGCCGCGGGCGTGGTGATGTCGGCCCAGGGGGTCAGCGTCTTCGACTACGGCTTCGTCATCGGCCCGGCGCTCAAGCTGTCGACGGGTGAGAAGCTGGGCAGCTTCTATATGCAGTACAACATGCTCCTCACGTGGGCCTTCCAGCTGATGATGGCCTTCGGTCTGCGAATCCATCAAATGCAGGCGGTCCTGTCGGTGCTGTTCGCCCTGTGGCTGCTGGCCTACCACCGCCTCGCCACGAAGCTCCTCGACGACCGGCTCCTGGTGCTCCTCTTCCTCGTGGCGTTGGTGGTGGTGCGCTTCCTGGCGATCCTCGCCGGGCCGACCTGTTTTCCCCAAGTCAGCACGTTGCGGCTCGATCTCTGGGTGCCGCTGGCCCTGGTGCTGCGGCGCTTCGGCTTCACCTCGCTGGCGACGTCGGTGGCGTTCGCCCTGAGCTACGTGGCTGACAACATCTTCGGCCTCCTCTACCTCGCCTTCTACGGCCTCGCCCTCGGAGCCTCGCTGGTCGGCGAGTGGCGGGCCCAGCGGCGCCTCGAGGTCCGCCGGCTCGCGCTCCTCGTCCCTCCCCTCGGAGCCTTGGCCTTTCAGCTCGCCACCTTCCGCTCGCTGACCAACCCGGCGGGTATGCTGTATCAGAGCCTCCACCTCGGCTTCTTGCCCATCGAATTCACCTCGATGTTCTGGGGTGTGCTGTGGGTGCTGCTCGCCGCGCTCTTCCCCATCGTCAGCGACCCCGACCCGGAGCGCCGCCGGGTGAGCGCGTTCCTCCTGGCCTTCGCGGTGGCTCAGCTCGGGTACTTCTTCGGTCGCTCCCACGACCACAACTTGCTCAACATCTCGGGCATCTGGTTGCTGGTGCTGTTCGTGGGGTTGGATCGGCTGCGGTTCGCGGGAGTCACCGCGAGGTGGTCGAGGACGCTGGCGACCTCGTTCGTGCTGATGGCCACCGTCGCCTCGGGCCAGACGGTCAAGGGCCCCTTCGACCGGATCCGAGCGCACTGGGCGAGGCGGCTCTTTCTCGAGCCCAACCCAATCGAGCAACAGATCGACTTCCTCGCGAAGGCCCTGGGGCAGGCCAAGAGAGACCAGTTGGTTCTCTTCAGCTCCCTCGACGCCTACGCCAACTACCGCTTGCACATTCCCCAGCGCGGTCCCATCGCACCGCTCTACGCCGAGGTGTACCTCGACGAGACGGCCAGGCGAGTGAGGTCACTGCTCCGCGACGGCTACCGGATGCTCCTCGTCTTCGACCCCAAGGAGGATCTCCTCGAGCTCAATACCAGCCCCTCACTGCGCGACGACCACCAACAGCTCACCGTGGCGCCGAATGGTCCTGTGCTGGAGGTGCGGCTCGAAGAGCTCCCTCAGCCTGCCGCGGGCCAAGCCTCGGAGCCGGCGAAGTGACCGAGGTGCCGTCGGCGCGCAGACTGCCCTGTCCGATGGGGAGCGCTCAGAACTGGCCAGTCGCGACCAACCCGACCGAGGAGGCGCCGAAGGTCGGCACCAACCGAAGCGTCGACCTCCGAGCCATCGCGTCGTTGTGCTGGTCGATGAGCCGGCGGAGCTCCCAGTGGTTGAGGACGTCGGGGCTCGCGGCCAGCCCGAAGACGGCGAGAATCCCCGCCACGGCGGCGCCTCCGGCCATGAGCGCCCCCGCGACGGCTTGGTGCAGCACATTGGTCGGTTGGCAGTACTCGTTGTAGTATTTCATGTCGGTGTTGCAGGGGCCCGACACCAGGTTGGGCGCGGTGACGCGGGCGATGACCCCGGCCGTCTCCAGCACCACCAGCACAGCCCCCGCGGTGATGAAGAGCACCTTCCTCTTGGTGATGGCCGCGTCGCTGCGCTCGAGCAAATCGGCCCTGCCAATGGTTTGGAACAGCTCCCGGGTCGTCGCTTCTCGGGTGCCAATGAGAATCCGGTAGTCATCCGTGAGCGTGACCTCGTCTTCGTAGATGACCTCGGCCTTGGCGCTGGGCGGGGGCGTCGGGGCCGCCGGCGTCGCCGTCTCGGCCTCGGCTGGCGAGGTCCACGACAGCCCATCAGCGTCCTCGACCTGGGCGTGGGCGGAGACAGCCAGCACGGCGGTGAAGAAGGCAATCATGTGTCTCATGGGGCGAGAAGTGCACGCCACGGGTAGCCCCGAAGTCAAGATGCAATCGACCGTGGGCTCGTTTGTCATGACCTCAACCGAGGCGAGGGGTTCCCCTCGGAGCTGGTGGTGTCGGCCTTCCGCCCGAAGGATTGCTGAACGGCCCTATGACGCGGCCCTGCGACGGAGGGCGCTTGGCCCCTGCCGCCGCGGGACAACGATGGTAAGGGGCGGCCGTGCCGAGTACCTGGGATCCCAAATCACCCTCCCCTTCACAGGCGCTCCGACGCCTGGTGGAGGGGAATCGCCGGTTCCTCGAAAAGGGCGCCGCCCTGGGCACTCGGGTGTTCCGGGCCGAGCTGGCCGATGAGGATCAACGGCCCTTCGCCATCATCTTGGGCTGCTCTGACTCGCGGACGCCGGTGGAGATTCTCTTCGACGAGGGCTTCGGCGACCTCTTCGTGGTGCGCATCGCCGGCAACGTCGTGGCGCCCTCGGTCGTCGGGTCCATCGAGTTCGCCGCCGCGCAGTATGGAACCCGGCTGGTCGTCGTGCTGGGGCACACCCGCTGCGGCGCGATCGCTGCCACGGTGAAGGCGCTCCAGTCTGGCGACGGGCCCGAGTCGAAGAACATTCGCGCCATCACCGATCGCATCGCCCCCCATGTCGAGGGGCTGGTTCGCACCGCTGGGCCAACGGCGGGCCCCGGCCTTCTCCGGGAGACCATGCGGGTCAACGTGCGCGCGTCGGTCGACCACCTGCGCCACGGCTCGAGGCTCCTCGAGGAGCTCGTGCTGGCCGGCCGGCTCGCCGTCGTGGGCGCCGAGTACGAGCTCGAAACGGGGCGGGTGCATTTCCTCGACGCCCTGCCGGCCGAGCCCTGAGCAGGCTTCAGCCGTTCCCCGACCGCCGCGGCCACCCGTACCGAAGCCGCGTCTACCGGCGCTCCTCGTGCTCCTCGTGTTCACGCTCGTGGTGCTCACGCCGCTCCTCACGCCGCTCGCCCCGCTCGGCTGGCTCATAGCGTTGACGATGCCACCAGCAGGCCTGGAGACTCCCCACTGCGAGCGTCAACGCGAGCAGTCTCCCCAATCGGTTCGAGGTCTTCACGAGGTCTCCTTCGTGTCGAGGCGGAGCACGCTCTTCACCGAACGCACACCCTTCATGGCCTTGATTTTCGCCACCAGACGGCCCTCGGTGTCTCGGCTGTTCACCCTGCCCCTGAGCAACACCTCGCCCTGAGTGGTGCTGACCTCGATCTGAAACAAATGGGCATCGGCATCGCCGACGATCATCGCGTGCACCGAGGCAGTGGTGGTGGCGTCGTCCAAGTACTCCCCGGTGGTCTCGGACTTCGCCGAGGCCCCTTCGGTACGGGTGGCGGCGCAGCCCGACGCGACCACGGCCAGGGCGAGGAAAATGGCTGACATGAGCTGCTTCTTCATAGGGTGCTCCAAGGGGGGAGTGGGACGAACGACGGGGATGAAGCCGAATTCAGGTACTTCGAGAGTGCGCGTCATTGCCACCCGTCCACGCGCGCGTTGGCGACGACGGAGCGCTTCACCATCACCGCCGCCAGCCTGGCCTCGGCCGCGACCCTCAGCTCGCGCTCCACGGCGAGCTGCGCCACGGCCAACGCCAACTCGCGAACCTGGCCGCGCGCCACCTGGAAGACCAGCGAAGTGCCATCGGGGACACAGCGGTCTTGCACCAGTGCTGAACGCGCCCCATCGGTCGTCACCGGGGCCGAGATGCTCGAGCGGCCGACCTCCCGCGCGACACCACCCCAGGCCTCGATGGTCGGTGTGGCCGAGACACAGCCAGCGCCCAAGCCGGCGATGGCGACGAGTTGTTGGAGTTGGTGTTTCATGAGGGCTCGATTCGGGGGACTGCGAGAGAGGTTCATGCGCTCCACGGCCCTCCAGGCGAGGTGAATGCCAGCGCAGCCAGCGGGGCTCGAGGAACCGCTGCGCCTGACTCTCCATGCAGCATGAAGTGAGCCAGCCGGCCTCTTCCCCAGAATGCTCGCGAATCACCCCGATGGGGCCACGGCGTCACGCCTGGAATCGGAGACCTGTGACGCGCAGGGTCACTCGAAACGGCGAGACCTCGCCATCAGATTGATGAAACGGGCCGCAGCGGGCCCTGCTCCAACCGGCCCATCAGCCGCAACAGCCCGTCGAGAATCGTATAGGGGTGCGGCGGACAGCCGGGAATGTACAGGTCCACCGGCAAGAGCTCAGCCGCTCCGCCGACCTGCTCCGGGTGGCCGAGGTACGGCCCACCTGAGATGGCGCAGGCGCCGACAGCGATGACCACCTTGGGGGCCGGCACCGCGTCGTACGTCTTCTTCAGCGCCAGGGCCATGTTCCGCGTCACGGGCCCGGTGATGAGCACGCCATCTGCGTGCCGGGGTGAAGCCACCATCTGAATGCCGAAGCGCGCCAGGTCGAACACCAGCGTGCCGAGGACGTTGACGTCGGCTTCACAGCCGTTGCACCCGCCCGCGCTCACCTGCCGCAACTTGAGCGACCTCCCGAACAGCCGCTTGAGCGACGACTCCAGGGCCGCTTCCTTCTGCTCCAGCTGGCCCGAGAAGACGAGCTCGTCGCGCTGCTTCGCCGCCAGCCGGTAGTCACTCGAGAAGCTCACGGCGCCGGTGGGGCAGGCCTCCGCGCAATCGGTACAGAACAGACACCGGCCCAGGTCGACCCGGGCTGGCCCCTGCCCCAGCGCGATGGCCCCGGTCGGGCACGCGTCGACGCACACCCGGCACCCCTCGGGGCACTTGGCCTGGTCGATGAGCGGCGGACCACGGAAGCGATCCGGCAGGCTCGGGGCCTCCTTCGGGTAGCGACCCGTCCGGTGACCTTGTCGCAGGCGGGTGAAGAGGAGATCGAACATGGGCGCCTCTACAGGTCGTGTCCGCAGTAGGACANNCACAGGGGGAAGTCGGAGATCTGCTGCTCCCTCAACGCCATCGCCAGCCCGTTCCAGTTGTGGAACGAGGCGTCGACCACCTTGTAGGCCTTGAGCTGGCCGGCCTCGTCGGTGAGGGCCACATGGCACAGCTCGCCACGCCACCCCTCGACCAGCGCCGTGCACAGCTTCGACGGCCCCAACGGCCCCACCGGTGCCCGGGTGGCTCCCTTCGGCAACCTCGCCAGTTGCTCTCTCACGAAGGTCGCCGAGCGGTCGATCTCCAGGTGGCGGATTTGCGCCCGCGCCGCCACGTCACCACTCTCGAGCACCGGCACCGGCACTTGCGCGAAACGGTAGATGCCCGACGGGTGGTCGCGCCGCACGTCCACCGACAGCCCGGACGCCCGCGCCGCTGGCCCCACCAGCCCCAGCGAACGGGCCACCTCGGTGGACACTTGCCCAGTGTCCTCGAAGCGCGCCTGCACCGAGGCGTTGTCCCACATGAGCTCGACCGCACCGTTCACGTCGCGCAGCACCGCCGCCAGACGCTCCGTCATCCGCGCGGCCCGCTCCGGCTCGACGTCGAAGCCCACCCCGCCCGGCCGCACCAGGCCTCGCCCGAAGCGATTGCCGCACACCTCCGCCGTCAGGTTGAGGAAGTCGCCTCTCAGCCGCCCGCAGTACGACGACGTCGGCAAGAAGCCCACGTCACCGGCCAGCGCGCCCAGGTCTCCGGTGTGGTTCGCCAGCCGCTCCAGCTCGAGCGCCACGCCTCGCAGCGCCATCGCCCGGCCCGGCACACGCGTGCCCGCGAGCCCTTCGAGCACCTGGCAGTAGGCCGTGGCGTGACCCACCGAGGTGTCGCCGCACAGCGTCTCGGCGTAGTGCAGCCCTCTCGAAGTGAGGCTCCCGAGGAGCGCCCGCTCGACCCCGCGGTGCTGGTAGCCCAGGGCGATTTCAAGGTGCATCACCCGCTCGCCGTGGCATTGAAAGCGAAAGTGCCCCGGCTCGATGACGCCCGCGTGCACCGGTCCCACCGCCACCTCGTGCACTTCCTCTCCCTCGACCCGATAGAAGCTCGTCACCCCGGGCTGCGATGGCGTCGACGCGAGGCCGAAAGGGTCCACCCCGGCCCGCTTCGGAGGCACGTAGCGCACCGGTTTGAGCCAGGGGTGCCCCTCTGGCTTGAGCCCCCACTCCTCGGCCAGCTCCCGCTCGAACAGATGGACCTCGGGGCAACTCGGCGTCATCGACGCGAAGGTGTCGCCCTTGAGCCGGCAGGCGCTCACCTCGAGCACTCCTTGCTCGTCTGACGCCAGCACCACGAAGAGCTCGACCTGGCCTTCGTCCGGCACCCCGAAGAGCGCCGACACCCGCGAGCCCCGTTCTTCGGCGCTGATGATGAGCCGGCGGAACTCGTCGAGCTCGAGCCGTGGAACCGCCGCCGTCGAAACGGCTCGGCCATTCACCAATGGGAGGATGGAGGCCGCCGTCACGGGGAGCCCTCCAGCACGGCCGCCTGACGCAGCAGCGCCTCGAGCGGCGGAGGAATGTACAGGCCCAGGACCAGCACCAGCACCAGGAAGATGGCCGCTGGCGCCACCGTCAGCTTCGTCTCGGGCGCGTTGGTCGACGTCTTCGACGGCTCGCCCAGCACCACCGACATCACCGTCGCGCCCATGCCCATGAAGATGATGACGAGGAGCAGCAGGAACAACGCCACCACCCCGAAGCGCCCCGCCCCCATGGCCGCGTCGAGAATGGTGAACTCGCTGACGAAGGGGCCGAAGGGTGGCGAGCCGGTGATGGCGAAGAAGCCCAACAGGAAGAGCGCCCCCGATGCCGGCACCAAGCGAATGGCGCCTGTGGTGCCCTCCACCGTCTTGTTGCCGAAGGCTCGGTGAATGTTCGCCACGCTCAAGAAGAGAACCCCCTTGGTGAGGCCATTGTTGATGAGGTGGAGCAGCGAGCCGAACACCGCGTTGCCTCCCAGGCCCAGGCCCAGGGTCAGCACGCCCATGTGCTCGACGCTCGAGAAGGCCAACAGCCGCTTGTAATCGCGCTGGCGAGCCATGAAGACGGCGGCCACGAACATCGAGAGCAGGCCCGCCCCCACCATCAGGTCTCGCGCGAACCCGGCTTCTCCCGACGCGGTGACGATGCGGTAGAAGCGGAACACCGCGAGAAAGGCGCAGTTCGTCAGCCCGCCGGCGAGCAGCGCGCCCACCACCCCCGGCGCCTCACCATAGGCGTCGGGCTTCCANNGCCAGGCCCATCTTGGTGCCGTAGCCCACGAAGAGCAGCACGAAGGCCGCGTGCAGCCAGGGCTTCGACAGGTGCGGGGCCTCGTGAATCATGTCTTCCAGCATGAGCGAAGGGGGCAGGTTCGCGTGGAGCGCCGAGTAGGCGAGGAACAGCGTGCCGAACAGCGCCAGGGCGACGCCGACCGAACCCACCATGAGGTACTTCCACACCGCCTCGAGGGAGCGCGCGGTCTGGTGGAAGTACAAGAGCGGAGCGGTGAAGAGCGTCGCCGACTCCAGCCCCACCCACATGAGGCCCAGGTGGTGACTCAAGATGATGAGGCTCATCGCCCCCGAGAAGCCGAGGATGCAGGCGACGAAGATGCGGTTGGGCCGCTCCGGGACGTGACGCAGGTAGCCCGGCGCGTAGAAGGTGCACAGGCCGAACAAGAGGCTGGTGAAGCCGAGCATCAGCTTGCCCATGGCGTCGAGGGCCAGGTAGCTGCCCAGAGGCTCCATGGGGCGGGCCAGGGCGACGGTGGTCAACGCCCCGTGCACGACGCCGCCCACCGGCAACAGCCACGGCCGGAGCCGCTCGCTGGGGAAGACGAGCGCCACGACGCCCAACAACGGTGAGACCAGCACCAACGCCAGGAAGAGCACGGGTCTACTCCTTGAGGGCAGACAGCTTCGCCGTGTCGAGCGTCGAGAACTCTCGGCTGATTTTATTGATGATGATGCCCATCACGAAGATGGCCACGAACAGGTCGAGCAGCACGCCGACCTCGACGAGAAAGGGAATCGCCTCGAGCAAGGTGAGGCCCATGATGTAGATGCCGTTCTCGAGCATGAGGTAGCCGACGACTTGGGTGATGGCCTTGCGCCGAGTGGTGAGCACGATGAAGCCGCACAGCACCGTGGAGAGCGCCGCGGGAATGAGCAGCGAGCCCTGGTGCTGGGGCGCCAGCGGCAGGGTGTGGGCGAACACCAAGGAGAGCCCGGTGGCCACGGCCCCCAGCACCAGAGAGGTCGCGTAGCCCACCATCGGCTCCACCTCGCGGCGGATGGACGCGTCGCGCATCGCCTTCTGGAGCATCGACGGAATGAGGAGGCCCTTGATGAGCGCCGCGCTCGCTGCCACCGCCACCGTCTCCCAGTCGATGTGTTCGTGCACCAGCATCGCCAGGACCCCGAGGGCGAAGCCTTGAACGGCGGAGACGTTGATGATGGAGCGGAGGCGGCTGGTGCCCAAGATGAAGAAGTTGAGCGACAGCACCACCACCAAGATGGCTGGGACGATGGACATGGTCACCCCGCGAGGACGATGCCGAACACCGAGAGGATGGATGAGGCCACCAAGAGCCTCGGAACGTGCAGGAGCCGCAGCCTCGCCATGGACGACTCGACCACGCCCACCACGATGACCACCACCACCAGCGCCCCGAGGAAGACGGCGCGATCTCCCCAAGGGTTCCCGGTGGCGAGGGGGCAAATGAGCCGGGCGACCAGCGAGCCCAACAGCAACAGCTTGAGCGACGAGGCGTACTCGATGAGGCCCAGGAGCGGCCCGCCGTGGTCCAGCACCATCACCTCGTGAATCATGGTNNATGGTGAGCTCGAGGTGCGTGTTGGGGTCGTCGAAGGGAATGCGGCTGTTCTCGACCAGCAGCACGATGAACAGGCTCAGCACCACCAAGACGAGCGCTCCGCCGTTGGCGTTCCACGCCGAGAGCACCCCGTCACCCAGCATGGTGGACAACGACGTCGAGCCGGAGCGCCTCGCCAGCACCACCAACCCCAGCAACAGCCCGGGCTCGGCCAGCGCTGAGAAGGTGGCCTCCCGCGCCGCCCCCATGCCCTCGAAGGCCGAGCCGGTGTCCAGCGCGGCGAGAATGGTGAAGAACCGGCCCAGGCCCAACAGGTAGGCGAACAACACCACGTCGCCGGCGAACGAGAGCGGCGCCGCTTCTCCAGCGAAGGGCACCAGGAGCAGCGCCGACAGCGAGGTGGCGATGCCCACCACCGGACCCGCCTGGAACACCCAGGTGGTGGTGGTCGAGAAGACCGAGCCCTTCTGGAGCAGCCGCCAGATGTCTCGGTACACCTGCACCAGCGGCGCGCCCACCCGCCCAGCCACCACGGCCTTCACCCTGACGATGACGCCCAGGAGCAAGGGCCCGAGCAACAGGCCCACGACGAGGTGAAAGGCGAGGCTGGCGAGGTTCATCGCGAGGCTCCTTGAACCCACAACATCAGGGCGATGACCGTCGCCACGACGTAGAGGACGTAGAGGTTGAGGCGCGAGGGCTGGAAGAAGTGGAACCTCCGGAGCACCTCCACCACGCCCCGAGTGACCGGTCTCCCCACGCCCTCGAGGACGGCGTCGTCGACGTGCGACTCGAAGTGGCTCGGCCCCGGGAGCACCTCGCTGAGCGGCGTGTGGTGATTGGTGGGGCGCAACGCCCACGAGAAGAGCCCCACCAACAGCTCGGCGAACGACGAGGCGGTGTACTGCATGCGCGCCGAGGGCGCCGCGTAGCCACAGTCCCACGTGGGGCCGGCCGCCACCGTCGAACGGCTCAGCCGGCGCCGGTAGAACGCCGCCGAGAGCAACGTGGTGCCCAAGAGCGCCGCGGCCATGATGCCGAGCGCGGCGAGCGGCGCCACCACCGCCACCCCAGGCGCGCTCGAGCCGGCGAAGACGGCGCTGATGGCTCGGTCGAGCGGCCGCGCTGCCACCATCGGCACGACGCCCAGCACCACGCAGGCGAAGGCCAACACCAGCATCGGGCCCGTCATCAGCGGGCCTCCGTCGTGGGCCTTCGCCGAGTCCTCCGAGCGCGCCTGCCCGAGGAAGACGGCGCCGAAGACCTTGGCGAAGCACGCCAGCGCCAAGCCACCCACCAACGTCAGCGCCCCGAGGCTCATGGTGGCCGCCACCCAGGCGCGCCCATCGGAGGCGCCCACGCCCTGAAAGAGCCCCAGGTAGACCAAGAGCTCACTGACGAAGCCGTTGAGCGGCGGGAGGCCCGAGATGGCCACCGCGGACAGAAGGAAGAGCGAGCCCGTCCACGGCATGCGGCGGTAGAGGCCGCCCAGGCGATCGATCTCCCGCGTGTGCGTGGAGTGCACCACCGCCCCAGCGCTGAGGAAGAGGAGGCTCTTGAACAAGCCGTGGTTCCAGGTGTGCAGCAGCGCTCCCCCGAAGCCGAGCACCACCAGCTCGGGCCGGCCCAGCACCCGCCCCAGGAGGCCCACGCCCAGGCCCAGCACGATGATGCCGATGTTCTCGANNCTGTGGTAGGCGAGCAGCCGCTTGAGGTCGTGCTGCCCGATGGCGAAGGCCACCCCGAGCACCGCCGAGACCGCCCCCAGCCCCAGCAGCACCAGCGCCCACCACATGGGTGGCGAAGAGAACAGCGAGAGGAGCCGGAAGAGGCCGTAGATGCCAATCTTGATGAGCACGCCAGACATCATCGCCGAGACGTGGCTCGGGGCCGCCGCGTGGGCCCCAGGGAGCCACACGTGGAGCGGCATCAGCCCCGCCTTGACCCCGAAGCCGAACAGCCCCAGGAGGAAGATAGCGCTCGCTCGGGTCCCGGAGCCCGTTGGCAACGGGGCCAGCGCGAAGCTCCCGCTCTCGGAGTGGATGAGCGCGAACATGGCGAAGAGCGCCAAGGTGCCAACGCGCGTGGTGGCGAGGTAGAGGTAGCCCGCCTCCCGGGTGCGCTCGAGGCGATCCTCGGTGGACACCGCGACGAAGGCGGCCAGCGCCATCACCTCCCAACCGAAGAGGAAGAGAATGCCATCAGCCGCCACCGCCACCGTGGAGAGCCCCGCCACCACCAGGCCGTAGACGAAGCGCAGCCGGCGCCCGCTCTCGGGCTGGGCCGACTCCTTCCAGTACTCGAGGCCGTAGAGCGCCCCGAGGAACGAGATGCCAAAGATGGGCAAGAGGAAGAAGCCTGACAGCGCATCGACCCGGAGCGAGAACCGCGCGCCCGGCACCGCCCACGCCACGTCGAGGAGCAGCGGCTCGCCGGTCGCCAGCACCCAGACGCCCACGGAGATTCCCAGCGCCGCCGCGAGCCCCAGCAAGACGACCGAGGCCAGCTCGCCGAAGCGCTCACCCGCCGGCCCCAGAAGACCCGGGACCCCGCTGAGGGCCGCCAACGCCGTGGCCAAGACAATGAGCTCGACGGTCACTCGCATCTCCGCGTCACGCGAGCCACCCGCGAATGACGACCCAGCCCATGCCCACCATCACCGCCCCGAGAATGTAGAGGAGGTACCAGGACACCACGCCCCGCTGGATCCACCAGAACGACGAGAGGCGCCCCGCCCACCACCACAGCAAGGGCTCGTACACTCGCTGCGTGACTGGGTCGGGCGTGGTCGCCTCGAGGCGCGTCGCAGTGGGGAAGAGGCCGTCCCTGGTGCCCGCGTGCACTGAGGGCCGCAACCAGCTGGGCAAGACGTGCTCCGCGGCCAGCTCGGCGAACGACAACGCGCCGTACTGCATGCGTCTGGTCGGCGCGGCGTAGCCACAGCCCCACGTCTCGGTCTCTCCTCGGGTCCGCCGCTGGGCCAGTTTCCACCAGAGCGCGCCGCCGACCCCCAGCACCACCCACAGCCCCGCGTTCACGTGGGCCAGAGGCTCGAGCCCGAGCGCGCCAACCACCGAGCTCGGCTCCACCCTCAGCACTTGCGCCGTCACTCGGGCCACCGCGGTGACCAACACCGTCGGCACCAGCGCCATCGCCACGCACATGGCCGCCAACACCGACAGTACCCCCGAGATGCCCGCGCCACCCTCGTGGGCGTGAGCGGCCTCCTCCGAGCGAGGCGTCCCCAGGAGCGCAATGCCACACAGCCTCACGAAGCTCAGCGCCGCCAACCCGCCCACCAACGCCACGGCGCCGACCGCGATGGCCGAGAGGAGCGACCCTGGCGTGGCCGGGCCCAAGCTCCGCTCGAGGAGTCCGCGGTACATCAGAAACTCGCTGACGAAGCCGTTGAGTGGCGGGAGCGCCGACAGAGCCACCGCGCCGACCACGAAGCTGACGCCGGTGACCGGCATGCGTCGCATCAGGCCCCCCAGCTTCTCGAGGTCGCGGGTGTGGGTCGCGTGCAAGACACTCCCGGCGCCGAGGAACATGGTGGCCTTCATCGCCATGTGGTTCCACACGTGCAGCAGCGCACCCGCCATCGCCAGCTTCGCCACCTGCGGCGCCCCGGTGGCCGCGGCCTCCCAGGCGACTCCGATGCCGAGCGCCATGAGGCCGACGTTCTCGACGCTCGAATAGGCCAAGGCCCGCTTGAGGTCTCGCTGGTAGAGCGCGAGCGAAATGGCAATGAGGGCGCTCACAAGCCCGATGACGGCGAGCACCGTGCCCCACCACCACGGCGCCGGCCCGAGAATCAGGAAGACGCGCAAGATGCCGTACAGCCCGAGCTTGATGAGGGCGCCCGACATGAGCGCCGATGCGTGAGACACGGCCGCCGCGTGCGCCTCGGGCAGCCAGACGTGCAGGGGGAAGAAGCCCGCCTTGGCCCCGAAGCCGACCACCGCCAGCGCCGCGACCACCGCCGCCCGCGCTCCCTCGGGAGGGTGCAGCACGAAGGCCGCGAAGTCGTAACTGTGCGCGTCCTTGGCCAACAGGAGGAACATGGCGAACAGCGCCGCGGCCCCGAGGTGCGCCGCGACGATGTACAGCCAGCCCGCCCGGCGAGCCTCGGCCCGGTGATGGTCGAAAGCGACGAGGAAGAAGGCGGCCAACGCCATCGCCTCCCAGGCCACCAGAAAGAGGATGCCGTTTCGGGCCAGCACCACCATCGCCATGCTGGCGGCCAAGAGGTTGTAGCCCGCCGCAGCGACTCCACCGCGAGCGTCGCCGGAGAGGTACTCGCGGCCGAAAACGCCTCCGAGGCCCCCCACCACCAAGATGGGCACCAGGAAGAAGGCGCTCAGCGGGTCGACCTCGACCAGGAAGGCCCCGTTGGGCATCGGCCAGGGGCCGGCAAACGACAGCGTCGGCCCACCGAGCAGCACCTGGGTGACGGGCACCATTGCCGCCAGCGCTCCCACCGCGAGGCTGATGGCGGCGCACCAGGCAGCCACCTCGGGAGAACGGCGGAGCAGCAGCGCCACGACCGCGCCCGCGAAGACCAAGGCCAACGCAGCGAGGAGCAGCGGCATGCCCGTCATGGCCGGCTCACGAGGGCCTCGAGGCGCTCGGCCTCCGCCAGCACGATTTCGAGGTCAGCGCGCTCCTTCAGCACCCGGCGGAAATCGGGCTCATGGAGCGCCGCTGCCAACCGGGACAAGAGGTGCAGGTGCACTCGCGGCGTCGAGGTGATGAGGAAGAAGACCGTGTCGACCGGCTTGCCGTCGGGCGAGAGGAAGTCGACGGCCGTGGGGAGGTACCACAGGGCCATCGAGCCCAGCGCCCCATGGACGATGAGCGGTGTTCGCACGTGGGGAATGGCGATGCCCTCGCCGATGCCCGTGGAGCCGATGTACTCGCGCGCCGCCACCAGCTCGTGGAGCAACGGCCGCTCCGCTTCGTCGACCACCAGCGCGTCGACCATGCTCGTGAGCACGCCTTCGCGGGTGGCCGGCCCGGCGTAGCGGTGCAAGCCCCCCGAGGCCAGCGCCTGGCTCAAGTCAGGGAGATCCTCCCCCGAGAGCTGCAGCTCCTCGACCGCCAGCCGGTGGCCTCGAGCCGTCGCCCACTCCAGCAAGTCGGTGCTGTTGAGCCGGTACTGGTCGTTGATGCGAATCGACGGCAAGGTGCCGTTCTTCACCCAGCGGTAGACGGTCTCCTCGTCCACATTGAGGACCTTCGCCGCGTCTCGAATACTCAGCTTCATGCCCTTTTCACCGGAGAAGCCTGCCCCTGCGCCCCAGCGCACCCGGGGTTGTATGAAGGTGCTTCGCTCTCTTGCCTCGCAGTTCTACGCCTCAACGGCGCAGGGCGCGAGGAAACCTTCAGTCGGGGATTCCTCCAGCCGGCTCTGTGATGGCGGCGGGGGCGCGTGAGCCAAGACGTCACTACAGCCACGGGCACTATGGAGCCCACGCCCAACGAGTTTCCCATTCGACGCCTCACTGCCCAGGATCTCCCCCTGGCCCGCGCGCTCAACGTCGTCTTCGGCGAGGCGTTTTTCGAGCCGGACACCTACCAAGGCGCGACCCCGAGTGACGCCTACCTCGCCGCGGTCCTCGGCCGGCCTCACGTGGTGGTCCTCGTCGCGCTCGACGGCGAGCGGGTGGTCGGCGGGCTGGTGGCCTACGTCCTGGAGAAGCTCGAACAGGCCCGCAGCGAGGTGTACCTCTACGATCTGGCGGTGGCCGCCACGGTCCGCCGGCGGGGCATCGCCCGTCGCCTCATCGCCGAGCTCCAGGCCATCGCCGGTCGAAGTGGGGCCTGGGTCGTCTTCGTCCAAGCGGATCCAGGAGACGAGGCCGCAGAGAAGCTCTACGAATCGCTCGGGACGCGCGAAGCGGTGTACCACTATGACCTCGCGCCACGGTGAGGGATGCCCAGTTGGCGGGCAGATTATTCCATTCTGGAATGGCTGCTCTGCCGGCCAGGCTCCATCGAGGTCGCACCGCCCCATATTGCAGCTCGATCGCAAAAGCCTCCCAGCCCGCCCAGACGGCGGCCGACCCCCTGCAGGCACGTCAGGCCAGAGGCGCAGACCCCAGGGCTGGCGCAGGGTTGGTCGACGAGTCCTCCGACGATACAGAGAAACGGGGTGCCCGATGTCCCACTGACAGTCCCACCTGCCACGATGGCAGTTTTGGCAGGTATGACGCTGGCAGTGCAACCCTCGAGACTCAACCAACTCGCGGACCTCCGCGCTCAAGGGCGTGGCACGTCCCTTGATGTGCATCCAGCCGAACCTCGCCTCAGGAGCTGCCATGCGCATCGCCGTTACCAGCCAGAATTTCCGCACCGTCACGTCACACGCGGGCCGGGCCCGCCGGTTTCTCGTCGTCGATACCAGCCCCGAGCCTCGTGGTGAGGCGCTGCGGCTGGACCTGACCGCCGAGTACGTCTTCCATGGCTATGACGACGGGAAGCCGCACCCGCTCGACGGCGTGGAGGTGCTGTTGACGGGCAGCGCCGGAGATGGCCTCACCCAACGCCTCGCGCGCCGCGGCATCCGCGTCGTGTGCACGGCGGAGACAGACCCAACCCAGGCCGTGGCGGACTTCCTCGAGGGGAAACTCAAAGCGGCCGCGCCCCACGAGCACGGGGCCTGCGGTGACCACGAGCACGGCCACGACCATCACTGAGCCACACCCGCGCGACTTCCGAGTTCCCCGCCACGTTCGACTACCCGTTGTTCGAGATGCCCGTCCTGGGCCAGCGCATGCTTTTTGCGCTCGACGCCATCCTCCATGTCTTGGTTTCGCACGGTGCCGCCGTCGGCGCGAGCATCGTGCTGGCCGCGGCAAACTGGTACGCGATGCGCACTCAGAATGCGAAGTCACCGCCATCCTCGGCTTCATGATGACGCCAGGGGGCTGGCTCAACGATGAATTCCCGCCCAAGCCGAACTACCTCGCTTCCTCCTCGTGAGCATCGTGCCGGCCTTCCTCGCCGGTTGGTGGTACTACGAGCAGTTTCCTCCCGAGGCCAAAGCCCTCTTTCCCCAAGCCATCCTCACCACCCAGAGATCTCAGGTCCCTTGGCCAAAATTGGTGACTGGTGAAAGGGAACCCCCGACACACCCGGAGCGCATACGGCGGCTCGTCGTCACATCCCTGGCAGCCGGGGCACCTGCCGGCGCTTGGACGCCTTGAAGTAGGTGCCCCAGCCCTTCTTCAACCAGTGGCCTACCACCGGGAGCGGCACCATCTGCTCCTTTGTCGCGTCGCGGTGGATGAACGCGGCGCCGTTGCCCATGTCCAAGAGACAGGTGATGCCCAGGTGGGGCAGATAGCTTTCTCGGGTGGCGCCGCGGGCCTCGACGGAGGCGATGTTGGTCGCCGCCACTCGGGCCATGACCTCGGCCAGGTGGCCCTGCTTCGAGCGCCAGTCGGGGCCCTCGAGCGCGGCGGCGTCGCCGATGGCCCAGACGCCATCGAGGCCCCGCACCGCGCAGCCCTCGTCGATTTGCACGAAGCCGGCCTCGTTGCGCGGGAGATCCGATGCCTTCACTACTGGATGCCCGTCCCCTCCGGGGAGGAAGACGACGAGGTCGCTCTCGAGCCGCGAGCCGTCCTCGAAGACGACGCCGTCCTTCTCGAAGGAGGCGATCTTCTTCCCGAAGCGCCGGCCGATGCCGAGCTTCTCGAGCAGGCCCATCATGGCGCCGACGGCCTTCTTCCCCATGCGCTCACCCGGGCTGGGCATGGGGGCGAAGAAGGTGAGCTCGAACTTCTCCCTCAGTCCTCGGTGGCGGAGCAGCGTTTCGACATTGAACATGAGCTCGAACACCGGCCCACCCCGTACGGCCGAGGGGTCTTGGGGGTTCGCGCCGAAGCCCATCGCGATGCGGCCCTGCCCCCGAGCGAGGAGCGCCGCCAGCGCCTCCTGAGTGAGCGACACGTTCTCCGGTTCGCCGCCCAGGGTGCGGGTGTGCTCGACGCCCTTGGGCTTCATCCGGCCGGCGCCGAAGGCGATGAGGAGGTGATCGGCGGTGAGCGTCTCACCATTCACCACCGCGCAACGCTCCGCCCCCGAGATGGACTCGACGGTGCCCTCTCGAAAGTGGAAGCCGTGTCGGCGCGAGAGGTCGACGAGGTCGAGAAACCCGTCGGCGAGGGCCGTCTCTCCCGTCGGGACCCAAATCGACGTGGGGTAGATGAAGAGAAAGGAACGATTGGAGACCAGCGTCACCTCGAGCCCGCGCTGGCGGAGCTGGATGGCTGCCTCCAGGCCCGCGAACCCGCCTCCAAGGATGAGTGCGTGCTTGCCCATGTCGATAGGAGACGGAGGCGGCCGCGAACGGTTCCGGTGAGGCTCGAGGCCTCGACGTCTGGCGAGCACCGGGCCTGCGTCATCTCGCCACGGAGGTCTCTCCGTGCCAACCCTCGGCTCCTCCCCACGGTGGTCCAGGTGGGCTTGGAATTGAGCCCGCCCGAGGCACTACTCGCCCACCCGGCCCTCGTGGCGTGTCTGGGTGGCGCTCGGCACGCAGGCTCGATTTCCCTCCGACGGGTCGCCGACTGGGGTCCTCACCCGGGCGCTGGTTCAACGCGAAGGCGACGGCCGCTTCCTCCCCGAGATGCGGGAGGCGCACGAGGCGACTCAAGCTCGAATGGTGCCGAGGTGCCGGAGGAAGAATGCTTCCCAGCTCGACCGCTCGAAGGCGGGGACCTCGCGGTGGCCTCCCTGGTTGGCGTGGAGCGTCTTCTCGGGCGATCCAAATGCCTCGAACAGCGCGAGGGCCTCGTCGCGAGGGATGAGCTCGTCGTCCCATTGCATGGCGAACACCAGGGGCACCGTGATCCGCCTACCCGCCTGTGCGAGCGGTTGGTCGGCCCCGCCGACGCCTGCGCAGCCGAACACGGCGGCCTTGACCCGCGGCTCGCTGGCCACGAAGGGGATGCCGAGGAGCGCGCCCATCGACAGCCCCGCGTAGCCGACCGGCCCGAGCGGCCCCACGACGTCGAGCGACTCGATCGCGTCGAGCGTCGCGGTCCACTCTGGTTGCACGGCGGCGGCCCGTCGCATCGCGGTCTCGAGGGCTTCGCCTCGCATGCCTCCGGCCCGGGCGATCTGCTCGCGATCCCTGGCGCCGATGCGGGCGGCCTCCTCTTTCGACACGCGCGCTCCATGCTCGGGCGCATCGATCGCGGCGACGGCGTAGCCCAGGCTCTTCACATAGCGCAGCGCGGCTCCCTCGATGGGAGGCGCCATCTTGTGCAGCCCGCCACCGTGCCCTATCAACACCAGGGGCCGAGGGCCGCGACCCTCCGCGGGAGTCCAGAGCATGCCCGGTACCACGTCGCCGGCGACCGTCAGCTCGAACTGTCGCGCGGTGACGCCATCCTTGGAGTGTTCCATCGTGATTTTCATGGTGCGGAGCATTGCCCCCAAGCGCCGCGCCCCGTCTTGAAGAAAAGCGACAGGGCCAGCACACTCGCCGCGATGACGGCCCCCCCGCGCGCTCTCCGACACCACGCTCCGCCGAGCCGCGGGATCCTCCGCCAATGGAAGGCCGACGCGCCGCAGCAGCGCCTTCGGGTCCTGCCGCCGGAGGAGCTCGCGCCCTACGTCCACCACTTTTGGTCCCTGCGCTGGTCGGTGACCGCGCCCATCGTCACGGAGGCCCTGCCGTACCCGTGCGTGAGCGTCGTCTTCGAGGAGCTCGCGGGCGTGGCACGCGCCGAGATCGCCGGGCCTCGCACCAGCCGGGTGACGAAGGTGGTGGTCGGCGAGGGCCGTGTGTTCGGGCTCACCTTCCGCCCCGGAGCGTTCGCCCCGCTCGCCGAGGGGAGCATGGCCAAGCTGACCAATCGGGTGGTTCCCGTCGGCGCGGTGTTCGGCGCTCGAGGCGAGCGTTGGGCCGAGGCGACTCACGCCGAGCCCGAGGTCGATGGCCGCATCGCGCTGGCCACCGCCTTCCTCGAGCCGCTCCTCCCCCCGCTGCCCAAGGAGGTCGAGCGCGTCCGCGACCTGGTCGAGGCGATGGCGAGCGATCGGTCGATCCTCAAGGTCGACGATGCGTACGGGGCAAGCGGGCTCGACGCGCGAACGCTGCAGCGACACTTCCGGCGCTTCGTCGGCGTGAGCCCCAAGTGGGCCCTTCAGCGCTTCCGCCTGCTCGAGGCCGTGGAGCGACTCAAGGCTCCCAACCCGCCCTCGCTCGCCGAGCTGGCCGCATCATTGGAGTACGCCGATCAAGCTCACTTTGCGCGGGACTTCCGGCGCATGATTGGAGAGACGCCGAGGCGCTTCGTCGCCCGGTTTCACGGCGAGGGCGATGAAGAGGAGCGCGGCGAGCGGGCGCCACCTTTCGCGAGAGAGCGGTGAGCCGATGAGTCGTTCCGTGTTGGGTTTCCAGGAGATCGACCAGACGCAGGTCACCCTCGTCGGCGGCAAGGGCGCGAACCTGGGAGAGCTCTCGCGGATCGACGGAGTCCGCGTGCCCCCTGGCTATTATGTGACGACGCTGGCCTTCCGGCGCATGCTGGCTGAGGCGCCGTCGATCGACGCCCGGCTCGATCGGCTGTCGCGGCTCGAGCCCGACGATTGGGAGGCGATCCAGGCGCTCAGCGCGGAGCTCCGGCAGACCCTCGAGGCCACCGCCATCCCCGGGGAGCTCGCGGCGGCGATCACCCACCCGCTCACCCGCCTCGGCGAACACATCCCCTACGCCGTTCGTTCCAGCGCGACGGCGGAGGACTCGCCCACGGCCTCCTTCGCGGGCCAGCAGGACACCTCCCTGAACGTGGTGGGGCCGGCGGCGATTCTCCAGCACGTCAGCCGGTGCTGGGCCTCGCTCTTCACCGAGCGGGCCGTCACCTACCGCCTGCGGAACGGCATCGACCACCGCAAGGTCCAGATGGCCGTGATCATTCAGCAGATGGTCTTCCCCCATGCGGCCGGCGTCCTGTTCACGGCCGACCCGGTCACCTCCAACCGGAAGGTCGCCTCGGTGGAGGCCTGCTTCGGCCTCGGCGAGGCGCTGGTGTCTGGCCGAGTGAACGCAGACGTGTACCGGGTGCGCGACGGCGAGGTGGTCGCCAAGGCGCTCGGCACCAAGCGGCTGGGCATCTACGCCTCGCGTGAAGGTGGAACGCGCGAGCAGGCCATCGAGCCGGAGCGGCAGGGGCAGCCAGCGCTGACCGACGCGCAGGTCGTGCGGCTCGCGGAGCTGGGCCGGACGATCGAAGCGCACTTCGGCCGCCCGCAGGACATCGAATGGTGCCTGGTCGACGATGGTTTCCAAATCGTCCAGAGCCGGCCGATCACCACCCTGTTCCCCATTCCCGTGGCTGGCGATCGAGAGAACCACGTCTACCTCTCGGTGGGTCATCAGCAGATGATGACCGACCCGATGAAGCCCCTGGGGCTCTCGCTATGGAAGCTGACGGCGCTGCGGCCCATGTTCGACGCCGGCGGGAGGTTGTTCGTCGACGTCACGCAGGACCTCGGCTCGCCAACGAAGCGCGCGGCCCTCCTCGACGGCGCGGGGAGATCCGATCCGCTGATGAGGGACGCGCTCGAGACCATCCTCGAACGCGGCGACTTCATTCGATCACGGAACGACGAGGACCCCAGCGTGGCGCCGGCCGGCGGCGCTCCAGCCCCCATCGAGACCGATCCGGCCATCGTCGAAGAGCTGATCGCACGAAACCAGGCCTCCATCGCCACCCTGAAGCGCGACATCCGCGGGAGGTCCGGTACGGCGCTGCTCGACTTCATCCTGGCGGACCTCCAGGAGCTGAAGCGGAGCTTGTTCGACCGGCGAAGCTTCCAGGTCTTCATGACGGCGATGGAGGCCACCTGGTGGCTCAACGAGCGGCTGCAGGCCTGGCTGGGCGAGAAGAACGCGGCCGACACNNATGGGGCTGGCGCTCCTCGACGTGGCGGACGTGATCCGCCCGTATCCAGAGGTGGTTGAATTTCTGCAGCACGTCGAGGACGAGGGCTTTCTGGACGAGCTCCCCAAGCTCGCCGGCGGGAGCAACGCGCGCGACGCCATTCGGGCGTACCTCGACACGTACGGCATGCGCTGCGTCGGCGAGATCGACCTCACCAAGCCGCGATGGAGCGAACGCCCCACCACGCTCGTGCCCGTCATCTTGGGCAACATCAAGAACTTCGAGCCTCGCGCCGGCGAGCGGCGCTTCGAGCAAGGGCGGCAGCTGGCCCAGAGGAAGGAACAGGAGGTGCTCGAGCGCCTGCGGGCCCTGCCGGACGGGGAGCAGAAGGCCGAAGAGACCAAGCAGAGGATCGACCGGGTCCGAACTTTCATCGGGTACCGGGAGTACCCGAAGTACGGCATGGTCAGCCGCTCCTTCGTATACAAGCAGGCCTTGCTGGAAGAAGCCGAGCGCCTGGTGCAGGCCGGCGTGCTCCACGAGAAGGAAGACATCTTCTTCCTCACGTTCCAGGAGCTCCACGACGTCGTGCGGACGGGCCACGTGGATGGCGAGCTCCTTCGCCAGCGAAAGGACGCGTTCAGCTCGTATCGAGCGCTCACGCCGCCCAGGGTGCTCACGTCGGATGGCGAGGCGCTCGCCGGGGCGTACCGGCGCCACGATGTGCCGGCCGGCGCACTGGTCGGCTTGGCGGTCTCCGCCGGGACCATCGAAGGGCGGGCTCGCGTCATCTTGGACATGGCGGACGCCGACCTCGAGCCGGGCGACATTCTCGTCACTGCCTTCACGGACCCCAGCTGGACGCCCCTGTTCGTCGCGATCAAAGGCCTGGTAACGGAAGTGGGGGGCCTGATGACGCATGGCGCGGTGATCGCACGGGAGTACGGCTTGCCGGCCGTCGTTGGGGTGGAGCATGCGACGCGGCTGATCCACGATGGGCAGCGGATCCGCGTGCACGGAACGGAAGGGTACGTCCAGCTCCTGCCCTGAGTCGAGCCGGTCGCCCTCAGCCCCGGGGGCGCCGGGGGCGGGGCGCTGGCTACCGCTGGGTGGACGTGTGGTGCACACCGAGGGCGCGTTCGCGATCCCCGCCGGGCTCCCACACCGCGTGCTCGCCATGGAGGGCCCACTCGGCGGCGTCGCCCACCTTGACGTGCGACGCTATCGCTTCGAAGACGCCGCGGCGCTCGCGGAGACCTGGAGAGGGTTCGTGCCCGGACGCGACCAGCTCACCGAGGCCTTCGGCGACACCCTGAGGCTGCCGCCCCGCCGGGTCGCGCCTCGACTGCTGCGAGCCCTCGACGCGCTCGAGGGCGCCAGCGTGGCCTCGGTGGCGGCCCAGGTCGGCCTCTCGGCCAGCCGCCTGACCCACCTGGTGACCGACGCGCTCGGGGCGGCGCTCCTCGGCCACGGCACGCTCACCCACGCGGCCCACGAGGCCGAGCTCGCCGACTCGGCGCACCTCACCCGTACGTGTAAGTCGCTAATGGGCGTGCGGCCCGCCGAGATGTTGCCGCCGACCATCTACCTGTCGCGCGAGGGCTGAGGCTCCAAAACGAGCCCAAAGGCAATCGGCTGATGCTGACGGCCCGACTGCCCTCGCGAGACGCACCTCACCACCTCCCGCCTTTGGGGCCCATCTCAACGCTCCGTCCTTGGTGGTGCGAGCGCCAGCCGGTGTCGCGGCACCGAAGTCCAGCTACGACCCCGTCTCGACTGAGCTCTTCAGCGACACGCGTCAGGCTCCGGGCCTGGCCATGAGGCAACGGCGTCATGACGGCGTCGACCGCGGCGCAGGGTTGCACGAGGCCGCCGCCCGAGGAAGCTCGAGGGAACATGGCCGAGCCCAAGAAGAAGTGCGGCGGCAAGACAGCCACGGGGGCCTGTGACGGGGTCGCGACCGTCAAGACCAAGAGCGGGTGAGACACGCATCCCGGGCCTCTGACGGCCTGCCTGCCACGGTGACAGTCATGGCAGTTCTGAATGTGGCAGTCCACCCCTCTGAACTCAACCAAATCGCGGACCTCGGCGCGCAAGGAAGTGGCACGCCCCTTGATGTGCATCCAGCCGAACCTCGCTCAGGAGCTGCCCATGCGCATCGCCGTTACCGGCCAGAATTTCCGCACCATCTCGTCCCACGCAGGCCGGGCGCGCCGGTTTCTCGTCGTCGATGCCGGCCCCGAGCCTCGCGGCGTAGCACAGCGATTAGACCTGGACTCCGAGTACGCCTTCCACGGTTATGACGACGGGAAACCGCACCCGCTCGACGGCGTAGAGGTGCTGTTGACAGGCAGCGCCGGCGACGGCCTCACCCGCCGCCTCGCGGGCCGCGGCATCCGCGTGGTCTGCACGGCGGAGACGGACCCAATCCAGGCCGTCGAAGACTTCCTAGCGGGGAGCCTCAAAGCGGCAGCACCCCACGAGCACGGGGCCTGCGGCGAGCACGGCCACGACCATCACTGAGCCACACCCGCGCGAC
>PMBV01000140.1 GCA_003153055.1 Myxococcales bacterium
ATCAGCGCCGCGAAGCCACTGCGCATGGGGGTCTTCCTGTTCCTTCCGTCATCCAACGAGCCTTGACGCACCCCTCCTTACGGTGTCGGCGACGAATCGGACATGGAGATCTTGACGATCTCGACCTTCTGCAGCGGTCGGTCGGAGGCATTGCGGGGCACCTTGGAGATGGCGGCCACGACTTCGTACCCCTTCACCACCTCTCCGAAGATGGTGTGCCGGCCATCGAGGTGCCGGGGATTCGCGACGGTGATGAAGAACTGGCTGCCGTTGGTGTTGGGGCCCGAGTTGGCCATGGCGAGGATCCCTGGGTGATCGAACACCCGGCGATTCACCTCGTCGGGGAACCGGTAGCCCGGGTCTCCGGTGCCGTTGCCCAGTGGATCGCCGCCCTGAATCATGAACCCGTCGATGACCCGGTGGAAGATGGTTCCAGGGTACAGGGCTGCCTTGGAGCTCTGTCCGGTGGCTGGGTTCCGCCACTCCCGCTCGCCGGTGGCCAGCCCGACGAAGTTCTTCACGGTCAGGGGGGCTTCCTTCGAGAAGAGCTTGACCACGACGGTGCCCATGGACGTCTCGACGGTGGCGAATAGGTCCTGGCCGGAGTCGACCTTGGAGGTCCACGGCCCCGTGGTGACCGGCCCGGCGAGGGCGGCGGGAGGGGGAGCCGCGGCAGGCGAAGAGGCCTGCTGCTTGCAACCTGCAGCGATGAGAGCCAGGGCGCACAGCACCGAGGAACGCATGGGGACGACCACCTTTCTTGTTCTTGACCCCACCTGATCACAGGGGTCTCGGAAGGTGGGCACCGTAGCCGCGCCGCACCGTCGCGCAATGACAAAACGTCGAGGGGCCATCATGGGACAGCAGCCCGCCCAAAGGGGACGAGGGGGCTGGGGGTGTCCTCCGCGGTGCCACCAACGACCAGCCCCTCGACCATGGGCGAGGGGTGTGAGGGTCCCCAGCAATGTCACCAATGGTACCATTCGAGGGCCTCGCGCCAGCCGGAAGCAGCGCCACCAGGTGCTGCCAGCTCCCATCGGCGTCATGAAAAACGAAGCAAACGGGCTCATGGTCGTTGACCACGTGCAGACAGGTCATGGTGCCAATCTCAGCCATGCTCATGGCTCTCGCCTCAACTCGTCGTACTTCAGTGCTGGAGCCACTCAACATACCGACCCGAGCGAGGCCGCTCACCCCAGCCCCGGTCATCGAGCTGAGCTTCGGCGCGCCACCCGGCGAATGGTACCATTGGTGACATTGCTGGAGACCCTCGCGCACCTCGCCCCATGGTCGAGGGGCTGGTCGATCTCGCCCATGGGGCCGGGCCACTCACCGCCCACCCTCGTCAGGGCGCTTCTCCCGCGGCACTTACCTCCCAGCTCGCACTGAGACCCGAGCCCCACGTCGCCGACGATCGAAGGGCTCGTGATACCCCGAGCTCTCAGTGCCCAGGCGCCGAGAGGAGCTCGAGCGTCTTCTGGGCGGCCGACTGCTCGGCCTCTTTCTTCGAGCGGCCGGTGGAGCGCCCGTAGACCTCGGCACCAATGGTCACCTCGACCTCGAACACCTTGGAGTGATCGGGGCCGGTCTCCGACACCACGCGGTACTTCGGGGCGGCCTTGAGCCGACTCTGGGCGTCCTCCTGGAGCAGCGACTTGTAATCGTGCCCTTGCCGACCCTTGGCCACGCCCTCGAGGGCCTCTCCGAAGAACCGGTCGACGAAGCCGAGCACCGCCGGCATGCCGTTGCCCATGTAGAGGGCACCGATCACCGCCTCCAGCGCGTCCGCCAGCACCGAGCTCTTGTCCCGGCCTCCGGTCAGCTCTTCTCCCCGGCCCAGCATCAGCAGCTCGCCCAACTCCAACGAGCGCGCCACCCTCGAGAGCCCCTCCTCGTTCACGATGAGCGCCCTCAGCTTGGTCAATTCGCCCTCATCAGCCCCGGGGAAGCGATCCATCAGCCGATGACCGATGGCGAGATCGATGACCGCGTCGCCGAGGAACTCGAGGCGCTCGTTGTCGACACAGGGCTCGCCCTTGTGCTCGTTGCAGTAGCTCTTGTGGGTGAGCGCGGCCTGGGCCTGGACCTTGTCGGAGAAGTCGAGGAGCAGCTTCTTCTCGAGCGCCGAGACGCGCTCGGCGGGAGTGGCCTTGGGAGGCAGCTGACTGGCGTTCATGGGCTCTCTGACTCGTGCATCGCCAGCTCGTTCGCCAAGGCGTACGGGTCGGCGAGCCGATGGGCGATGCGGGCAGCCACGTCGGTGAGCTTACCCTTCTCTCTCTCGAGGCGGTCCAGCCCGGCCCGCAACAGCCGTTCGCGGAGCATGGCGAGGAAGTGCGTCATGGCCCGCGACTGCTCTCGTTTCTCGAGGTCGCCCGACGCTTCGAGATGCTCCCGGTGGCGGCTGATCGCCTGCTTGAGCTCGTGCACCCCTTGATCCGACGCGGCGGCGACCTTGAGAATGGGCGGTTCCCACTCCACGGGCACTCCCGGCACCTGGCCTGTGCTGCCGATGGGCCGGTGGTGGGCGTCGTGTTCGACCGGGGCCTTGACCGCGTGCCTCAGCTCGAGCATCGCGCGCAGCTCGCGCACCACCCGGTCGGCCCCTTCGAGGTCTGCCTTGTTCACCACGAAGACGTCGGCCACTTCGAGGATGCCGGCCTTGATGGCCTGAATGTCGTCGCCCATGCCTGGCACCAGCACCACCACCGTGCTGTGCGCGAGCTGGGCGATGTCGATCTCGTCTTGCCCCACGCCGACGGTTTCGATGATCACCACCTGCCGCCCCATGGCCTCCATCACCTTGAGACAGTCGGCCGTCGCCCGCGAGAGGCCTCCCAGGTTCCCTCGGGTGGCCAGGCTTCGAATGAAGACGCCCTTGTCCGAGGCGTGCCGCTGCATCCTGATCCGATCGCCGAGGATCGCCCCACCCGAGAACGGGCTCGTCGGGTCGACGGCGATGACCCCCACCGTCAGAGCCGCTGAGCGGTAGTGCGCCACCAGCCGGTCCGTGAGGGTCGACTTGCCCGCGCCCGGCGGCCCGGTGATGCCGATGACCAAGGCCTTGCCCGTGTGTGGAAAGAGGCGCTGCAGCTCGGTGATGGCCTGCGGATCTTGATCATCGATGAGGCGCATCAACCTCGAGGCAGCGCGAACATCGCCTGCCAGCACGCGCTCGGACAACGGAACAGCAGTCATGGAAGACGAACCTCTACATTCTCGATGGGGGTATTCAGCACGTCGGCGACCAGCGCCCGGATTCCGCGGAAGTCTCCCAGCTCGAACCGGTCGGCCCAGAGTTTCCCCGTTGGCCCAGCCAACAGCCCGCGAAAGGTCCGCCCCTGCACTCGGGCGGCGGCGAAGCGGAGCTCCTGGTCGCCGACCTTGACGGTGGCCAGCACCTCCAGCGGGCTCCGAGGAGGCAGCACCGCATCGCCGAAAGCGTGAATGAGATCGCGAAAGGGAATGGAGACCTCGGGCGGCAGGCCCGGCACCCGGCTCGGCCTCGAGATGTCGGCCGGCGGCGCTGGGGGCTGCCCGATGGCGTCGCTGAACATCGCGAACAAGAAGTCCTCCAGCGCTCGCTTGTCCCTAAACTCCGAGAGCTCGAAGGCGCTGGGAGAGCCCTCGGGGAGCTCCGAACCTTCGTGCAGCGCCCGCATCACGCGAAACTGGCCCCCGCGGGTCGGCCCGATGGTGACTCGAATCGGCCCCACCTCGACGTCGGCGGTCAACTGGAGCGTCAGCGGATCGACCCGCGACGCGAAGCCCATGGTGGTCAGCTCCCGAGAGCGGCGCTCGAGCTGGTAGAGGTGATCGCTCAAGGTCGAGAGCACCAGATCTTCGAGCCGGGTGGCGGGGGTGATGAAGGCCAGGTTGATCGGCTGCGCGCCGACGAACTCTGGAGGGCCCACGTACAAGAGCCGGTCGCCCATCACCGTGAACGAGACCCGATCGATGGGGGTCCGGCTCAGTGGGTTGATGGCCTGGCCACTGCTGAGGGTCAGCTCGGCCTCGACCACGCCCTCCGCCTCCGTCACCTCCAAGCCCAGCTGTTCGAGAAAGGCACGGTCCATGAGGAGCCACTCTCAGCCTTTGAGGAGGTCCTTCGCAATGATGGCGCGCTGAACCTCGCTGGTCCCCTCGCCGATCTCGCACAGCTTCGCGTCTCGCAGGTACCGCTCCACCGGGAACTCCCGGGTGTAGCCATACCCGCCATGAATCTGCACGGCCTTGTTGCAGGCCCGGGTGGCCGCCTCGGAGGCGAAGAGCTTGGCCATCGAGGCTTCTCGGCCGTAGGGCATGCCCGCGTCGGCCAGGCTGGCGGCCCGGAACACCAAGAGGCGCGCCGCGTCGATCTCGGTGCGCATGTCGGCCAGCATCCACTGGATCGCCTGGAACGCGCCGATTGGATGGCCGAAGGCCGTGCGATCTTTCGCGTAGCCGGTGGCCTCCTCGAGGGCCCCTCGCCCGAGGCCGACGGCCAAGGCCCCGATGGTGACGCGGCCTCCGTCGAGCACCCGCATGGTGTCGCGGAAGCCGTGATCGACCTCTCCCAGGCGCTGGGCGTCGGAGACGTCGACGTTGTCGAAGAAGAGCTCGGCGGTGTCCGAGGAGCGCATGCCCAGCTTCCCGTGAATGGGCCGCTGGGTGAAGCCAGGGAGGCCCTTCTCCAAGAGGAAGGCCGAGATGCCCTTGTGCTTCTGGTTGGGCTGGGTGAGGGCCAAGACGACGAAGACGTCACCCACCGAGCCCTGGGTGATGAACGTCTTCGAACCGTTGAGCACCCAGCGATCACCCTTTCGCACCGCCGTCGTCTTCATGCCCGCGGCGTCCGAACCGCTGCCCGGCTCGGTGAGCGCCCAGGCGCCCAAGGCCTCGCCGGTGGCCAGCCGAGGGAGGTACTTTCGCTTCTGGGCCTCGGAGCCGAAAAGCCTCAGGTGCGAGGTGCCCAGGCCGTTGTGCGAGGCGATGGTGAGGGCGAGCGAGCCGTCGTACCGGGCGATCTCCTCGACCACCACCGCGACAGCCAGGCTCCCCAGCCCTGAGCCGCCGAGGTCCTCGCTGATGCGCATGCCCAAGAACCCGAGCTGCCCGAGCTCGCGCACCACCTCGGTGGGAAAGCGCTCGTCGTGATCCCACTGGCGGGATTGCCGCTTGACGTGCTCCTCACAGAAGTCGTGCACGGTCGTCTTGAGGGCCCTGATGTCGTCGGGGAGCTCAAAGTCCATGAAGCGCCATATAATGGTTCTCGGCCCACTTGCCACGAAGTCGCGGGTGATGCCGCCGCCCCCGGGACGATTTGGCCCGTGCGCACTCCACCTCGTGGCGTACATTCTTTCCTGCATGGACACTCGGTGGGTCACCCGTCTCGCCCGATGCTGGCCCCTCGCCGCCCTCCTCCCTGTCGTGGCCCTGGCTCGCGTCGGCGGTGGAGAGCACTTCGACTCGGGTCGCGGCAGTGACTCGGGTGACGCCAGCGGGCTCTTCGACGTGCTCGCCTGGCTCGTCTTCAACGTGCCCTGCGTAGGCATTCCGCTGCTCCTCGTGCTCGTGGGGTACTTCGTGTACCAGCGCACCCAGGGCGAGAGCAGCACTCGCAAGGCGCTCGACCAGGCCGAGGCCGAGCGGCGCACCACCACCAGCTCGACCCACGTGGCCAATTGGGTGGCAGCGCTCAAGGCCAAGGATCCCCAGTTCGACGTGCTGCCCCTGCTCGACCGAGTGCGGCGCCTGTTCCTCGAGGTCCAGGAGGCCTGGTTCAAGCGAGACCTCGGACCGGTACGAAGATTCCTCTCCGATGGCACTGCCCAGCGGCTCGCCACTCAGCTCGAGATCCTCCGGGCCCAAGGCGTGCGCGACGCCATCGCCGACCCGCGGGTGATCGACCTCCAGCTCATCGGCCTCGAGCAGACGCCCTCCTTCGACACGGTGCACGTCAGGGTGACGGCGACGGTGCGAGACACCGACGTGAGCGCGTCTGTGAGCGACGATGAGGCCCGCGCCCAGGCTCAGCACCGAACCCCCGACCGCTTCATCGAGGTGTGGAGCTTCGTCCGGCGGCCCGGCGCGCAGAGTCGCCCAGGAGACGACCCAGGAGCCTGCCCCAACTGCGGTGCCCCGTTCACCGGAGGCGCGACGAACCAGTGCGATCACTGCCGGGCCATCGTCAACAGCGGAGCCTACGACTGGGTCGTCGCCGAGATCACCCAGGGCAGCGAGCATCACCGGGCTCCAGAGGCGCCCGACGGGCTGGCGCGCGCCCGTCAGACCGACCCGGATCTCTCCACCGAGATGCTTGAAGATCGAGCCTCGCTGGTGTTCTGGAAGTGGGTCGACGCCCAGGTGCACGAGGACGCCAGCCACCTGGCCAAGCTGGCCACGGTGGGCTTCACCGGGGCGCTCACGGCCGAGCTCGAGGCGCTTCGCGCGGCCGACCGGAGGCGCGTGCTCTCGGAGTGCGCAGTGGGCGCGGCGCATACCCGGGCCCTCGACCTCGACGGAGCCCTCGAGCTGGCCTTCGTCGAGCTCAAGTGGAGCGCCCGCATCGGAGTCGTCGCGCGAGGCAGCCAGGCGGCCGGGGTCCCCACCCGGCCGCTGCGCTCGGTGCTGGTGCTCCAGCGCAAGGCCGGCGCCACGACCTCGACGGCCAATGGGCTGGCGACCAACCGCTGCCCGAGCTGCGGCGCACCACTGTCGGACAACGGCCAAGCGACGTGCGAGTACTGCGGGGTGGTGCTCTCAGGAGGCGAGGGCGACTGGGTGCTCCGCGAGGTGCTCGGCTGGGAACAGTGGCAGGCCGTCGCCAACCGAACCGACCGCCCCAGGCCGGTGGTCGCCAAGGTGGCCGACCGCGACGAGCGCGAGCGGCTGGTGTACCTGATGGCCGCGCTGGCGGCCTCCGACGGCGTCGTCGATCGTCGGGAGCGATCGCTCTTGCGCATGACGGCCGACCGGTGGGGCATTCCCTGGTCCAACGTCGAGCTCGCCCTCGGCGCCGGGCCGGGCCTCTTCGAGAAGCTCATGGCCAAGGGCTCGGTGGAGGCCGAGGTCTTCCTCCGAGAGCTGGTGGCGATGGCGCTCGTCGACGGGAAGATCGACGTCAACGAGCGAAAGATGCTCGACGCCGCGGCGTCTCACCTCGGAATGGGAAACCGCCTGAGCGAGCTGCTCGGCGCCTGAGCGTCACTCCAGGCGGTCGATGCGCCAGCCCGCCTCTTCACGAACGAGAACGAGGGCTCTCCCCGGCCCCAGGGGCAACTCGGCCACCCCGCCGTCGAGCAACGGCTGCGAGCTCAACGCCTCCTCGACCCGACGCAGCCGATCGAGCGCCAGCGGCTCGGCGTCGAAATCGGCGGTGAGACTCCCCACCGTCGACGCACTCCGCCACCGCTGCGAGAGGAGCCCCAGCACCAGATCGAACCGCCGCCCCCGGCTCGCCTCCGCGAAGCCCCGAACGACCTCGAGCACCGGGGCCGTCTGCTCGCCCTGGGCTCGACCGCCGGCCTCGGGAGGAGGTCGCGGCGTGACGCAGGAGGCAATCAGCACCGAGAGCATGAGCCGACGAGACGATTCGAACGCCTTCACGAAGGACCATGCTGTCACTTCTCGCCGCCCAAGCGCTATGGTGACGATGCCTCGCAATCCTCTGGAGCCACAGACGTGAGTGCACCCCGACTCGTTCGCGCGCCACGCGGTCCGACACGCTCCTGCAAGGGCTGGGTGCAGGAGGCCGCCCTGCGAATGCTGATGAACAACCTCGACCCCGAGGTCGCCGAGCGGCCAGAGGATCTCGTGGTGTACGGGGGCACGGGGAAGGCCGCCCGCGACTGGCCGAGCTTCGATCGCATCGTCGCCTCGCTCCGCGACCTGGAAGACGACGAGACGCTCTTGGTGCAATCAGGGAAGCCGGTCGGCATCCTCCGCACCCATCCCGACGCTCCGCGTGTGTTGATCGCCAACGGCAATCTGGTGGGGCACTGGGCGACCTGGGAGCACTTTCACGAGCTCGAGAAGAAGGGCCTGATGATGTTCGGCCAGATGACGGCCGGCTCGTGGANNGGCACGTACGAGACGTTCGCCGAGGCAGGCCGCCAGCACTTCGGGGCGGCGGGCTTGGCTGGCCGGGTGATCCTCACTGGCGGCTTGGGCGGCATGGGCGGTGCCCAGCCGCTCGCCTGCACGATGGCGGGAGGCGTGATGCTGGCCGTCGAAGTCGACGTGGTCAGGGCGCGGCGCCGCCTCGCCTCCGGGTACCTCGACGAGATCGCCCCGTCGATCGACGACGCGCTGGCGCTGGTGGCCAAGTGGAGGCTCACCAAGACGCCGCGCTCGGTGGCCATCATCGGAAACACGTCCGAGGTGCTCCCCGAGCTCGTCAGGCGGGGCTTCGCGCCTGATCTGGTCACCGATCAGACCAGCGCCCACGACCCCCTCAACGGGTATATCCCCGCCGGCCTCTCGCTCCCGCAGGCAGCCGAGCTGAGAGCCCACGCGCCCCAGGACCACGTGTCTCGGGCGCGCGCTTCGATGGCCGAGCACGTGCGGGCCATGCTGGCCTTCAAGGCCCGCGGCTCCCACGTCTTCGACTACGGCAACAACCTGCGGGCCGGGGCCACCGACGGAGGCCTGACCAACGCCTACGACATTCCCGGCTTCGTACCGGCGTACATCAGGCCGATGTTCTGCCGGGGCGAGGGTCCCTTCCGGTGGGTGGCGCTGTCTGGCGACCCCCATGACATCCGCGTGACAGACGACGTCGTGCTCCAGTTGTTTCCCCACAAGGAGCACCTGGTCCGGTGGATCGAGCTGGCCCGCGAGAAGGTTCAGTTTCAGGGGCTGCCCGCCCGCATCTGCTGGCTGGGCTACGGGGAGCGAGAGAAGGCTGGGCTGGCTTTCAACGAGCTGGTCCGCCGAGGGGCAGTCAAGGCCCCCATCGTCATGGGTCGCGATCACCTCGACTGCGGCTCGGTCGCCTCNNGAGACCGAGGCGATGAAAGACGGCTCCGACGCGGTGGCCGACTGGCCCATCTTGAACGCGCTGGTGAACGCGGTGAATGGGGCCTCGTGGGTGTCGTTTCACCACGGCGGTGGGGTTGGCATTGGCTACTCCATGCACGCCGGGCAGGTCTTGGTCGCCGACGGCACCGACGCGGCGGCTCAGCGCATTTCCCGGGTGCTGACGTCGGATCCGGCGATGGGCATCTTGCGGCACGTCGACGCGGGCTACGACGAGGCCGTGGTGTGCGCCAAGGAGCGAGGGGTGCGGATCCCCGGCGTGACGGCGTGAGCTTCGATCTCCTCATTCATCACACCTCCGAGGTCCTGACCTGCGATGGCCCGCTCGAAGGGCCAGCCGAGCAGACCCTCGGCGCGATCCAGCGGGGGGCCATCGGCATCGAAGGGCGGCGAGTCTCCTGGCTCGGCGTTGACCCTCCGAGGGGCGCGGTCGGTCCTCACACCCGGTGCATCGACGCTGGGGGCGGGTTCGCCGGGCCGGGCTTCGTGGAGTGCCACTCGCACCTCGTGTTCGCCGGCGATCGCGCCGACGAGTTCGAGCAGCGCTGCCGAGGGACGAGCTACCTCGAGCTCGCAGCCGCGGGAGGAGGCATTCAACGGACCGTGCGCGAGACCCGGGGGGCCTCCGAGGAGACGCTCGTGGCCCTCGCACTCCCCCGGCTGGAGCGGTTCCTCCGTCAGGGTGTCACCACGGTGGAGATCAAGAGCGGCTACGGACTCGACGTGGCGAGCGAGCTCAAGCTGCTGCGGGTGATCCACCGTCTGGCTGAGGCCCAGACTGTGACTTTGGTGCCGACGGTCCTCCCGCTCCACGCCGTACCGCTGGAGCACCAGACCGATCGCGCCGAGTGGATCCGCCTCTGCACCGAGCAGCTCCTCCCCGCGGTCCACGCCTCGGGTCTCGCCCGCTTCTGCGACGCCTTCGTGGAAGAGACCGCCTTCACCCGCGACGAAGCACGGGTGGTGCTGACCCGCGCACGCCAGCTCGGCCTCGTCCCCAGGCTCCACGTCGATCAGCTCACCGCGTCCCGAGGGGCCGAGCTGGCGGCCGAGCTGGGGGCGCTCACGGCTGACCACCTCGAGCACGTGAGCCCCGCGGGCATCGCCGCCCTGAGCGCCAACGGAACCATCGCGGTGCTGGCGCCGACCTCGACCTTGTGCCTCGGAGTACGACCGTGGGCTCCAGGACGGGCGCTGAGAGACGCCGGCGTGAAGGTGGCCGTGTCGAGCAACTGCAACCCGGGCTCCTCGATGTCGGAGAACGTCTTCCTGGCGATGGGCCTGGCGTGCCTCGGGAACGGCCTGACCCCCGCCGAGGCGTACCTCGGGTTCACTCGAGTGGCCGCCCTCGCGCTCGCCGACCCGGGCTTCGGTCGCCTCTTCGTGGGAGGCCCGGCCGATGTGGTGGTGTATCGCGCCGACAGCTACCGCCAGCTTCCGTACCACCTCGGCATGAGCGAGGTCGCCACGGTCGTGAAGGCGGGCCGTGAGTGCTGACGAAGCCCGGGGCTTGGGGGAAGGGCGTCCGGAGTCGTGCCTCGGGCCACGCGTGGAAAGGTCCGTCTCGCCTCGATGAAGGGGCAGGATGGTTGCCCCGTTCTCATGGGCGAACCCAGCCAGCCCCTCGACCATGCGCCGAGGTGAGCGAGCGTCGGGGTCTCCACCCGGACGGAGGTGCGGCGCGCTCGTCGGCCTCCGACTCATTGATCGGCCAAGCGCCCTGGCTGACATTCCTCGGACGGAACGCGGTCGTCCAAAGAAGGCTCCTCCCGGGGGAGCCAGGTCTCCAGAGCCGTCATCACGGATGACAAACGCGTCATCAGTGATGACAGCCCGGGAGACCCCCACCCCACCCTCGGGCGACAAGCCGGTGCCAGCGCTTCGAGACCGAGCTCCGTTCGACGTTCCGCTTGCACCGAGGAGCTGGCCGTCTCGGGCACGGCCGATCGCCCACCGAGCCCCCGCCCACCTTCCTGCGACGACGGGCTCTGTTGGCTCTCCCGGGTGAGTGCCGCCGATCGGCGCAGCTACCAGTCGCTGAGGGCCGAGCAGGTGGAACGCAGGTCCGCCTCGATGGCGATGACGCTGTCCTCGGGCACGCTCTCCCAGGCTTCGCCTTCCCACAGGTGCTCGCTGGCCAGGAACTGCGTCTGAGGCCGGTGGGCGGTGAAGAGCGTTCGTCCCCTGCGGGTGGCGACCAGCCGACGCCCATCACTGACGATGAAGTTCATCGCCGAGCGCTCCTCGTCGCGAGCGCCCTGGTCGCAGAGTCCCTCGGCACAGCGGATCACCCGCACCAACGCCCGCGTCACGTCACCGAGCTCCACCGTGCAGCGCCCCCCCAAGTAGGTGAGGAACAGGGCGAAGCAGCGCTCCGAGTCCGTATCGCCCCTGATCCGCGCGCGCCAAGCGGGGTCGATCTCTGCCTCGATGCGAGGCCGCGCCGCCTCGAAGTGCCGGAGCGTACCGTTGTGCATGAAGGCCCAGCCCGCGGCGAAGAAGGGGTGGTTGTTCGACTCTCGGACCGCGCCGACGGACGCCAGGCGAATGTGAGCCAGGAGCGCGGTGGTGGAGGTCTCCTCGCCGATCAGCTCGAAGCGGGGGCAGCACTCGGCCGAGGTGACGCTGGTCTCGACCCAAGGCACGTGCCCATCGAAGCGCGCCACGCCCCAGCCGTGCTTGTGCTCGGTCGCCAGGCGCTGGAGCCCATCGAAGGCCCGCTCGACGCGCACTGGGACATTGGATCGGACCGCGAACATGCGACACATAATCGCGTCCAAATCATAGCCCACGGGGCGAGGAAATGCAGTCGACCTCGCGCCGGAGCCAGCGTTCCATCAGGCTGGCGCTGCTCGGTCCGGTGGCTCGCCCCACCAGCCGGCGCTCGCTCGGGCCCACCAGCTCCATCGTGAGCCACAGGGCATCGGTTGGCGCCGCTCCGGGAACCTGGCCCACCCACTCGACCAGCCAGGCCCCGTCGGACTCGAGCAGATCGAAGTAGCCCGTGGCGTAGAGCTCGTCTTCGCTGCGCAGTCGGTAGAGATCCGCGTGGTGCAAGAGCACGCGCCCCTGGTACGTCTGGACGATGCTGTAGGAGGGGCTGGTCACCTCATCGAGCGGCACCTCGGCGCCGTGCGCGACGCCCCGGGCGAAGAGCGTCTTCCCAGCTCCCAACTGGCCCTCGAGCCCGACGTAGTCGCGCGCCCGCAGCACGACGCCCAGCGCGACCCCGAGCGCGAACGTCTCTTCGGGCGAACGCGTGGAGCGCTCGAAGCTTCTCACCGACTCCACGACACCCAGACCTCCTGGAGCCCCGAGAGGAGATCCGACGCGAGGAGCCCGAGCTGCCCCGTACGGCGGGCCACGAGATCTCCAGCCAAGCCATGAACGTACACGCTGGCGATCGCCGCATCGACGGCCGACAGCCCCTGCGCCAAGAGCGCGCCGCACACCCCTGACAGCACGTCACCTGTGCCCCCGGTGCCCATGCCGGGGTTACCCGTCGGGTTGACGAAGGCGGCCCCGTCAGGCGTGGCCACGATGGTGCGCGCCCCTTTGAGCGCCACCACCGCCGAGGCGCGCCGAGCCAGCTCGCGGGCCGCCGATAGCCGATCGGCCTGCACCGCCTGCGTCGGGCGCTGGAGCAGGCGGGACATCTCGCCCGGGTGAGGCGTCAGGACCAGCGGGCTCCGGGCAGACGCAAACCCGTCCACCTGACCTTCCAGCGCGTTCAGCCCATCGGCGTCGATCAGGCACGGCACCCGCAGCTCCGCGAGCAGCGCCTTGATGAGGCGGCCCGTCTCGTCGCCGCGCGGAATTCCCGGCCCCAGCACCACCACGCTCTTGCCCTCGGCCGCGCGGACGAGCTCGTCGAGATCCGCCATGCCCAACGGGCCGCCGTGCCCCAGCTCGTGGCCCATGAGCTCCGGGGCGTGCTGGAGCACGGCCGCGAGGGCGTCGGGCCGCGTCACTACCGTCACCAGCCCTGCCCCCGCACGGAGGGCGCCCATGCCCGACAGCGCCGCTGCGCCGGTCTTCCCACGGCTCCCGGCGACGACCAGCACATGGCCGTGGGTGCCCTTGTGATCCGCCGCGCCTCGTGCCGGAAGCCGGGCCCGCGCGTCGGACGCCTCGACCAGATGCACCGGTGGCGCCGAGCCCGCCGCCTCGAGCGACGACGGAGGAATGCCGATGTCGACCACCTCCAGCGCCCCGCAGCGCGAGGCACCAGGCTCCAGCACCTGCCCCACCTTCAGAAACCCGAAGCTCAGCGTGACGTCGGCGCTGACACATGGGCCCGGCGAGCCGCCCGTGTCGCTGTCGAGGCCCGAGGGGAGATCAGCGGCCAGCACCCGAGCCCCTCGTGCGCGCCACCTGCCGATGCGCTCGATGGCCTCGGCGTAGCGGCCCTCGGGAGCGCGGGTCAGCCCGGTGCCCAGGAGCGCGTCGATCACCACGTCACCTTCGCCCAGCACGTCTCCAGCCGGTGCCGGGCCGAGCGATACGCCAGCAGCCTCGAGCGCGACCCAGTTCCGCAGCGGCTCACCCTGGAGCTTCACCTGCTCCCCGGCGAGCTCCACCGTGACGGCCCGGCCCGAGCCGGCCAGCGCCCGCGCCGCCACCAGCCCGTCGCCACCGTTGTTCCCCAGCCCGCAGAGCACGTGGAACCGCCCTTGCCCCGAGGCCAACCTCAGGGCCTGGGCCGCCAGGGCCTGACCGGCGTTCTCCATCAACACGGCGGAGGGCATGCCGAACCTCGCCGCGGCAGCGTCGACGGCCCGCATCTCGAGGGCAGTCAACGCACGCTTCATGGATTCCTCAGGATCTCGACCATCTCTCTCACCGCCCGGTCGAAGCCCACCATGACGGCCCGCGCCACGATGGAGTGCCCGATGTTCAGCTCGTCGACCTCGGCGATCTTCGCGATGGGCCGCACGTTCTCATAGTGGAGCCCGTGGCCTGCCGCGCAGCCCATGCCCAGCTTCACCGCGGCCTTGGCCGCGTCGACGATGCGACCCAGCTCGCGCTGCCGGTCTCGCTCCGACTGGGCCTCGCAGTAGCGCCCAGTGTGGAGCTCGATGCGATCGGCGCTCAGCTTGTGGGCCGCCTTCACCTGGTCGAGATCAGGGTCGATGAAGAGCGACACGGTGATGTCGCCATCCTTGAGGTTCTTCACCACCCGCGCCACGACGTCCTTGTGGGCGTTGACGTCGAGGCCCCCCTCGGTGGTGAGCTCCTCGCGGCGCTCGGGAACCAGGGTGGCCATGTCGGGCTTGTACTCGTAGGCCAGCTTCACCATCTCGGGGGTGGCGGCCATCTCGAGGTTCAGCATCGTCTGAGTCGTCAGGCGGAGCACCTTGAGATCGCGCTCCTGAATGTGCCGCCGGTCCTCCCTCAGATGAATGGTGATCTGCCCGGCTCCGGCGAGCTCGGCGATGGCCGCGGCCGCGACCGGATCGGGGTAGGTCGTCTTGCGCGCCTGGCGCAAGGTGGCGACATGATCGACGTTGACTCCAAGACGCTGGCTCATGGAGCCGTTGTATACCCACCTTCAGCCCGCTTCGAGTCTCAGGCAGCCTCGTCGACTCTCGGCGGGAGACAGCGAGCCACCGCCGCCACCACGAGGTCCGGCCGCTCGTCTGGGAGGCAATGCCCGACCCCTTCGATCACCTCGAATTGAGCATCGATGGAGCGGGCGAAGGCCGCCCCCTGGCCCACGGCCACGAGCGGATCTCGATCACCCCACAGCACCGTCTTGGGAAAGCTCGCCGAGCGCAGCGCTTCGGTGTCGAGGCGAAACCGGCCGATCGCCCGCAGGGCCTCGAGCACGCCGGCGCCGAAGCCCTCGGCCCGCTGCGCCTCTTCGTACACCGCCTTCTGGGCCGCCGTGAGGAGCCCGGGCCGACCCCAGATGTAGTCGAGGTACGCGTGCAGCATGGGTCGCCAGGCAGGAGTCCGGCCCAGGAGGGCGTAGCTGAGCTCGGTGAGGGGGTGGTCGAGCAGCAGCCGCAGGTCGATCGGCAGCCCGACGGCCGGGGCGGCCACCACCGTCAGGCTCTTCGCCAGGTGTGGCCAGCGCGCGGCCAGCGACAAGCAGACCAACCCACCGAAGGAGTGCCCGAACAGGTGCACCGACGAGAGGCCCCGTTCCCCCATGAGCTCGACCACTCGGTCGGCGATCTCGTCAGGGCGAGAGCGCGCCCAGTGGCCTGATCTCGCGGTCCGCGGCAGGTCGAAGGCCACGAGCCGCTGCGCTGGATCTCGCGCCTCGAACAGGTGATCGAAAATGCGGCCAGAGGCGCCAAGGCCGTGCACCAACAGCACCGGTTCGCCATTCCCTTCGTCACGAAAGAAGATCATCGGTTCAGCCCAGCGCCTCCCGGAGCGCCTGGGAGATCTCCTCGGCGTAGGCCTTCGTCTGCTTGGCGTCGTTGCCCTCGACGAGCACCCGGACCTTGGGCTCGGTGCCCGAATACCGCACCAGCACCCGCCCCTCGCGGCCGAGCTTCTTCTCGATACCCGTGACCGCCTTCTGCACCGCGGGGAGCTTCGACAGCTCCCGCCGCTCCTTCACCACCACGTTCAGCAACGTCTGTGGCACTGGCTCGAAGATGCTGGTGAGCTCGCTCATCGGCTTCCCGCTCCGGCACATCACCGAGAGCACCTGGAGCGCCGCCAGGGTCCCGTCGCCGGTGGTGGCGTAGTCGAGAAACACCAGGTGCCCAGACTGCTCGCCCCCGAGCACCAGCCCGTGCTTTCGCATCTCCTCCACCACGTATCGATCACCCACCTTGGTGCGCACCACCTTGACGCCCCAGCGAGCCACGGCCCGCTCGAGGCCGATGTTGCTCATGACGGTGGCCACCAGCGTCTTCTTCTTCAGCTCTTGGCGAGCGATCAACTCACCGGTGCAGATGGCCATGATGGCGTCACCGTCGACGACCTTGCCCTTCTCGTCGACGACGATGAGCCGGTCGGCGTCTCCGTCGAGCGCCAGGCCCAGGTGAGCCTTGTGCTTGAGCACCGCCTTCTGGAGCCCCTCGGGGTAGAGGGCGCCGCACTTCGCGTTGATGTTCTTTCCGTCGGGCTCCACCCCCAGCTCAATCACCTTGGCGCCCAGCTCGGTGAGGACATCAGGGGCCACCCGGTAGGCCGCTCCGTTGGCACAGTCGACCACCAGCTTGAGCCCCTCGAGCGTCAGCTCCCCGGGGAAGGTGCCCTTGAGGGCCGCGATGTACCGGCCGCGGGCGTCGTCGAGCCGAATGGCCCCTCCCACTTTGGTGGCGGTGGGGCGTAACGAGTCGAGAGACTTCTCGAAGATCAACGTCTCGATCTTCGCCTCGGTCTCGTCGGGCAACTTGAAGCCGTCGCGCCAGAAGAACTTGATACCGTTGTCTTGGTAGGGGTTGTGGCTGGCCGAGATGACCGCCCCAGCGTCGGCCCGCATCGACCTCGTCAAGTGGGCGATGGCCGGCGTCGGCATGGGCCCCACCAGAGCCACGTCCACGCCCATCGACATGATGCCCGACGCCAACCCGTGCTCCAGCATGTACCCCGAGAGGCGCGTGTCCTTCCCGATGATGACGCGGTGGCGATGGGGGCCGTTGCGAATGATGTAGGCCAGCGCCCGCCCCAGTTGCATGGCGATCTCCGCCGTCATGGGGAAGACGTTCGCGACGCCGCGCACGCCGTCAGTGCCAAAGAGCTTCGGGTGACTCGTTTCCGCCATGAGGGGTCTCATACACCGGCCTCGGGCCTGATCATGCCTCGAAGTGCCAGCCGCACCCCCCACGCTCTCGGACCCGGGAGACTGACCTGACCCATGCGCCCAACACCTCGGAAACCGGGCGGCTCATCAGCGGAGGAAACGTCGCCCACCTGCGCTCGCGCGCGCCACGGCGTCGGCCACCGCCACCGCGTCGCGAGTCGAGGCTACATCATGCACTCGCACCACGTCGGCCCCACGGCTCACCGCGACGGCCGCCACCGAAGCCGCGGTCGCCACGTCGCGGGCCTCGGGTGGCTTGCCTCCGGTGAGCGCCCCGAGGAAGGCCTTGCGGCTCGGCCCCAGTAGCACCGGAGCCCCCAGCAGCCGCAGCGAGGCCAGGTGCTTGAGCAGGAAGAGGTTGTGCTCGAGCGTCTTGCCGAAACCGATCCCCGGGTCGACCAGCACGCGGTGCCGCTCGATGCCAGCGGCCTCGGCCCGCCGCAGCTTCGCTTCGAGCGAGTCCAGCACCTCGGCGACCACGTCGTCGTAGGTCGGATCGCGCTGCATGGTGCGAGGGGTGCCCTGCATGTGCATCGCGCAGGCGCACACGCGCAGCTCAGCCACCACGCGCAGCATCGCCTCGCTCTCGAGGCCGGTGATGTCGTTGACCAGCTGGGCGCCAGCCTCCACTGCCTTCCGTGCCACTTCGGGCTTCGAGGTATCCACCGACAAGGGCACCAGCGGCAGGCGCCGCGACAGGGCCGCCACGACGGGAACCACTCGACGGAGCTCCTCCTCGGTGTCGACTGAGGCCGAACCCGGGCGAGTCGACTCCCCGCCGATGTCGAGGAGATCCGCTCCCGCTGCCACCAACGCCTCGCCGTGGGCAGCGGCAGCCTCGACGCTGATGAACCGGCCCCCGTCAGAGAACGAGTCAGGCGTCACGTTCACCACGCCCATCACGAAGGTTCGTGTCTTCCACTCGAAGCGGCGAGATCCGATGCTCGTCACCGGCAGCGGCGCATCGAGCGCGAGGAAGCGGCGGAACGCGTCTTCCAGGCGAGAATCGTCGGCGAGGCCCGGGCGCCACTCCTCCACTGCCTCCTCCGACACTCGAACCAACCCGGCGTCGCCCCCGCCGCCCAACCAGCGTGGGCCGACGATTCGACGGAGCACCGCCCTGGCGTGCTCATCGAGGCCCGTCAACAGCGCGACCCGCTCGAGGCGACGAGCCAACCCGAGCCCCTCGTCGAGCGAGAGGCCCGCTCGCACACCCAGCACGGGCTCGATGCCGTCACCCGGCAGCGGCCGGGCCCAGATCACGCGTTGCCTGGCTCCATCTTGCCGGGGAGCCCTTCGAGCGCGTCGAGGATCCGCTTGTCCTTCTTCTTCTCGTCCTTGGGCGGAGACGAGGTCACCCGCGGCGGCGGCTTCTCACGGGTGAGCTGCCCACCGGCGATCAGCGTCTCGAGATCGGCCGCGTCGATGGTCTCGTACTCGATGAGGGCGTCGGAGATGCGCTTCAACGTCTCGATGTTCTCGTGGAGGATCACCTTGCTGCGCTCGTACGCCCCCAGCACGATGCCCCGCACCTCGACGTCGATCTGCCTCGCCGTCTCCTCGGAGTAGTCGGATCGAGCCGCCAGATCGCGCCCCAGGAACACCTCTCCCTCGCTCCTCCCGAAGGACAAGGGCCCCAGCTTCTCGCTCATGCCCCAGCGCATCACCATGGCCCGCGAGAGGCTCGTCACCTGCTCGATGTCACTGGCCGCGCCCGAGCTGATCTCTCCAAAGACGAGCTCCTCAGCGACCCGGCCTCCCAGCGACATGCAGAGCTGATCCATCAACTTCTTGCGGTAGTAGCTGAGCTTGTCCTCGGTGGGAATGAAGCTGGTCACGCCCAGGGCTTGCCCACGGGGAATGATGGTGACCTTGTGCACGGGATCACAGCCCGGCATGAGCTTGCCGACCAGCGCGTGGCCAGCCTCGTGCACCGCGGTGAGACGCTTCTCTTGCTCGGTCATGATCATCGACTTCCGCTCAGGGCCCATCAGCACCTTGTCGCGTGACAGGTCGAAGTCCTGGCGGGTGACGCGTTCGCGGTTCGAGCGGGCGGCGTAGAGGGCCGCTTCGTTCACCAGGTTCTCGAGGTCGGC
>PMBV01000392.1 GCA_003153055.1 Myxococcales bacterium
GCTGACGACCGCGCGGGCCTGAGCGTACGGGCAGCAGCTCACCGGTTCGCTACGTGTCGGTGCCGACGTCTTTGGTCGTCCTGTCTTGTCTGCGTGGAAGGCCACTTCTCGGGCTTCAAAGGTACTCCATGGCCATGAAGTGCCGGCCGCCCTCCTCGCCCAGTTCGTGGATCTGACAGATGTTGAACGAAGCCGCTTCGCGGCAGCGGGAGCTGAAGCCGTGGGTGATCGCTGAGAAGATCTGCACCCGAATGATTTGCGTGCCGCCTACTTCCGCCGTGGTCGCAGCGCTTCCCGATGATGTTCTTGATTGCGCCTTCGACTGCGCCGGTCCCGAGGTCGCCGTCGCCGGCAGGAGCCGGCGCGCTCTCGAAGTACGCGGCCGTGTGTCGCCCCAGCCCCAGCACCGTCTGCTCGATGACCTCGGTCGAGGGTGGACTCGGTACGAAGAGGCCCAACGTTGAGCGCGCCTCCGCGAAGGCCAGCTTCAGCGCCAGTCGTGCCCCCACCACCAGCGGGTTGAAACTGATGCGGTCCCCGTCAGCCCAAGCTCTTCGTCGAGCGGATGGAATCCGTGGCGGTCCTTCTTCGCNNCCGCCAGTACCGCACCACCCCGAACATCGTGTTGAGATTCCGCGCCTGCGCCGGTGCGGGTCGGAACGCTCGGCCCTCTCGCTCTACGTGCGCCGCTGCCGGGCTTCGCTCGTGTCGGTACGCCAGGAACAGGGTGACGGCTGCTCGGCCCGACGCCCAGAGCAATTCCCGGAGCCGCTCCTCGAAGCTCTTGAAGTCNNGAGCTGCTCCTTCAGCGTTGCGACACTGGCCTGGACGTCGCTGCCCTCCTCGTTTCGCACCAGGCTCGGCGCAGGCAGCTTCCCGATGGACTCCATTTGACTGCTATCGCACCGAAGGGTCTCTCCCAGGGACTTCGAGATAGGCGTCACTCGGAGATAACTCGCGCCGCGTTGCCTGGACGCGCTGCTCGAGAACCTCAACAGTCGGGCCATCGAACAACGCGACGAAGCTGCCTCGCACGGCAGGCAGCCGCGCGAGCGACTCCAGCGTGTCCCTCGTCATCGCGGTCAGGTCGAAGGCCCCTCGTGGCTGGTCCAGGACCCAGAGCGCCTCTGCGTAATCTGCATCGAGTTCCTGCAAACGAACCAACTCGGCTGGAAGGTCCTGTGTCAGCAGCAGTCGGTCCAGTGTTCGATAAAGGGCGCGCAAGTCGAGCCTGGCACTCTCAAGTCGAGTTCGAAGCTCCTCGGGTGCCAAGCGCGTCTTCGTCCCTGACGTTGACTTCGGGCGTTGGGTGCGTTGCCACATCGCCCGAACCTGCCGCTATCCTCGCGCCGCCGCAACAAGGTCGTTGCGTCCGCGGGTCGCGCTCACACAACCGATCGAATTCTCTCGACCAGCCTGGATCTGAGACCGGCTGCACCCAATTGATTTCCCATGGGCCCAGCCCCCTCGCGACAGGAAATAGTGAATGCAAGCATCAAGGCGACGAACCATTGACTAGCAATGGTCATCTTTCTTAGTAGCTGGGAATTCGCCTGCCAACAATACAGCGCTTCGGCGTTGCCCTGGCCTCGTAAAGATCGGTGCACATCATGCGGCATGATGGGCAAGTACGACAACTACTACACGGCCCAATGCGGCGGCCGGGAAGTTGTCCTCGCCCGGCCGATGGCCCCCCTGCAGGTAGTGGGCGAGCGCCAGCATTCGCGCCACCATCGCCGGCCGCCGGGTGGCTCCCTCTTCACCTCCGGTACCGGTGGCTCCTCGGTGAAGGTGATGCGGGTGCCACGTCTCCGGAACAGGGTCCCCTTGATGACGTGTCGGTCGACAGGGCCCTCGGCCAGCACCGCCTCCTGCCTGGTACTCGTGCCGCCACCTGGGCGCCGGCCTCGATGGCGAAGTTGATGAGCTCCAACTCCACTTCACCCGTCGCCTCGGCCACCCGCACCTGGGCCTCCAGCGCCCGCATCAACCGCCACCCCTCTCCGCGGTCACACTTCACCTCGATCCACGCTCCAAGCAAGCATGAGCGAACTTCTACGAGCGACGTGGGTAGACACCCTTCCTTTCCTGGGCCAGGCCGGGCGCGTACGCGAAGACCGTGCGCTCCACTCGAGGCCCGGGCTCTCGATGTTCGACACCAGCGGAGGACGACTTCGCGTGCGGCGGGCGCCCTCGTCAGCTGGCCCGCGCCTGCTCTTCGCTTGCGACTGCCCCAACGTCATCGAGCACTACGACGCGCTCGTGGGCGAGCTCGCCGGCCGCGCGGACATCGTGGTGTTCGAGCCACCCGGCACCGGCGCCTCGAGCCCAGCCCGCGGATTCGAGTTCACGCTCGATGCCTTCGCGCGCGTCGGCGCTGAGTTGCTCGAAGCGGTGGGGCCGCGCACGCTCATCTTCCCCTGCTACCTCGGCTTCGTCGCCCAGGCCCTCGCGCGGCGTCAGCCCCTACTCGTCGAGCGGGTCGTGCTTCCACAGGTGCCGAGCTGGGGCGACCTGGCGAGGTGGGCCGACGGCGTAGACCCCAACCGCGTCATTCGAACTCCGCTCGTCGGTCAAGCCCTGGTGACGGTGAGCCGCCGCCGCCTCGCCAAGCGCTGGTACGCGGCCAGCACCGGCGACCGCCGCTTTCGCGAACCCTTTCAGCGCGCCGCGGACGAGGCCTTCGGCGCCGGAGGGTGCTTCTGTCTCGCGTCCATCATGCAGGGCCTCGAGCGCAGCGAAGCGCCAGAAGCCGGCAGGCTCCCCGTGCTGACGGCGGTGCTCTGGGGCACGAGAGACAGAACCCACCGTCGGTCCAAGCTGGAGGTCTCGGTGCCCGGCGCCGACCTGATTCGCTTCGAAGGCTGCGGGCACTCGCCTGAACTCGAAGCGCCGGCGCGCTTCGCAGAGTGGGTGCTCTCGTGGCATGAGGCGGCGCAATGAGCGAGGCAGACGAACTGGGCGCGCTGGCCTCCCTGGCGGTGAAGGGCGACGGCGCTGCGCTGTCGACGTTGTGTCGGCGTCTCGAGACGCCGGTGTACCGTCTCTGCCTGCGCATGCTGGGCGACCCGAGCGACGCGGAAGACGCGGCGCAGGACGTGCTGGTGAAGGTGGTGACGAACCTCGGCAGCTTCGAGGGCCGCAGCGCGCTTTCGACCTGGGTACACCAGATCGCAGTGCGCCACGTGCTGGCAGTGAAGAAGAGCCGTGCGGAAGAGCGCTCTCTCGACGAAGAGGCGTTCGCCGCGCTGCTCGAGCGGGGGCTCGCCTTCGGCGCAAGGCTGCCGCCGACGACGCCTGAAGATCGCGCCCTCGCCATCGAGGTGCGGCTGTCTTGCACGCAGGGCATGCTGCTCATGCTGTCTCGAGAAGATCGCCTGATGCTGGTGCTGGTGGACTTCTTGGGCTTCGCGGCTGGAGAGGCCGCGGAGCTGGCGGGCGTGTCTCACGACGCGATGCGGCAGCGGCTCTCGCGAGCGCGCTCGCGCCTCGGCACGTTCCTGCAAGCGAAGTGCGGAGAAGTGAACGCTGCCACCGCCTGCCGCTGCGAGCGCCAGGTGGCGGGGAAGAGAGCGCAGGGCTTGACCGGGTCGCGACTGCCCTTCAGTGCGCTCGCGACGGGAGACCTCGGCATGCGCGAAGACGCTTCGCTCGCGATGGCCGAACTCGAGGCACTGCGTCGAGTCGCCCGGGTCTTTCAGGCGGGCGGCGAGTGGCGGGCGCCGGCGACGCTGCGCGAGCGCATGCAGCGCCTGCTGCCGACGGTGCTGTGCAGCTGAGCGAAGCGCGAGACGCCCGGCCTCAACTGGTCCGACCAGTTCAGCACGGGCAGAACGCCATTCACGAGTGACGCCTCTGGGTTGACTTCGCGCCAGCCGGCGTCGCACTACCTCTGGCGGCGGGGGCGGCACGTGCTGCTCCCGCTGCTCCTCGTGGTGCATGGGCCCGTTGCCGTCTTCCACTGGGTGGGGAACCTGGCCTTTGTTGGCCGCCTCCATCCCACACCGCCTCGGCCACCAGCACATGACGGTGAGGAGTGACTTGGAGGTGGCTTCCGAAGTACTGCACCATCGCCACCTCTCTCATCTGATCAATGGGCGCTACCCCGAGGCGAACGAGCAGCTGAACGTCATCGCGTCGATGCTCGAGGTCGCTCCGGCGGCCCACGACTGAGCGTCTCGCGTCACACCGATCGACACCTGCGTCTGACGCGTCACATCGATGTGTCTCCCGTCCCCCCGGGGCGACGATCCCACACCGGCGTCGCCCCGTCGTTCCTCGCGATGCGAATTCCTCGGAGGATGACCTTCGCCGCGCCCTCGGGTGAGCTACGCAACGACTGCTCGAATGGCTGACGCAGCCGCTCTTCCGAGGCGGTGGGGAGCGAGCTGTCGGACCGCGAGCGCCGGACGATGTTCGTCCGCGCACCCCCGGGGAAGACGAGCGTGACGGCCACCTGCGTCCCGCGGAGATCCTGGCGGACCGCCTCGGTGAAGCCCCGCACCGCCAACTTGCTGGCGCAGTAGGCCGCTTGCCCCGGCACGCCGATCAGCCCGTAGACGCTCGAGACGTTCACCAGGCTCGCCTCTCGACCTCCTCCCGCCGCGCGACGTCGACTCGCAGGGTCTCGACCGCCGGCGCGCTCGCGCACTCGGCCCTCGTCTCGGCGAGGCCGGCGACATCCTGGTCGACGAGGGCGAGCTTGGCACCCTCTGCCGCCATGGCCACCGCCAGCGCTCGCCCGATCCCCGAGGCTGCTCCCGTGATCACCACGACCTTGTCTCTCAGGCTCTGCATGGCTGGGCGCTCCTTTCGTTGAGCCGCCGAGTAGAATATACCGTTCGGTATAGCGCCCCGAGATCGGGTGGGGCGATCGACGGGCGGTGCACGGCTCACCTCACGAGAAGATGCCGTGCATGAACTGGTGCACGGACTGGCGCACCAGCGCGTCGTTGAGGGCGGTGTAGCCGTTGAGCGCCAGACCGACGTAGGTGTTGAGCATCCCCAGGTAGGTCGCGGCGTAGGCCTGGTGTCGGCCCTTCATGTTGCCGTGGTCGCGGGCGGCATCGCGGAAGAGCCCTTCGATGAACGCGAACTGCCGCTGATGGAAGCGGGCGGCGGCGCGCGAGGCCTGGCTCTGGGCAGGGGCGAACCAGAGCGACAGGTGGAGGCGGTAGGCGTCGGGGTGCGCTCGGGCGAAGGCAAACGTCGAGCGGGCGAGCTGAGCCAGCGTCAGCGAGAGGTCGTGGTGGTAGGCCGCCGCGCCCTCGAGCTCGGCGTACAGGCCGCCGAGGTGCGCGTCGAGGAGCGCCTCGAGGAGCCCCAGCTTGCTGCCGAAGTAGTGGTAGAGGGTCGGCTTCGTCACGCCCGCGGCGGCGACGATCTGCTGGACGCCGACGCCGTCGTACCCGTGCGCCACGAAGAGTCGCAGAGCGCAGTCCAACAACTCCGTGCGGTTGTCGCTGGCGGCGCCATCCATGGAGCCGCAGCTTATACCGAAAGGTATAGAGCCACCAGCGGAGGCGCGAGGCGCTCAGCGCACGGCGCGCTCGCATTCCTTTCGGAGTCGATGGTGTGTGGGGCGTGTGCTCGTCGCGGCCGTCTTCGAGGCGCCTCGACCTCGAGCATCACGGAGTTTCCGCGAAGAGTGGAACCCCCCTTCTCCCTCGAGACACGACGAGGTGGCTCAGCGCCTGAGGCTCGGCGCCGCCAACCCAAGGTAGATTTCGTGCACCTCGCGGGCGCTCCGCTGCGGCGCTTCGACGATCCACCAGCGTGCGACTGCGAGGAACCCCGCGGCCAGAAACTGCACCACCGCGCTTCGCGGCGCCGGCAGGTTCGCCTCTTCGTCTGGCAGCTCCTCGGCGATGAGGTCGCTGAGAATGTCCAGGAACAGCTGCCGCACCGTGGGCGAGCCCCTCTTGCCGAGCAGCGCGGTAAACATGGGTTTCACCTCTGCCACGTGCTCGAGCATAGGCAAGCTGAAGGCGAGTGGGCCGCGCCCACCGGCGGCTCTCACCTCGTTGGTCTGCTCCCGGATGCGCTCGCCCAGCGCGGCCAGGTTCTCTCGCAGCACGTCGTCTTTGTCGGCGTAGTGCGAATAGAAGGTCGCTCGGCCAACGTCGGCGCGTTCGACCAGTTCCTGCACGGTGATGCGGTCGTAGCCCTTTCGCGCAATCAGCGAGAGGAGGGCCTGTCTCAACGCCACCTTGGTGCGATTCACTTGCCGTCCGGCCGATCGCTGCACGCTGCCTCCAGACAAACTCGCCGCAGTTGTCCTGTCTCGGACGACATTCCGCACGTCGTCGCTGGTCACCACCCATACGCCTGAGCATCATTAAGACACTTGTCCGGTAGCGGACAAGTGTTCAGACACTCGAGCGAAAGGAAGCAGCAGATGAACCTCAGAAGGTACGTGATGGCGGTCGCGGCGTCGGCTCTCTCTATGTGGGTGATCGCCGGCCTCTGGCACAACCTGGTCTTGCCGAGCCTGTACGCCGACCAAGCGGCGCACCACGACGGGCTGGGCCTGATGCTCGTCGCCTACTTCGTGCTGGCGGGCCTCATGACCTACCTCTATCGGCGCGCCAGCGACGGGAGCCGGCCCGCGTTGGACGGTGCCGTCATCGGCGCGGTCATCGGAGTGCTGTGGGTGTTCCCCCACGAGCTCGCGATGGCGGGTGCGCACGGAGGCTCAATCGCATACGTCTTCAAGAACGGCGCGTGGCACGTCGTCGAGCAAGGCCTCGGCGGATGGGTCGCCGGCCTGGTCTGGGGGAGCCGATCGTCGTAGTGGTCCGGACATCGACGCGACACTGATGGCCCCGGCGGCTCGATTTGCCCCGGGATCAAGGCAAACCAGTGAAGAAATCGTACATCGCCCTCGTCGCGAAGCAAGGCCAGCCGTGGCTCGTCCACCCGTGGGCTGGGGTGGGGGTCAATGGTCTATCCGTATCGCCACGCCACCCCGTTTGTGCCCTTCCTCCACATACTTGTG